>DASRAA010000021.1:0-27295 GCA_035638375.1 Binatia bacterium | reverse complement strand
TGACTGGTGTGTTGGCGCGGAAGAAACAATGACTTGCTGTCTGTCGCGCCACTGAGCCACCTCTTCTTTTGACTTCAAAGAAGACGCCTCGTGCATCTGAAGCATGGCTGAATACTCGACCTCATACTTTGAAAGCGGGATGGTCTCCAGGCCAAGCGCTGAAAGCTCTCTGGGTGCAGGCGAACTCTCAGATCTCCGTCCTATCGGTATGAGGCACAACGAAACCTCACGCTGGGTGTCGAGATCAAGCAGTCTGTTCACTTCCGCGTCCACGAATCCGAGCACAATCTCGGCAGGCAGCCCCGAAGCTGCTGAAACGGCCAGCATATTCGCCAGCAAGGTGCCGTTGTCCCAACCAAAATGGCGATACGTGCGGGCCTGGTACTTCCATGAGTTGCTCCAGTATGTCCCGGTGCAGATGATGATCACGGGCGCATGTGCCACGACGGATTCCATGGCTGTAGCCTCTGCCAGGTTCCCGCGAAAGTCGCCTTTTATTAGAAGCCCCAGCGATACATCAGCCGGGTTGAAGTGATACACACCGGCATCCAAGCTCGGGAGGCCGCCGGCCACAACATAGAGTTCGATCTCGTAGAGTGCTCCGGTGCAGGCTGCAGCGCGAAAGTAGATTTCTCCGCCTGGGTACGTGCGCTGCTTGGTAATTCCCGCCGAGAAATAAAGGATACGAGTCAGATCCTCAAGGTCAGGGACCGAATCGGCCCGCAAGGAGGGTACCCGATCGGCGATTGCGGACAGTGCGGCCACACCCGTTTGCGATACGTCGCGGGGGAGTGGGAATGTCTCTATTCCTGGATAAATCTTGAATGGCAAGGGCTTATTCGCCCAGTCCAGAAAGTGAGGATTGCTACGAACACTCCAATAAGAGTGCTTCGTCTCCTTGTGATATTTCCAAGCGGCTTGAATGTCACGGTTGCTCATCGCTGACTACGTCAGACTAGCATCTGCACACGATCAAGGGCGCAAAACAAGAGGCAAGACTCGACCTGAGCGTGCGCCGATCCGGAAAAGGAAATTCGACATACACTACGGGATATGAAACCGACGATAGCAGGAATTTCAGCAATTACTTTGCACGTATCGAACATGCAGGCTTCCGTGCAGTTCTACCGAAATCTTTTAGGCTTGGAATTGCTTTACGGAGGAGAACGGATCACGATCGAGGAGCGGTACTGCCGCGGAGACTGGGATATTCCCAAGTCTGAAGCATCGCGGGCAACGATTAGCGTCAATGGCTGTGTGGTTGATCGGCTCCAGAGATTGAAGGGGCTCACGATCAAGGTCAAGGCCGGATTTGGGACGCGCATCTATGAGGCATCGAAGGACACTCCCGAGGGTTTGGGATTCCCCTTGGTGCGCGACGGAAAGCCGATGAGGGATAACAACGTCCTGAGTCGGCACTTGAAGCCCGCCGGCAGGAAGCTAGGGATTGGATTCGTGAACTGGCGCTGTCTGAGAACCAGTCACGCGACTTGGTTAAAGATGGCGGGCGCCGACGTGAACGACGCTCAGGCACAGGTGCGCCACTCGAGGGCAAGTACGACGCTAGACATCTACCAACAATTCACTCCCGAGAGCCAGCGCAGGGTGGTTAATGCGCTGTCTGGCTTGGGCAGCAAGAGGGTGCAATGAGAGTGAAAATCGCCATCTCAATTAGCGGCGTATTAGCGGCAACAGTTTTTTGGTGAATCGTGTAAGTCGTTTAGAATGTGGTGGCCAGGGACGGAATCGAACCGCCGACGCCAGCCTTTTCAGGGCTGCGCTCTACCATCTGAGCTACCTGGCCACGGGCGCGCCGTCGCGCTGAAGAACCGCTGCAGTAATTGAATTATAGCAATCCCGCTTCCTCGGGCCAATTGCTCCGGCAGCCAGCCAATGTACCAGATTCGCGATCAGACTCTAACGCGAGGAGATCAGCCCTACTGACACCAACGCGCAAACAATCCCCACACTCTGCATCTTGCCGATGCGTTCCTTCAGCAACCAGCGTGCGAGTATGACAGTGCTCGCCGGATACAACGACGATAACACCGCCGCAACATCCAGCCGACCATGCCGTGTGGCAGCGATAAACAGTGCATTCCCGGCAGAATCGAGCAGGCCCGAGAGCAACATCGGCCAGAGCGCAGCACCAAAGGCCCGTGGACCACGAGGAGACAGCAAGACGAGAACCAACATCAGGCATGTCGAAATCGCACGTGCCGCAACCAGGGGCCAAAAGATACCTGCGTGTCCCGCCTGCTTACCCGCGATTAGGAACAGGCCAAACATCACACCCGCAAGCGCCGCTAAGCCGACTCCGCTTCGACTGTTTCCAGAATCGGAGCTGCCAGCAACCAGCCATATGCTCACTAGAGCTAGAGCAAAACCAGCCAGTTGCAAACGATCCGGCAAGCCATCGGTATAGGTTCCGATTAATACAGGAAGTACTCCCGTCACCACCGCCGCGACCGGAGCCACCACCCCCATGCGGCCCACCGCCAACGCACGATAGAGTGCAGTGATTCCGAAAGCGCCAATGAATCCTGCAAAGGCGCCCCACAACAGAGAATTGGGTGGCGGAAACGGCTCGCGAGTCACTAGAGCCATCACCAACATCAAAGTCAATCCTGCAGCGTGGGCAACGGCCACTACCCGGAATACGCTGGTGCGCTTGGTGGCTATTCCACCGGAGAAATCGCCTCCGCCCCAAGCCACGGCAGCTAACAAGCTGAACCCCGACGATTCCAAAGTGGCGATTGTCATTGACTACTACGATAACCTGCGCACAGTTTGTACTGTGAGAACCGCAGCCCAAAGCCTGTCCAGGAAGCCCATGTACCGAGCTCTCAACAGACATAGCCGAGCTTCAGCCCGACGCTCCCGTGCTTACAAAGAGTTGAGCCCGCAGCCGGCTACAGAAGAACTCCCGCGGATAACACCAAGCAGCTAATACTGGGGTGACCACTCGTAAGTACCGCCACTTTAGTAACTTCCAGCAATTCTGAATTTCACATCATAATTCCATAAAACATATTTTCCTAAACGGGGTTAATTTATAATTCTGGAAGTTATTCAGGCGGTTGTATTTAGTGCATTTCGCGGTCGTCGGGGACATGGCATCAGAGTTGCACATTGTAGAACGGTTTGCACCGCCCGTTGCGCCTCCTGCACGGGGGTCGCACGCCCGGCGCCCCATGGCGAAAGACCTCCAGTCGCGATTTCTCTTCGTCGTAATCGCGCTTCTCAGCGTGGCGGCCGTCGTCTTTGCCTGGATCAACTTCCAGAAAGACCGCGACTCCTTTACACCGACCGATGGGATCTGGTGGGTCGAGAGTGGCGACCACCTGCTGGCCCGCCGGGTTGACTTCAACGGCCCAGGCGAGAAGGCAGGCGTTAAGCAGGGCGACCTGCTGGTGGCCGTGGACGGCCGCAACATCAGCAATGTCGCTAGCCTCGAACGCCAGCTCTACCGCACAGGAGTGTGGTCCAAGACGACCTACTCATTAGTGCGGCAGGGAATCCCGCTGGAAGCACCCAACCTCGTCCTGATACCGGCAGACCGTACGCTGTACATCGGCTTGCGGGTGATTGCCCTTGTTTACCTCTGCATTGGCCTGTACGTTCTGCTCCGGCGCTGGACCGCCCCCAAGAGCACCCACTTTTACATCTTCTGTCTGGTGTCGTTTGTCTTTTACTCGTTCCATTACACCGGGAAGCTGAACGAATTCGACTGGATCGTCTATTGGGGCAATGTCACCGCCTGGATGCTGCAACCAGCTCTGTTCCTGCATTTCTCACTTACATTCCCCGAGCGCAATAAGCTGTTGAATGGAGGACGCTGGCTCATTCCGGCAGTGTACGTTCCCGGCGCACTCATCCTGGCTCTGCAGATCACTGCAGTGCGCTGGCTTGAGCCCAGCGAGGTTCTGCGCTTCAATCTCGACCGGCTCCAGATGGTATATCTCGCCGTCTACTTCATCGCTGCGACCCTGGTGCTATGGTACAGCTACCGCCATGCGCGCTCCGCTATTCTGCGGCAGCAAATGAAATGGGTGACGCGCGGCACCATTCTTTCAGTCGCGCCGTTCACGCTGTTCTATGTGATCCCCTACTTGTTGAGCAGCACTCCCACCACAGGTATGCGGATTTCCGTGTTATCTCTGGTCTTCTTGCCGCTCACATTCGGCTACGCCATCTTCCGCTACCGCTTGATGGACGTTGACCTGATCTTCAAGCGCGGCATGGCGTACACCATCGCCGCTGCTTCTATTACCGCGGCATATTTCGCCGCCGTAGGCATCATCTCGGAACTCTTCCACAAGAACTTCCCCAGCGCCGGCCCCGTGGGCTTGGTCATTGCGATTGCCGTCACCGCGCTGCTCTTCGATCCGTTCAAAAACTGGGTACAGGATTATCTCGACAAGTTCTTCTACAAGAAGCGTTACGACTACCGGAAGACGCTTATCGAGTTCGGCCGCGACCTGAATTCCGAAACCGATCTCGATAAGATGCTCTCCTCGATCATCGATCGCATCGCACACACCCTGCTGGTCGATCGCTTGGCGATATTTCTTTCCAATCCGGACTCTCCTGAAAGGTTCAATCTGGCCAAGTCGTACGGCATCGCGCACACCGTCGATCTCAACCTGGACTTTTTGAACGTCGACCGCGCCGAGTGGAAGGCAGGCCATCTTTTCTTCGACAGCACGGCGCACGCAGTTCGTGAAACACCTGAAGCCCGCGATACCATTCACCGGCTGGACTTGAATTACTACATTCCTTGCACGGTCATGAACCGAATGATTGCCGTGCTTGGCCTCGGAAAAACCACTCACGGCGACTTTCTTTCAACCGAAGACGTACAACTGTTGGAGGCGCTTGCTGGCTATATCGGCATTGCTGTGCAGAATGCCCGCCTCTATCGCTCGCTGGAGCGCAAAGTCGCACAGTACGAGCGCTTGAAGGAGTTCAGCGAAAACATCGTCGAATCGATCAGCGTCGGCGTGCTGGCAGTCGATCTGGAAGACCGCGTCGAGTCCTGGAATTCGCAAATGGAAGTGATGTACGCGCTACCCCGCAAGGAGGTGCTGGGCCGCTCGCTGCGCGCGGTCTTCCCGCCGGCATTCTTCGATGAGTACAGCCGAGTGCGTCTGAGCACTGGCATTCACAACCTGTACAAGTTCCGGATGCCGACCACTGCGGGCGAAACCCGGGTTACAAACATCGCCATCGCGCCACTGGTCAGTCGAGATTTCACCGTCATCGGGCGACTCATCATCGTCGACGACATCACCGAGCGCATGGAGCTCGAGTCGCAACTGTCGCAGGCTGAAAAGCTCTCGTCCATCGGCCTGCTGGCGGCGGGCGTGGCACACGAAGTCAACACGCCGCTAGCGGTGATTTCGTCCTACGCGCAGATGCTTTCAAAGCAGGTCAACAGTGATCCCAAGAAAGCCGAGTTGTTGGAGAAAATCACGAGACAGACTTTCCGCGCCTCAGAAATCGTAAATAGCCTGCTGAACTTCTCGCGCACATCAGGTTCCGAGTTCAATAGCGTCGACTTGAACCGCGTTATTCAGGACACCCTCACTTTGCTCGATCATCAGTTCAAGACCGCGCGCATTAAAGTCGTGCCGGATCTGCATCCTGCCTTGCCTCCGATCCTTGGCAACACCGGAAAATTGCAACAGGTCTTCCTCAACCTCTTCCTAAACGCGAAAGATGCTATGCCTGCCGGCGGCACACTGACCATCACCACCGGCAACGGCCACAGTGTACGCGTTACGGTGGCCGATACCGGTACGGGTATCGCGCAGGAGCACATTCATCGCATTTACGACCCGTTCTTTACCACGAAATCCAAGCAGCCCAAGAGTGGGCTCGCCGGGGCGAGCGGCGGCACGGGGCTGGGGCTGTCTGTCACCTACGGCATCATTCAGGAGCATGCCGGCAAGATTCAAGTCGACAGCGCGCCTGGCCAAGGCACCACATTCACTATGGAATTTCCCATGATCAGAAAGGTCGTCAATGCCTGAGGCGGTAATGAGTCGCTTCATTGGCAGGGGCGACGAAACAAGTTCGATGGGCACCGTACTGATCGTAGACGACGAGTCCGCTATCCGCGAGTCGCTCCAAACGTTGTTGGAATTGGAAGGCTACGCGGTCGAGACTGCCTGCGACGGCGAGGAAGGCTTGGCGAAGCTGGCCGAGCATCCCTACGACCTCGTGCTGCTCGACTTCGCGATGCCCGAGCGCAACGGCATTGAGGTTCTGCGGGAAATTCGCGAACGCGATGTCGACCTCGCGGTCATCATGATTACGGCCTACGGCACCGTGGAAAACGCTGTCAACGCCATGCAGGCCGGCGCGACCAACTTTATCCAGAAGCCCTGGGACAACGAAAAGCTGCTGGCCGATGTCCGCACCGCCGTGGGGCAACGTCGCGCTGAGCAGGAGGTCATCCAGCTCAAGCGCGCTCTCAAGCAGCGCTACAACTTCGAGCACATCGTCGGCAAGAGCGAGCCCATGCTGCGCATCTTCGACCTCGTGGCGCAGGTGGCTCCCAGTCGCTCGACGGTTCTGTTGCAGGGCGAAAGCGGCACAGGCAAAGAGCTGATCGCCAAAGCGATTCATATGAACTCGCCGCGTAAGGATGGGCCGTTCGTCCCGGTGAATACTGGCTCGATGCCGACAGACCTGCTCGAGTCCACGTTGTTCGGCCACGTGAAAGGTGCTTTTACCAGCGCCATTGCCAGCAAGAAGGGCCTGTTCGAGATGGCCGATCGCGGGACGTTATTCCTCGATGAAATCGGCACCATGGGACTGGAGACGCAGGCCAAAATCTTACGCGTGCTTCAGGATCGAAAGTTCATGCACCTGGGCGGGGTGAACGAGATCCAGGTCGATGTGCGCATTATTGCCGCGACCAACGTCGATCTCCGCCAACAGGTCAAGGAAGGGAAGTTCCGCGAGGACCTGTTCTATCGCCTGAACGTCATCATTATTGACTTGCCGCCGCTGCGGCAGCGCAAGAACGACATTCCGCTGCTGGCCCAGCACTTCGCGCAGAAGTTCGCGGAGGAAAACGGCAAGCCTCCGCTGTATATCTCGACCGACGCGCTGCGTCCGCTGATGGATTATGACTGGCCGGGCAATGTGCGCGAGTTGGAGAACGTCATTGAGCGCGCTGTGGTGCTAGCCAACGGACCTTCGCTGACCATTGACCTGCTGCCCGACAACCTGGTTGGCCGCGGAGCCAAGCTCGCCCTGATGGAGCATCATGCGGATGCTTCGCTCTTCGAGATCATGGAAGACTGCGAGCGCCGCATCATCACCGACATGCTGGAAAAATGCGGCTGGAACCAGACTGAGGCCGCCGACCAGTTCCACGTGCCCCTTTCGACCCTGAATCAGAAGATCAAGCGGCTGAATATCGAGATTAGGAAAAAGGGACGGGACTGAAATAGGTCCCAAGCCCTCAATGAGCCGACGTCAAGAATTCGGCTCCGGCGCAATCTGTCCTCCACAACCTCCGTCTCCCTAGCGCCCCTGTTTCATGCCGCGTCCTTCGCCTTCCGTCCCAGCCCAGGCTCCCGTTCCAGGCAGCTGCTGCGCAACTGGCTCGCCTCTTGGGTGTTTGTCTATTAAACAAAGGCGATTCCTATGTTTCCTGCTTGTCTCCGAATCATTGTTCGCCCCGTCCCATCTAACCTCTATGAGTCTCAGGAGATGTTGTGAAGGTTTCCGAAGTTCTTCAATTATGGGCTTGCATTCTGTCCGGCGGCACTCCCGCGCTTTCCATCGAACTTACGCGTGAATGTCCGTTGCGCTGCCCGGGCTGTTACGCCTACGAGGACGCGCATTTAGGCGTCCCCGGTCTCACACTGCGACAGTTATCGGACTTCAAGGGCAGCTTCTTGGTGCAAGGAGCCCTCCGACTGATTGATGAACATCGCCCGGTGCACGTCTCGCTGGTAGGCGGCGATCCGCTGGTACGCTATCGCGAACTCGAAGAACTGCTGCCAGAGTTGGATCGTCGCGGAATTCGGGTGCTGCTCGTGACCAGCGCATTCCGGACGATTCCTGTCCACTGGAATTCGCTATCCCGGCTCAACATCGTAATCTCGGTCGATGGTCTACAACCGGAACACGATTTGCGGCGCAAGCCGGCAACCTACGAACGGATCTTGAAAAACATCGCTGAAACGAAGGTCTCGATTCACTGCACGATTACCGGGCAAATGATGAATCGGCCAGGTTACCTGGAAGATTTCGCAAGGTTCTGGAGTGGGCGTCCCGAGACCAAGCGAATCTGGTTCAGTCTCTTCACCCCTCAGCGCGGTGCTGTGGCTGCCGAGATTCTCACAGCCGAGCAGCGGAACCGGGTTCTTGAAGAACTAATGCAATTGCGGACGGCATATCATCTCATCGATATGCCAAAGCACATGATCGAGGAGTTTCGCAATCCGCCGGCATCGCCCGCGGATTGTATTTTTGCCCGCACCACGCTCTCAATTTCAGCCGACCTAAAGACACGCATTACACCTTGCCAGTTTGGCGGGGATCCTGATTGCTCCCAGTGCGGTTGCGTCGCCAGCATGGGTCTGGCTTCGGTGGGACATCGTCGCCTGCTGCCCGGAATCACCGCCGGGCAGCTCCTGGCAGTCTCCGAGCTAATTGGAAGCTATATGAACCAGATGCGCCGGTTGCAGAACTCAAACCACTCCTCCAGTTTGCCAGAGACGGTGGAAGATCAAAAGGCGGCTTGACCCGTCGAGCAGGTGTCTGTTCAGCAATCTTCGTCACGATTTGACCGATAACTGAAAGCCGACGGTTGATAGCTACCAGCTAATTGCTATTTGGCTATTATCGTCGGCCCTCTGCTATCGGGACTGAATGTCGGCCAACTCCCATTCAATTCGATCCACTTCGTCCCGAATCACGCGGATAGCCTGCTGGTGGGCAGGGAACGGCACGGGCGGAATGGCCGCTACAGCATGACGAATCCGATAGTTCCGATCCCCTATCTGGCTGATCTTTGCGGTCGTCAACATTCGGTGCTCATAGATCCTCTTCGCCAACCTCATAACGATCCAGGCGAATCCCAACCCGAACATCATTTCGATGGGAAGCCGATCGGTTGCGCCGTCGAAATCGAAATACAACAGCCGGTACACCGCCTCCCCAAGTCCTAGAGAGGCGAATATCACCGCCATTCCAACTAATCCGAGCTTCAAGCGCTGCACGGGACGAAGCTCCAACGAAGGATCAATGCGACGGTTTTTCACAGCGAGAATACCCCCAACCTTGCCCATGACGGTCACACACCTATTGTCCTATGACTTTCAATTCAGCGCGGCGGAAAAAATGCGCTGCCCCCGGAAGCCTCTCCTGAACCTGCACGGGGCTCGCCCCGGGGAAACTCCGAGGTGTCATTCGGAGAGATGGCGTCCTCCGCCGCGAACGACACCGGAGCCGAAAAGCTTGCCCTGAGGTTGCTGAAGTGACCCCTGCGTCCTGCGACTTTTCCGAATCGTTCCCCCTCCTCTACTGACGCGGGAGAATAGCCGGCTTGGTCCTGCCCCCAGGTGCGGAAAAATGGGTCTTTGACAACAATCCCTGTGCCAGAGTCGACGAACCCCGACCCCATTTAAATGCAACCGAATGAATTGGATAGCTATAACCAGGTATGTTTTCTATTGCTTGCAGAAATTCTCCCCTAACCCGATAGATTCTAAATGATCACGAATTCAATCTTGTGCAGGCAGACTCTAAGACTTTCGACCCATCAATCTGACCGTCAAATTGAAAAGCAGTAACTACTGGACGCCGCATCCGAGCGAACAGGACGAATTAGTATGGTTAGGTTTTGTGGGCTGCTTCCCCTAATTCCGATGTTTCGTCCCAACCTGAAGATTTATTCTGCGCTCCTTCACGGCCTTGTCCACTGGCTGTCGCTGTCCCCGGCCGCCATTGCCCAACCCCGCTTCGTCCACACCTCCGCCGCTCAACTCCTCGATGGCGATGGCCACCTGCTGATGCTGCGAGGCACCAACCTCGGCAACTGGCTGGTGCCGGAAGGTTATATGTTCCGCTTCGAGGACGGGCCGCAGTCGGCACGCGAGATCGAGGCCCTGACCAACCAACTATTGGGTCCGCAAGCGGCAGCAAAGTTTTGGCGCGAATACCGCGAGCGGTACGTCACACGCGACGACATCCAGTTCCTGAAGCGCGCCGGCTTTAACTCGGTTCGCGTGCCGATTCACTACAAGTTGTTCACCAGCGATGATGCTGATGGCTTCCACCTGCTCGACCGCATCATCAGTTGGTCGCGCGAGGCTGGGCTGTATGTCATTATCGACATGCACTGCGCTCCCGGCGGGCAGACCGGCACCAACATCGACGACAGCTGGGGCTATCCCTGGCTCTATGATGACGCGCAGGCGCAGCAGCAGACTATCGACACCTGGAAGCGCATCGCCGCGCATTATCGCGGATCGGAGGCCGTGCTCGGCTATGACCTGCTGAACGAGCCGATTCCGCAATATCCGGAAGTCATAAAGTACAACCAACAATTGGAGCCGCTGTATAAACGCATCGTGGCCGCCATTCGCGAGGTCGACAAGAACCACACTGTGATCCTTGGCGGTGCACAGTGGGATACGAACTTCAGCGTCTTCGGGCCGCCGTTCGACTCCAACGTGATGTACAACTTCCACAAATACTGGATGCCGCCAGTACAGGCCCAAATTCAGGAGTACGTGGACTTCCGCAACAAGTATCAGGTGCCGATCTGGATGAGCGAATCGGGGGAGAACACAGACGAGTGGATCACGCAGTTTCGCCAACTGCTGGAGAAAGACCAAATTCCGTGGGCGTTCTGGCCGTACAAGAAAATGGACAGCCCCCGCGGCGTAGTTTCGCTCGCCAGACCGCCCTACTGGGACGAAATCATCGCGTTCGCAAAGCTGAAAGAAAGTGTTGGTAATGCGCAGAAATTACTGACGAAGCGCCCACCTCAAGAGCACATCAATGCCGCATTCGCCGCTCTGGCGGAGAATGTCGCGTTCAGCAAGTGCAAAGTCAACGAGGGATATTTGAAGGCGTTGGGACTGCGCATTCCGTGAGGAGAGCAACATGCACCAACCCACCAGTCTGCTGGAGCCATGGCTGCGAGGCACCCTGACCGATACGCCGGCTGTACAGCGGGCGGTAATGCACGCCTTACAGGCGGCTGAGGAGGAACTCACCAACTGGTGTAGCGGTCTGACCGATGAAGAGGTTCAGCAGCGACCGGCGGGCTTAGCTTCGGTGGCTTTTCATCTGCGCCACATACCGGGCAGCATTGACCGGCTGCTCACTTATGCCGAGGGAGGCGAGCTCTCAGGGGAACAACTGCAGCGCATGAGGTCCGAAGGCGCGCAGGACATGAGCACGAAGGAATGTTTGCAGCAGTTGTCGAGGGGCCTGAGGGCGGCAGAGGAAAGGATACAGCGGTTTCGCACGGAGCAGTTGCAAGAGCCACGCACCGTCGGACGCAAGCGCCTGCCCACAACCGTAGGCGGGTTACTGGTGCATGTGGCGGATCACACGCTGCGCCATGTCGGACAGGCGATTACGACGGCGCGGTGGCTGCTCGCGAATCGTGCGAGCCGGTAGTGCGGCTCACCAAAATCCTTGTTACTATCGAAACTTGCGAGAGTCGAGGCTGGTAAGGCAGGGTGCTCATCGAATCGCTTGAGCGCAGGGTTGCTGGTGTTTGCCCTTGGGCCTCGGCACCACGCACAATCCCGTAAAGTTGGCTTTGGTTTCTTTTATGAATAATGAACTCGCAGAACGAGTGCGAAGAGTGGTGGCCAAACACCTGCGCGTCGACCTCGAGAAGGTTCCGCTCGACGCCACATTCGAACAATTAGGCATGGATTCACTCGATAGCGTGAACCTGCTCTTCGAACTAGAAGAGGAGTTCGACATTTCCATCGACGACCAGGAAGCCAAGTCCATCACTTCGGTTTCGCAGATGGTCGATGGAATAGAAATTTTGCTGGCACGCAAGGCAGCCAGTTCGGAGGCGGCTCCTCCATCTGCATGATCAGGGTCGCAATCACCGGTATCGGTGTCATTTCAGCAATTGGTAAAAGCTCCTCGGAATTTTGGGATTCGCTGCGCGTAGGACGCAGCGGCATTGGTCCCATCCAGGCCGTCGATTGCGCTACGCTTCGCTTCAAGAACGGCGCAGAGGTGCCCGACTATAAATCCACCGACTACTTCGACGAAAAGCAGGCTCAGGTCTACGACCGGTTTTCGGAGTTCGCTGTGATCGCGGCTCGCGAGGCCATCCGTGATTCCGGGCTCGAGCTGACTCCCGAGCTGAAAGCCGGTGGCTCCGCTATCACCGGGGCCTGCACGGGCGGACAGATTAGCGAAGACCAGCAATTCGAAGCCCTCTATCGTTATAACCGCAACCGCTGTCATCCGCTGACGATTCCGCGCATTATGGGCAACGCGGGCGCCAGTCACATTTCGATGGAATTCGGGCTCACCGGTCCGGGCTTTACGTTATCAACGGCATGCTCCTCAGCTGCACATGCGATCGGCCTGGCGTATTGGCTTGTACGGTCTGGCAGCGCTAGCTTCGCCATCACCGGCGGCAGCGAGGCTCCGTTCAGCCTGGGCTTTTTGAAAGCATGGGAAGCGATGCGAGTCGTTTCTCCCACCACATGTCGCCCCTTTTGCGGCGATCGTAACGGCATGATTCTGGGCGAAGGCGGCGCGATGATGGTGCTCGAGCCCATGGAGTCAGCCCAGGTGCGCGGAGCCAGGATTTACGCGGAACTGTGCGGCTTTGGCATGTCGTCGGACGCTAGCCA
The DNA here is from genome assembly GCA_035638375.1 of Binatia bacterium. GTDB lineage: Bacteria > Acidobacteriota > Terriglobia > Terriglobales > Acidobacteriaceae > DASRAA01. The sequence goes on along the minus strand of DASRAA010000021.1, from coordinate 14,426 downwards.
CATCACCCATCCATCAACCGAAGGCCCGGCTTTGGCGATGAAGAGGGCCTTGAGCGATGGAAATGTCGATCCTTCTCAGGTCGGTTATATCAACGCCCACGGCACAGGAACCGACGTCAACGATCCGACCGAAGCAGCGGCAATTCGCGAGGTGTTTGGGACGCACACCGATCGCGTCGCCGTGAGCTCCACGAAGTCCATGCACGGCCACGGGCTCGGCGCGGCGGCAGCCATGGAGGCGGTCGCGACCGTATTCGGCATGCAACACAAGCTCCTGCCACCGACGGCAAATTTCACGACATTGGATCCCGCAATTCAGTTGGATGTGATCGCGAACCAGCCAAGGCCGGCCGACGTAGGATACGCCCTCTCGAACTCGTTCGCATTTGGTGGGTTGAATGCGGCTCTGGTCTTTCGTAAAGTCGACTAGGCCCGCTCTGTCTACTCACCCCAGCCACTGCGGGTTGTGGCTGGTTCCGTCGAACTGGGTACCGGTCTTGTACAGCTCGAATTGGCCATTCTTGGCGACCTCGGCGGTCTTGCTCAGCAAAGCGGCACGTTCGCTTAGGCTGAGCGGCTTGAAATTTCTGCCTAGATCGATTGCCTGCTGCACATCTTTCATGGACTCACATCCGGTAATGACCACGCTGGTCGGAAGGCTCAATGCATAGAGCAGGCACTCTACCGCGCTCACCTTTCCGCTCTTCAACAGAATGCCGGAGCCGATAGGCTTCATACCCAGCACGCCGATGTTCTTCTCCTGCAGCATGGGCAGCACGATCTTGGCGAAGCTATCGTAGTGTGCGTCCATTAGGTTGAGCGGCATCTGTACCGAATCGAATTGGAACTTATGCTGGTCAGCAACCTCGAGCATGTGCTTGTGAATCTGCGGGCTTTTGTGACCGGTAAACCCGATGTAGCGAATTTTGCCCGCCTGCTGCGCCTTCACGGCTGCTTCCATCCCTCCGCCTTGTGCAAAGATGCGTTCGGGATCATTCATACGGATGACTTCGTGGAACTGTAGCAGGTCGATGTGATCGGTTTGTAGCCGCTGCAACGACTGGTTGATTTGCTGTTCGGCGGTTTTAGCATCACGGCCATCGATCTTCGTCATCAGGAAGACTTTCTGGCGATAGCCATCCTTCAGCGCCTTGCCCATGCGAACTTCGCTATCACCTTCGTGGTAGTCCCAGCAGTTGTCCATGAAAGTGATGCCGTTATCGACGGCAGTGTGAATGATCTTCGTTGCTTCCGCTTCGCTGGGATTCCCGAGGTGATAACCGCCGAGGCCGATCATCGAAACCCGTTGTCCGCTATGTCCAAGCGTTCTGGTCGGAATGCCGGAAGAGTCGGCTGCCTGTCCGACACCTCCGAATTGAGCGACTACACCGACGGCGACAAGACCCTTGAGAAAATCACGACGATCGCTCATTGTTCTTCTCACCTGCTATGCGAATAGCGCACCTATTTACGATGGCAGACTTTACCGCTTGGTTGCTGATAAGGGCCGCTCGCGCCGGTTCCTCTAAAATCGATGGAATGAATGTAAGGACCGCCCGCTACCTAATCATTCCTGTTCTTTTGGCTTGCGTAAGACTTCACGCTCAAACCGATGTTCATGCCATCGCAGAGAAAGTGGACCAGCGCTACAACCGAATGCAAACTTTGCAGGCGCAGTTTTCCGAGACGTATTCGGGCGCCGGTATGACCCGGCACGAGAGCGGAACCCTGGAGCTAAAGAAGCCCGGACGCATGCGCTGGGACTACACCGAACCGCGTCCCAAGACCTTTCTGACGGACGGCACCACCGCGTGGTTTTATGTGCCTGGAGAAAAGCAGGCCCGGCGCGCGCCGGTGAAAGATCTGGGCGACCTCAAATCGCCTTTGCGCTACCTTCTCGGCAAAACCAAGCTGGAAAAGGAGTTCACTGGGCTGTCGATTGACGGCAGTGCCAAGCCAGCCAATCCGGGTGCCATTGTTTTGCGTGGCGTGCCTAAGGGCATGCAGGAACGGGTGTCGCAAACAGTGCTTGAGGTTACGCCCGACGGGCTCATCACCCGGATCGTGGTTGAGGAGATGGATGGCTCGGTGACCGAATTCCGCTTTCTTCAACAGAAGGAGAACGTCCAAATAGCGGACGCACGTTTCAAGTTCGTGCCTCCCAGCGGAGTGGAAGTGGTGCAAGGGACGGAGCTAGTGGAATGAGATACTAGCAACTGCCGATTCGCTAAAAGCACGTACACCGAATACTTTTCCCTTAGGCGCCAACCGGCAGCGCAAAAAGTTGATGCCCCGTGACATTCATAAACTGAGGCAGCGCCGGATGTTAGACTAGGGTGCCAGTGCCATATTCGTTAACCCCGAGGAAACCTGACCCATGGCCGAGTACATGATCCGGATGGCCGACGAACGTGGCCACATCATGGAACAAGTGGAGCTGGGGAACTCGGAAGGCGAGGTACGCGAACGTTTCGCACAGCAAGGATTCCTGGTCTACTGGGTCAAGCCCAAAGGTCTGCTCTCCGCCGATCTCCAGCTGCCCCGCCGGCGCAAAGTCAAACAAGACCAGTTTGTGGTTTTTAATCAGCAGTTTGTGACGCTGATTCATGCTGGATTGCCTATTATTCAATCCATCGAACTGCTAATGAAGCGGCAGCGCAACCCGTTTTTCCGCTCGATATTACAAGACGTCCGCGACCGAGTGCGAGGCGGAGAGCTACTGTCGGAAGCATTTGCCGCACAGAATATTTTTCCGAAGGTTTACACCACGACGCTGCTGGCTGGCGAAAAATCAGGCAATCTGGAAGAGGTGCTAGGACGCTACATCGCGTTTCAGCGATTAGCGCTCAGCTTCCGGAAGAAACTGGTGTCTTCGCTAGTGTACCCGGTCCTGTTGGTGGTGATGCTTGTAGTGATGCTGATCTTCCTTATCACCTTTGTGGTGCCGCAATTTGCCAATCTCTACAGCCAGCTTGGAGTTGAATTACCACCGTTAACGACGGTGATGTTAGCGATCGGCACAAACGCGCAACATGACACGCCATACGTGGCCCTTGGACTGGTGATCGCGGGATTCCTGATCTGGCGCTGGATGAAAAGTGATGCCGGTGCAACCCAGGTAGATCGCATTAAACTGAAGACACCATTACTGGGGGATATTTGGCTGAAATACCAGGTAGCGGTTTTCTCACGCATGCTCTCGACCCTGCTTTCAGGAGGATTGCCGCTGGTCCCGGCGCTCGAAACGGCAGGTGAGTCCATGCAAAGCCGCCTGATTGCTCACGGCGTGAACGGCGCGACGGTGAAAGTTCGTGAAGGACAGCCTCTGGCGCGCAGCTTGGAAGCTTCGAGGGTGTTTCCAGAAATGTCGGTCGAGATGATCGAGGTGGGTGAGTCCACCGGATCGCTACCGGCTATGTTGAACTCGGTAGCCGAATTTTATGAAGAAGACGTTACTAACGCACTGGCGACGGCGATGGCCCTGATCGAACCGATCATTCTGGTGGTCATGGGCGTGGTGGTGGCGTTTGTGCTCATCTCGTTATATCTGCCGATCTTCAGTTTGGGAGCGGGTGGAATTCACTAGTTTCCGGTGTCGAAGAAGAAGTGTGCGGGCAGTCCGGGCTGAGAGGAAGTTGGTTGCATGGCTGACAAGAAGTCGATTTTCGTAAACGGTGGGAACGGCAGCGTTTCGGTTGCCGACGAACAGGCGCACGCGGAGGATTTGGCGCGACGCTACCGCTGTGAGTTCGTTGACCTCAAAAATTTTCACATTCAGCACGAGCTGTTTCGCAAGATCAAAGTCGATTTGATGTTTCGTTACAACTTCGTCCCGCTGCAGGAGACGCAGGATGGGCGCTTAGTAATTGCCATCGCCGATCCCAGCCAGTTGATGATGATCGACGAAATCAGCCTCAACCTGGGGCGGCGGATCGTCATCAAGGTCGCAACCCTTACCCAGATTAGTGATGTACTGAAAAAGACAGAGCAGTCGCAACGGGTTCTGGAAGAAGCGGGCGAGGACTTCGCACTCGATGTCATTCACGAGGACGAAAACGCCGACGAAACCATCTCCATTGAGAAGCTGACGGCCGAGAGCGACATCAGCCCCATCATCAAGCTGGTGGATACGATGATCTTCACCGCGCTGCAGCGGCGCGCCAGCGATATTCACATTGAGTCACGCGACGATTCGGTCGTCATTAAGTACCGCATCGATGGCGTGCTACAGCAGGCGATGCCGCCGATCGCCAAGGAGCACCACTCCACCATCATTTCGCGTATCAAGGTGATGAGCGAGCTGGACATCTCCGAGCGGCGCGTACCGCAGGACGGGCGTTTCCGCGTGCGCTACAACGGGCGCTCTATCGATTTTCGTGTATCGATCATGCCTTCGATCCACGGCGAGGACGCAGTGCTCCGCGTGCTCGACAAAGAATCGATGAGCGAAAAATTCCACAAGCTCACGCTCGATGTGGTGGGCTTCAATGACGAGGATCTGCAGAAGTTCCGCCAGTACATTAAGGAGCCGTATGGGATGGTGCTGGTGACAGGGCCCACCGGCTCAGGCAAGACGACAACGCTCTATGCTGCGCTGAATGAGGTAAAGACCGACGAGGACAAGTTCGTCACTATTGAAGACCCGGTGGAGTACCAAATTGTTGGAATCACGCAAATTCCGGTAAACGAAAAGAAAGGTTTAACCTTTGCCCGGGGATTGCGCTCGATTCTGCGCCATGATCCCGACAAGATCATGGTGGGCGAGATACGTGACACAGAGACGGCGCAAATTGCCATCAACGCCGCCCTCACCGGTCACTTGGTGTTCACTACGGTCCACGCCAACAATGTGGTTGACGTGATTGGACGCTTCCTGAACATGGGTGTGGAGGCTTATAACTTCGTTTCGTCGCTCAATTGCATTCTGGCGCAGCGACTGGTGCGTCTGATTTGCGAGTTCTGCAAGAAGGAAGTGCACTATCCGGATGAGGAGCTGCGGCTGAGTGGGTTAGACCCTGAGGAGTGGCACAAGGCACCGTTTTACGAAGGCGAAGGATGCATCGAGTGCTCGGGTACTGGCTTCCGGGGGCGCACCGCAATCCACGAGTTACTTGAGCTCACCGATAATGTACGCGAGATGATCCTTGCCAAGCGCCCCAGCAGCGAGGTGCGGCGAGCAGCGCGGGAAGAAGGCATGCATTTCCTCCGCGAGTCGGCGCTTGATCGAGTGAAGCGTGGCTTGACGACGCTCAAAGAGATCAATAAAGTCACGTTTATCGAGACGACGAGGTAGCAACGGGCAGCCAGCAACTTGCCTTTCTGTGATTTAGCGCCTAACCGGGTGTTACTCACTAAGTGCTATTGCTAAAGCTGGCGGCTATTGCTAAAGCTGGATTCACGTATGGCAACAAGCAAGAGTCCGAGGCCGCGAATTGCGTGCGAGGTCTCCGCTGAGCGCGTGGTGGCCGCGCGCGCCGGCGAGGGGGCGCAGTCACTCGAGGCGGTTCACGCCCAGAACCTGCCAGCGGGAACGGTTACGCCAGGCTTGCAGCACTCGAACATTCCGACACGAGAGGCGCTGTCCATGGCCCTGCGAGATTCCTTGGCGTTGCTTTCTGGCCGCTCGCGTGACATCACCCTCGTGATTCCCGATGCCAGTACGCGAATTCTATTACTCGACTTCGACACACTGCCGGACAAGCTCGAGGACGCTGATTCCGTGGTCCGCTTTCGGCTGAAAAAGTCTCTTCCCTTCGACGTGGATGCTTCGGCTGTGTCATTTGATCGTCAGAGGGCGGATAACGCTGTGAGGGTAGTGGCAGCTGTTACTCCGAAAACCGTTCTGGAAGAATACGAGACTGTGGTGCGTGATGCGGGATATAATCCCGGCGCCGTGCTGCCTTCGATGATTGCCGCTTTGGGGGTTGTGGACGGCACACGTCCGGCCATGGTCATCAAGGTTGAGACCGGCACCACGACCTTTGCCATTGTCGATCAGAACCAGCTGCTGCTCTACCGTGCCCTGGAAAATGGAGGCACGTCCGTCACCGGTGAGTCGCTGGTCGATGACGTGAATACCTCACTGGTGTACTTTGAGGACCGCTATGGCATCTCGGTGCAGCGTTTGTTGGTGACGGGTGTGCAGTCGGCGCAGGCTCTTCAAGCGGCGTTCACCGCTAGCGACATCCGTGTGGAGGAACTGGTTTCCAGCGGTGTGGCTGGTGCTGGCGGCGGCAGTGTAGCAAGGTCGGCACTGGCCGGCGTGGCGGGAGCATTGGTGTCCTGATGCGGATCAACATTAATCTCGCTTCGAATCCGTACGAAGCCGCACGTGAATACGCGCGGCGGATGTCCATGCTGCTGGCGGCACTGGTTTTGATCACAGCCATTCTGTTGGGTTATATCCTCCATCAACGTGGTGAAACGCGTGATGTGGACCGGCAGATAGCGCAAGCTAAGCAGGAGATCACCGCGCTCGATCGCGAGAAGGCACAGGCACAGGCCATCTTGAATCAGCCGCAGAACCGTGAAGTTGCTGACCAGTCGGCGTTCCTCAACAGCTTGTTCGCGCGCAAGGCGCTCTCCTGGACTCGTGTGTTCACCGAGATGGAAAAGATGATGCCTCCGGCCATCCACGTAGTTTCCATGAAGCCGGAATTCAATCGCGACAATCAGCTGGTGCTTCACGTGGTAGTGGCGACAAGCTCGCGCGACAAAGCCGTTGAACTGGTGAAGCGGATGGAAAAATCTCCTCACTTCCATGCTCCCCAGGTGGAAGCGGAAAACGCGCTGGGCGAGGGCGCGGCGGGAGCTACAGGAGGGAACATTCAGTTCGATATCGCCGCGGCTTATATCCCGTTTGCCGACGATAACGACGCTGCTGGCGGAGAAAAGCAGGAGAAGAATTCAGGGGAAAAGAGCGTGGGGAGAACATCCAGCCTGAGTAACGGGACTCCCAACGGAGGCGGACACTGATGGCGAGCATCCGTGAGGTTCGCAAAACCTTACTGCCGGTTGTGATCGGGCTGGTCGTGCTCGATCTCGCAGCCGTCGGTTATCTGCTATCGCCTATGGGACGCTCCCGGCAGGCGCGACAGCGCGACTTGGACTCGCTGAATGCCCAGCTATCGGCGAAGCGCCAGGAGGTGCTACCCACCCGGGGTATGGATGGGAAGCTGAAACAGGCATCGACGGGTATTGCGGACTTCTACAAAGAGCGGTTTCCCCTGCAATACTCCACCGTTTCCGAGGAACTCGGTAAGCTGGCTGTAGCGAACGGTGTACAAATCGCCGCCGTGAAATATGACGACAAAGATGCTCCCGTCGAAGGGCTGCGCAAATTGAATATCGAACTGGCGCTCTCGGGAAATTACTTGCAAGAAGTGAAATTTATCAATGCCTTGGAGCGCGACAAGCTATTCTTCGTCATCGACGGAGTGACGCTGGGCGAGCAGCAGGGCAATGTGCGGCTCCAGCTTAAGGTCGAGACATACCTGCGGAGTGAGACAACCACGTGAAGCTCGGCACGGAAAATAAAAAAAAGACCGCCATCGCAGCCGGGCTGCTGGTGGTTGCTGGGTTTGCGCTCTACAACTGGATGAGCAGCGGCGATGAGACTGCGTCAACACCCCCGGCAAAGACGGGCATTTCTCCAGCCCCGAGCAAGCCGGCAAAGCCGGGCACGAAAAAGAGCGGACCCGTGCTGTTGGCTGAGTCGCTCGATCCAACATTACGGCTGGATCTGCTGAAGTCCAGTGAAGATGTAAGCTACAAGGGTTCGGGACGCGACATCTTCCAAAACCAGCCGGAGCCGATTCCGCAGCCGCAAAAGCCGGTGATCGACCCCGGGCCTCCACCACCACCTCCGCCACCGCCCATTCCACTGAAATTCTACGGTTTCAGCGGCAGCAAGAGCGGACCGAAGCAAGTCTTTCTCTCCAAGGGCGAGGATATCTTCATCGCCAAAGAGGGGCAGGTTGTAGACCGGCGATACAAAATCCTCAAGATCGGCGCCAACTCGATTGAGGTCGAAGACGTGCTGACGAACAATCGTCAGACGTTGCCGTTGACAGCGATTTAGAAAACATCCCGGGCAGTATGCAGCAGGAACGCTCCATCACACAAAAAATACGCAAGCGTCGCGATAGCGGTGCGATGTTGCTGGCTGTACTGTTCATGATGGCCGTGATGGTCGTCATGGCCCTGGCCGTGGCTCCTGCGATGATTCAGCAGGCGAAGCGTGACCGCGAAGAGGAGATGATTCATCGCGGAACAGAATATGCGCGTGCGGTTAAGAAGTACTACAAGAAGTACGGCCGCTATCCTGCTAATCTCGAGCAGCTCGAAAATACCAACAACATCAGGTTCCTGAGGAAGCGATTCAAAGATCCATTGGTCAAAGATGGTCAATGGAAGCTGCTGCGTTACGGAGACATTCAGTCGTTAGTCGGGGGCGCAGGCTTTGTCGCGCCCGGAGTGAGCGGAGGCCCTCCTGGCCAGGTGCAAGGTGTAAACCCGTTGGGAGGACAGGCTGCCGCGGGAAACCCCGCTGGGCAGCTATTAACCGTGGCTCCCTCGCAAGCGCAGCAGCAGGTCAGCCCGACAAACCAGGCTGCCGGCGCAATGCAGCCTGGCGGTGGTTCCGCTGCTACGAGTGATTCCGGCGCTAGCGGAGCGGGGCAGTCGGGCTTTAGCTTAGGACCTGGTTTCGGTCAAAGCGGCGGCGGTACAACCAACCAATCACAGAATCAGAATCAGGGAGCAACGGGCCAGCCCGGCAGCGCCAACACCATCTTCGGTAACACCGGTGTTGGCGGACAAACATTCGGAGGCGGCGCGATCGTCGGCGTTGCCAGCAAAAGCAAGGATCCGACCATTCGGATCTTCAACAAGAAGAAAACCTACGATGAGTGGCAATTCATCTACACCCCAATGCTCGACCGGCAGAACACACTCCTTCGTGGTCCCTACAATGGACAGACCTTCACTGGCGGCCAGTTCGGCACGCAACCTGGGCAGTTAAACCAGGGACAGGGAATCCAAAGCGGCATCGGGCAGCAGCCTGCTGGTTACGGGCAGCAGAATCCACAGCCAATCCAGCAACCCAACCAGCAGCTTACTCCGGGTAATCAATTTCCTCCCGATCAGCAACAGCCGCAACAGTAAGGCAACTTTTCCATTGGCTATAATACCAGGGCAATCTCCCAGCCTGCCGTCGAGCAATTTATGCCCGTCTTCATAACGGGTGGGCTTCGCCCGACTGTTGCATGACAGTACGTGTGGCTGGTGGGCTCGATGCGAGCAATTGCAGAGACATAATTACGGACCCTGCGATCCAGCAGAATTCAAGGAGACCAAATGCATATCAAGAAGATGCTAGCAGTCGTTGTATGCATCAGCGCACTGGTGTGTGCCGGTGCACCAATGTTCGCACAAGCGGCACAGCAACCCGCCGCGCAAAGTGTTCCGGGGGCAAGCGCCCCACCTCCCAGCGCAAACCTGGACAGAGATATCCAGTTACTGCGGGAAGATGTTCGCTCGCAAAGAAAGCAGCTGGTCGCCGCAAACATGAACCTGACCGCTGATGAAGCCACGAAATTCTGGCCGGTTTATGACCAGTACACGGCGGAAGCGGCTAAGATTGGCGATAGCCGGGTTGCGCTGATCAAAGAATATGCACAGAGCTATGCCACCATTACCGATGCCCAGGCCAACGACTTCATGAAGAGGGCAGCGGCGATCGACCAACAGTTCACGGCCCTGAGGTCAAAGTATGTGCCGCAGTTTGAGAACGCAATTTCGGCTAAGAAGACTGCGTTGTGGTTCCAACTCGATCGCCGGTTGGACTTGTTGATCAACCTGCAGCTGGCGGCTAACATCCCCCTGGTGGACGTGAGCAAGTAAATTCGAGGCGAAAACTTCCAGTAATACGGCAGTGCATCATACGGTGCGCTGCCTTCTTTTGTTTGTGTGTTTGAACTAAACTCAGGCGACTGGTCTCCGACATGAACCTTGCTGTGAATCCACCCATCTTGCCTATGCTGGCTAAGCGGGTTAGCGAGTTGCCAGCAGGTGACAACTGGGTATTCGAACCCAAGTGGGATGGCTTTCGTGCACTCGTCTTCCGCGACGGAGATGAAATCCTGATCCAGAGCCGCGACGAAAAACCTCTTAATCGCTATTTCCCCGAGCTTCTGGAGCCGCTCACGAAGACCTTGCCTAATCGCTGCGTTCTCGATGGCGAGATCGTTATTGTGCGTGAGGATGGTCTCGACTTTGATGCGCTGCAATTGCGGCTTCATCCTGCTGCGTCTCGAGTCAAGATGCTTTCCCAGCAAACCCCCTCGTCTGTGGTCTTCTTCGATTTGCTGTGCCTCCAAGATCGCAATCTTTGCCCCGAGCCTCTGGCCGCGCGCAGAAGTGAATTGGAGTCCATACTCTCTTCTGCGTCGCCCCCCATCCATATAACGCCTGCGACTCAGGACCGCACCGTTGCTGCTGATTGGTTCCGCCGGTTCGAAGGCGCGGGGTTCGATGGAGTCGTTGCCAAATCGGTGACGGGCACTTACGAACCGAACAAGCGAGTGATGTTCAAGGTGAAACATGAGCGCGAGTGCGATTGCGTCGTTGCGGGATTTCGATGGCATAAGCAGGGTGATAAGTCTGCGGTAGGGTCACTGCTGCTCGGGTTGTATGATGCGTCAGGCATGCTGCAGCACGTTGGAGTATGCGCGAGCTTCACGGCAGCAAAGCGTAAAGATCTGGTTCAGTTCCTCAAGCCTTATCGCGAGAACGCGCTAGCGACTCATCCGTGGAAAAGTTGGGCCGAAGCTGAAGCGACGGGCCGAATGCCCGGTGGGCAGAGTCGCTGGAGTGCCGGCAAAGACCTGTCGTGGGAACCGCTACGCCCGCAGTTGGTGGTCGAAGTGGAATACGACCACATGCAGGGCGAGCGGTTTCGCCATGTCGCACAGTTCCGCAGGTGGCGAGCTGACAAGCGACCGAGCGACTGTACTTATGAACAGTTGGAAGTCGTTCCACCGCAGGAATTGGCGGAGATATTTCCGACCGGCAGGTAATCTCGAGCGCTTTGCCAGATGCCATAGAGGAGAGCCTGGTCTCTTCACAATCCTCGTCGTTGCCTATGCTCTCGCCACTCGCGCGTGGGGTCGTCATCAGGGTCGGGCGTTTCCTGGGGTGGCCGCTCCGCTTCCGGAACGTGACGCAAATTGACACGGATTCGGGTCCAGGTGGAAGACCTCCCGCGCATTGAATCCACCAAGACGTCGTCGACTGCGAGCAACTTAGCAGCCTTGGGATGCTTCACCTTCCAGCGCTCCAGGCCTTCCAGCGCGGCTGCTTTATCAGGCGAGTTTGCCACTGTGATCAACGGCATCTTCACTCGCCCCTTCGTGGCTGCGCCTTTCGCTCGCGAGGGTGCGACCCTCGGTGCCTCCAAATCGGTTTTGCGGAAGTGCGGCGGCCACGGAGCATCTTTGAGTCCACTTGCTTCGTCCTTGGCCGCCAACTCCAATAAGGGCTCGAGTGAGCCGGACGCGTCATCCATCGCGGCATGGGGATCGCCGATCTGAGCGAACCGCTTCGGAACCGTGAAGAGGGTGAATTCGGCGGGATCGCAGTCGGGCACTTCCTTCCAGTCAAGCGGCGTCGAGACGCGCGCATCCGGAAGCGGGCGAACAGAATAAGCCGAACACGTGGTGCGGTCCTTGGCGTTCTGGTTGTAGTCGAGGAAGACCCCATGCCGCTCCTCTTTCCACCACTTCGATGTCGCCAGCTTGGGCACACGACGCTCGACGGCGCGAGACAGCGCGACGGCCGCGCGCCGAACTTCCGTGAAAGTCCAACGAGGATGGATTCGCACGTTGATGTGCATCCCACGTGAACCGCTGGTCTTCGGCCAGCCGCGAAGGCCGAGTTCTTCCATCAAAGCCTTGACCTCCAAGGCGACGCGGCGCACATCAGCCCACCCGACTCCGGGGCCGGGATCAAGATCAACACGCAGTTCATCGGGATGATTGAGATCGGTTGAGCGCACCGGATGCGGATGCAACTCTATGCAACCCAGGTTCACAACCCAGGCCAACCCGGCCTCCTCATCCACCACGATTTCTTCCGCCGTGCGTCCTGAAGGAAACGACAGAGTCACCGTGCGGATCCATTCCGGCCGCTGTTCGGGCGCGCGCTTCTGGTAGAACGCCTCGCCCTCAGCACCGTTGACGAAGCGCTTCAGAACGAGAGGGCGATCACCAATGCCATTGAGCGCGCCGGGAGCGACGGACAAGTAGTACTGAACGAGCTCGAGCTTCGAAACCTTCGCCTGCTTCGAAAAATAGAGTTTATCCGGGTTGCTGACCGGAACCTTGCGTCCTCCAAGTGTCAGGATTTCAACGTCTCTGGCCACGATAGTTTGCTACCCGCCTTTCCGACGTGTCCCTGACAGGGAAGTCGCCATGCACCGAGCAGGACCAGCACGGTGCCCCGCCGACACCCTATACGACCCGATGATTGGTCCAACCAGCCGATACATGAGAATGGCATTTACCAGCGGGAGCAGGAAGAGAAGGGAAATGACGTAGCCTCCTTGCGCACGACGGCTCAGGCAGACGAAGACAGGACTCACGGCCACAAATTGCACCGCAAAAGACAACCAGACTGCATACACCGCGCCCATGAGTTGTGCATCGACTCCCGCCCTGACGAGCGGTGGGAAGATGTATGGATAACCCCACAAGCGCAGAAGGCCGCCGCCAAACAACACCATGCTCCCCAGGAGAACCAGCCAGCGCGCCGGTGTCATTGAGTTGTCTCTTTGGCGGATTCGCGTCCGTTCGCGTGCCGATTGGTGAACTCCACCAGCAACTGTAGTCGCTGCCGAGCATGGCCGCAGTCGATCGCATAGGCAGCCAGCGGAATGGCCTCGGCGATACGGTCGGCATGAGCGGCCGCGACCATGGCGGCGGCCGCGTTGAGCACAACAACATCGCGTCGGGGCGAGCGCTCACCTTCCAGAACGGCGCGGATGATTGCGGCGTTCTGCTGGGCATCGCCGCCGGCGATAGACTCAAGCGACGCTGATTTCAGGCCGAACTCCTCGGGAGCGACCTCGTAAGTCCTAACCCGACCGTCGCGGACTTCGGCGATCTCTGTGGCCCCCGTAATCGTGATCTCGTCCAAGCCGTCGCGGCCGTGAACCACCAGCGCGCGGCGCAGTCCGAGTTCGCTAAGGGCTTCCGCTAGTTTCTCTACCAAATCGGCCGAGTAAACCCCCACCACCTGCGCCGATGCTCCAGCAGGATTGGTGAGCGGGCCGAGCAGGTTGAAGACCGTCCGCAGGTGCAACTCGCGGCGAACGGGTTGTACGTACTTCATGGCCGAGTGCATCGCGGGAGCGAACAGAAACGTAATGCCGGTCTCGCGTAGGCAAGCAGCAAGGCGATTCGCAGGCAGGTTGATGTTGACCCCTAGCGCCTCCATCACATCGGCCGAGCCACACTTGGAACTGATACTGCGGTTGCCGTGCTTGGCGACCCGAACCCCCGCTCCAGCGGTCACGAACGCAACCGCGGTGGAGATATTGAAGGTGCCGGAGGTGTCTCCACCGGTGCCGCAGGTGTCGACAAGCGCGTCGCGCCCGGTGCCGCTGACGTCGACGGTGTCGCTGTCATCGGCGGAAAGCGGCGTCGCGGCAGCACGAATCGCCTGGGCGAACCCAACGATCTCCTCGACCGTCTCGCCCTTCATGTGCAACGCCACCAGCAAGGCGCCGATCTGGGCGTTGGTAGCCTCCCCCCGCAGGACTTCCGCCATGACCTCACGGGCCTCCTCTCGTGTAAGCGAGGAGCCGCGGCTGGCGATCTTGTGCAGGGCGTCGAGGATCATGAGGCGACTGGTAGCTGGCCGACTGGCAACTAGGGTAGCATCTGGCGACCGGTAACACGCCGTAGCGAAAGGACTTCGACTCGCGAAAATTTTGCTTGTGCGCTCTTTTAGAATCAAGTGCTTAGGGAAAAATTGGCCATATGTTATTGATTCTGGGCGAATTATACGTATCCATTTGAGCGGGTGAGGGTTACAGCATAGTTGGGACGCAGTTGGCCGTCCGCTGTACTGGGAGATGGGATGTTCGGGACCAAAGCGGAAGCCTGGAGCGGCGTTCGCAACATCTGAAGAAACCCCCCACCCGGCGTTTGGCATTGATCATGTCGGCCGCGAGCGCTTCGGCAACTTAGGAAAGCGCCGATGCACAAGGTACATGTTTTCCAGCTGGGGAAGCTTGCCGCTGTGGCGCTGGGCGCGAGTACTGGGCCTCGCGGAGTTAGCGAGCGCAATAGCGCAGATGGTAAGGGCAATATGTTTGGCCAGTAGCTGCGTCAGATTTGCACGTGCTGCCGGTGTCGTAAATGTGG
>DASRAA010000020.1:0-2988 GCA_035638375.1 Binatia bacterium | reverse complement strand
TGTCGGGGTGGAGCTTGCGGCTCAGGGCGTAGACGTCGCGCTCCAGAAGCGCGGTATCGAGGTTTAGCTTCTGGGGCAGAGCAAAAAACGTGAAGTAGTCCACCGGCGCAGGAGGTTGCACTTTCCCGCACTCCTGGCAGTAATGCGCCGCGCGCATGGCTCCGCAGGAATAACAGGTATTCGTTGCCGGTCGCGCTGTGGCGTCGATGATTACGCCGGACTTTTCGGGATTTCGGGTCGTAGCCATATTTCATGCTCAAAACTACGCGGCGCTCAAGCGCCGCGCGACTTGCCAAACTTCAACGGGATCTCTGGGCAAGTGCGGATTATGAGAATGAGCTGCCGCAGCCGCAGGACTTTTTGGCGTTCGGATTCTGAAATACGAAACCCTGATGCATCAGGGTTTCTTCATAATCCAGAATCATGCCGTGCAGGTAGATGAAAGACTTGGGATCAACGAACACACGAACGTCCTCAAACTGAAACACGCGATCGCGTTCGCGCGGCTGCGTGTCGAAGCGGATATTGTAGCTCAGACCGGAGCAGCCGCCACCCTGCACTCCTAGCCTCAGCCCGCCTTCGGCGGGAGAAATGTTCTCCTTTGCCATCGCGGAGCGAATGCGCGCTAGCGCCGTGCCCGTGACCTGGATGCCCTTGACAGCAGTGGCCGTCGCTGTAGCCTGTGCGGGATTGTCGATGTTCACCGTCGTCATGTCGTGATTCGCCGCGCCCCACGGCGCGGCGCTCTCCGATTTCAGTCTATGCTTGCTGCACGACGTTCGCGTGCTGAACAACAGGGGCGGACTTCTCCTGCCCCTGCTTCTTCTTCCAGTCGCCGATGGCAGCACGGATGGCATCTTCCGCCAGCACAGAGCAGTGGATCTTCACCGGAGGCAGCGAGAGCTCCTTCACGATCTCGGTATTCTTAATCTCGAGGGCCTCGTCCACTGTCTTACCCTTCACCCACTCGGTAGCCAGTGAAGACGACGCGATCGCCGAGCCGCAGCCGAAGGTCTTGAACTTCGCATCCTCGATGATGTTCGTCTCGGGGTTGACCTTGATTTGCAGCTTCATGACGTCGCCGCACTCCGGCGCCCCTACCAGTCCGGTGCCCACCTCAGGGCTATTCTTGTCGAGCGAGCCCACGTTGCGGGGATTGGTGTAGTGATCGAGAACCTTGTCACTGTATGCCATGTGTCTCTCCTAAAAGCTCTCCACGAGGCTAAAGCCCCTCAAATAAAGTGGTGCCTTTTGCGCAGGCCTGAAGACCCACTCTAGCTAAAATCAGTGGGTCGGCTCTGCTGCCCAATGTACTTTCGTCAAGTCGATGCCTTCCTTCGCCATCTCGTAGAGCGGCGAAAGTTCACGCAAACGGGTTACCGTCTCCACGACGCGATTGGCGACATAGTCTACCTCGGCCTCAGTGTTGTAGCGGCCCAGACCAAAGCGAATCGAACTGTGCGCCAGGTCATCGCCGGCGCCTAGAGCCTTCAATACATAAGATGGCTCCAGCGTCGCAGAGGTGCAGGCCGAACCGCTGGACACCGCAATATCGTTGATGCCCATCAGCAGAGACTCGCCTTCTACATAGGCGAAGCTGATGTTCAAATTGTTGGGCAGGCGGTGCTCCATAGAGCCGTTGATGTAGACCTCGTCGAGCTGGCCCATGATCTTTTCCCTCAACCGATCGCGCAGCCCCCTCAGCTGCTTGCCTTCTTCTGCCATCTCTTCGTTCGCGATGGCGCAAGCCTTGCCGAGTCCCACGATGCTGGGAACATTCAGCGTGCCGGAACGCATGCCGCGTTCGTGACCTCCGCCGTCGATCTGCGCAACCAGCTGCACGCGCGGGTTCTTGCGGCGAACATACAGAGCGCCCACGCCCTTCGGACCGTAAATCTTGTGACCACTGATCGAGGCAATGTCCACGTTGTCCTGAATAACGTTGAACGGAACCTTGCCTACGGCCTGCACCGCGTCGGTGTGAAACAACACGCCCCGCTCATGACACATCGCTCCGATCTCGCGGATCGGCTGCAACACACCGATCTCGTTATTGGCGGTCATGATGGTGACAAGAATGGTTTTGTCATCCATGGCACGCTTCAGGTCGTCGAGGTCGATGCGCCCGTCCTTTTGCACCGGCAGGTAAGTCACGCGGAAGCCGTACTTCTCCAGTCGCTTGCAAGTGTCGAGCACGGCCTTGTGCTCGGTGGCCTGCGTGATGATGTGGTTGCCCTTCTCGCGGTACATCTCGGCTGCGCCCTTGATGGCCAGGTTGTCGCTCTCGGTAGCGCCGGAGGTGAAGATAATCTCCTTCGTGTTGGCGCCGATGAGCTTGGCGATGCGTTCGCGAGCTTGCTCGGTAGCCTGCTCCGCTACCCAACCGAACTCGTGGTTGCGGCTGGCAGCGTTGCCAAAGAGCTCGTTAAAGTAGGGCATCATCTCTTCCACAACGCGCGGGTCGGGACGGGTCGTGGCATGGTTGTCCATGTAGATGGGCAGCTTTACATTCCCGTTACCACTCATGACATCTGCGCTCATAATTGCCGTAATCTCCTAAACCTTTTCTGCCGTGTCAGATGACCAGCCGAGAGTCACAAGCTCCGGCGCTGACTCCGGTTCGGATTCGATCATGTCCCAGATGGTTAGTTTGTTGAGAACTTCTTCAATCGTGCGACTCACCTTCAGCAGGGGCCCGCGAACCGTGCAACGGTCGCTCTGATCGCAATCCGAGTCGGCTGCACTGCATGAAGTTATGAACAAAGGACCGTCTATCGTGCGAATCACCTCGTACGCGCTGATCTTCTTGGGATCGCCTGCCAGAACGTACCCGCCATTCGTGCCGTACTGAGCCGTCAGCAACTTGGCCTTTGCCAGCCTCTGCAGGATCTTGGCAAGTGCCTCCTGCGGAATGCTGTACATTTCAGCCAGGTCTTTGGCGCTGCAAGCCCCCAAGTCAGCGTGTTGCGCCAGATGGCGCATGGCAAT
>DASRAA010000019.1:0-17083 GCA_035638375.1 Binatia bacterium | reverse complement strand
CTCGAGTTAAGAGAACGCCAAACGCGTCTCGTTTTCCGGAGTCGGGCATACTTAGAAGCAGATTTGCGCTTCGCCGCTGCGCCCACTAACATTTTGTGGTTATGCCAGTAGCCTCCGAAGTGCAACATACCCGCTATACCCCCGTTAGGGCCGCCCGCGGTAGCCAGCTCTCGTGCAAAGGATGGGCACAAGAGGCCGCACTGCGAATGCTTCAGAACAACCTGGACGAAGAAGTCGCCGAACGCCCCCAGGACCTGGTCATATACGGTGGAACGGGCCGCGCTGCGCGCAACTGGGAGTGCTACCACGCCATCGTTCGCTCTTTGCAGGGCCTCGAAAACGACGAGACGTTGTTGGTGCAGTCAGGCAAGCCGGTTGGAGTGTTTCGTACGCACGACTACGCCCCGCGCGTGCTCATCTGCAACTCTAATCTCGTCGGCCACTGGTCCAACTGGGAGAAATTCAACGAGCTCGAAAAGCTCGGCTTGATTATGTACGGCCAGATGACCGCCGGCTCGTGGATTTATATCGGCTCGCAGGGCATCATTCAGGGAACCTATGAAACGTTTTCCGCTGCGGGAGAAAAGCACCTTGGCGGAGAGCTTGCCGGTAAGCTCATCGTGTCGGGCGGCATGGGCGGCATGAGCGGAGCCCAGCCGCTGGCCGCCACAATGACTGGCGCTTGCTATCTCGGCATCGAAGTCGATCCTGAGCGCATCAAGAAGCGGCTGCGCACCGGCTACTGCGACTTCGTGGTCAATTCGCTCGACGAGGCGCTGCGGATCATCAAGAACGCTGTTCGCAAAAAGGAGAACCTTTCGGTCGGCCTGGTGGGGAATTGTGGAGACATTATCCCTGAGCTGGCCGAGCGCGGCGTGCTCCCGGACATTCTCACCGACCAGACCTCCGCTCATGATCCGCTTAACGGTTATGTGCCCAGCGGCATGACGCTCGAAGCCGCGCTGGAGCTACGGCAAAACGATCCCAAGGCCTATCTGGAGAAGTCGCTCGACACCATGGCGCGCCACGTCGAAGGCATGCTCAAGCTGCAGAAGATGGGATCGGTGACATTTGATTACGGCAACAACATCCGCACCTTCGCCTACGAGCACGGCGTGAAGAACGCATACGATTTTCCGGGATTCGTGCCTGCCTACATTCGCCCGCTCTTCTGCCAGGGACGAGGCCCGTTCCGCTGGGCTGCGCTTTCCGGCGACCCGGCTGACATCCATACGACGGACGACCTGGTGCTGCAAATGTTTCCGCACGACCGCGTGCTCAGCCGCTGGATCGACCTCGCGCGCAAGCGCATCAAGTTCCAGGGATTCCCGTCGCGCATTTGCTGGCTTGGCTACGGGGAGCGGGCCGAGTTCGGCCTCGCGATGAATGAGATGGTGAAGAAAGGGAAGCTCAAGGCACCCGTCGTGATGGGGCGGGACCATCTCGACTGCGGTTCGGTCGCTTCACCCTACCGCGAGACTGAGGCGATGAAAGACGGAAGCGATGCTATCGCAGACTGGCCGCTGCTAAACGCGCTTCTTAACACTGCAAGTGGCGCTTCCTGGGTTTCGATCCACAACGGCGGCGGAGTCGGCATCGGCTACTCCCAGCATGCCGGACAGGTCACTGTTGCTGACGGGACTGATGCGATGGCGAAGCGGATTGAGCGCGTGCTCACCAACGATCCGGGGATCGGTGTCGCTCGCCACGTGGACGCCGGCTACGACGAAGCTCAGCAGTTTGCGGCCGAGAAGAGAATCAAGATTCCGATGGCGGGCGAATAGGCGGAGATGAGAGAAAGGGCGATCCTCCTCACCCACTGTTCGCAACTCCTCACGCTGCGGGGCAACTTGGCCCCGCGTCGCGGCCGGGCAATGCGCGAACTCGGAATTATCGAGGACGGCGCCGTTCTTATCGAGAATGGCAAGATCGCGGCAGTTGGAAGTACCGACGAACCGTGGGTTCGTGGCAAGGACGTGGACGAAATTGACTGCCGCGATAAGGTCGCTCTCCCCGGCTTCGTCGATTCCCACACTCACCCCGTGTTCGCTGCGCCAAGGCTTATCGATTTCGAGAAGCGCATCGCCGGAGCCAGCTACGAGGAAATCGCTGAGGCCGGAGGCGGGATTCGGTCCAGTATTCGTGGCGTACGCGAAGCGTCGATGGAACAACTCGCTGCTCAGATCTCAGCCAGCCTCAACGAGATGTCTGCTCACGGCACCACGGCTGTCGAAGCCAAATCGGGCTATGGCCTCAGCCTTGACAGCGAAATCAAATCGCTTGAGGCGATCAGCTGTGCTGCCCGACATTGGTGTGGCACGGTTGTACCGACCTTACTAGGGGCCCACGTGGTCCCGCCTGCATATCGTGACAACCCTGAGGAATACGTCCGTATCGTCAGTGAAGAGATCATCCCCGTCACCGCCCAGCACAAACTGGCCGAATACGTCGACGTTTTCTGCGAGCGCGGAGCATTCAGCCCCGAACAGTCCCTTTGCATTTTGCGCGCGGCAGTTGCACACGGACTCAAGACTCGCATCCACATCGGTCAACTCACGCATACTGCGCTTGAGCTGTTCGCCGAGTTCCGTCCCGCCAGTGTCGACCACCTCGACCACCTCTCTGACGCAGACATAGCATGGCTGGCGAAAAACCACACCGTTGCCACGCTGCTCCCAGCCGCCAACTACTTCCTCGGCCTGCAGAATTTCGCGCCGGGGCGCAAGTTGATCGATCGGGGCGTCGCAGTTGCCCTTGCCACCGATTACAATCCCGGCACCTCGCCGACAACATCCATGCCGTTCGTTCTATCGGTTGCGTGCACGCAAATGAAAATGTCGCCAGCCGAAGCGATCACTGCCGCCACGATAAACGGTGCCTGTGCCCTGAATTTGCAGCAAAGCAAAGGCAGGCTTGAAGTGGGAAAAGATGCCGATATTGCCATCTTCGACGTGCAGGATTATCGCGAGATCCCGTATTGGTTCGGCGTGAATCGCTGCTGGAAAACGATCATCGCTGGCCAGGCGATCTGAATTTGCCGGCTACTTCGGCGCGGTAGCCGTCTCACACCCTTTAGGCAACGGTCCTCCGTGGTTCACACTGAAAACACCAAAACGGTACTTCGATATAGCTGCCAGTTGCACGGTGCCCACCGATCTCGGAATGATTCGGTCCCACCAGATTACCCCTTGGGCCACGGTAAAGCCGCGCCAGTTGCCCCACACGTCGTCTTCACCAGCGTGCCTGATCGCACAGCGTGTTGGCGCGTCAAACACGGAATCATATTTCGCGAACAGTTGGCTCTTGTTACTAATTATCGTGGCTTTGCCATGACGGTACGACTTCAACGGATAGCTCACCAAGGACGCCGCGTCCTGCCGTTTGTCCTCATTCATCGCCTGCTGAAACTGTTGAAAGAACGCCTTCGCCTGATCGCAATCGGGTAGGGAGCAGGCACTCTTCTCCTGCGCTATGGTCGAGCCACCGAGTAGCAATAGAGTGCAAACACGGCGGGCGCAATTACGCATGGCCGGTTACATTCCCAGCTTCCGGTAATTGGTGTTCAACGTTGTAATGTTCATTTGCTTGGCGGGTAAGTCCAGCACTGTCTTCTCTGGATAATTGGTTCCGTCCGGCAGCGTCGAATAGCTAATCATCAGGCTTACCTTGTCCTTGGTCTCGCCCATATAGGTGTTCACATTGATGTTGGAAATTCGCTTGGCCCTCGGATCGAAGGCAATCACCATTTGATCGCCCTGTTGCGCGTAATTGGTGAAAGTCAGATTGACGATCCCGGCGGCCGCATCCTGGCTCAGAGAAAGATTGTGCGTGCCCACAGCCTGCTGCATCTTCTGCGGGTTCGGCGGCAGATACTCGGAGAGCAGTGACTTTACGTCACTAAGGTAGTCCTGCATCTCGGCTTTCTTCTTGGCGATCATCTTCTGCTTCAGGCGGCCGCCCGAGGGCTGCTGCTGCGGGCCCATTGGGTACTTCTCGACCTGTCCGTTGGGGCCGTACTGGCACATGAACTGCTGTTGCGGCTTGGTTTCGCCCTTGAGGGTGAGCTGCTGCACTTCTGTCCACTGATACTGCTTCAACTTTTGCTGGTTGGCCGCGACCGACTGCTTTAGGGCTTGCACTCTTTGTTTTGCCTCAGCACTCACGGCGGAGCCAGCGGCCTGTGCGGCCGCGCTTGCTGCAGTAGAAGCTACGGCGATTGCGAGAATTAAGACCCGTAACGCAATTCCATGTTCGTTTAGTTTCATTCCGCATCTCCTTGAGAATTTCAGGTGCTCTAAGAACCGGGGGAGCTAGAGCTCCAGCCGTTTGCGACTAATTGCGGCACCACTAAAGTCGTGCCCCGATACAAAACTCGTGTAAAGTGATTGCTTTCGCAGCTACGGTTACAACTCTCTGTAACTGCTCAATCTGTAACTCTTTGGTCCACCATATTGGCCTGGCGAAAATTTACCTCGTGGCTAAAGCCGGAGACAAGTCTGACCAATCAATACAGCGCTTAATTAAGCGGTGTTCCCATCCAATGACGCCCCTTCTACAACTGCGTGGCCGGAGGCGGTCAACGCCGGCTCCCCCGGTTGTTTCTCATCCCACCGCAGCCACTTTAGGTCCAGCACCATGATGGAGTACAACACGGGAACCATCAGCAAGGTGATGAATGTCGCTACCGTCAAGCCGCCGATCTGCGCGTAACACAGCGGCTGCCAGAGAGGCCCGCCATGCATGGCTAGCGGGAAGAGCGCCAGAACAGTAGCCCCCACGGTGATCATCACAGGCCGCAGCCGGATGATCCCCGCATCGATAACGGCCTCTTCGAATGGTTCACCCTTGGCGTGCATTTCCTCGATGAAGTCGAACAGAACGATGACGTGGCTAACGATCACCCCGATTAAGCTCGCGATCCCCAAAAATGCCATGAATCCGAACGAAGTATTCATCATCCAAAGCGCGATCAGCGCGCCCGCGACACCGTAGGGCGCCGCTGCAAACACCAGCAGAGGCTTAATTGCGTTATTGAACTGAAAGAGCAGCGCCAGGTAAATCGCTGTTACCGATATCGCCAACACTACAGCAAGATTTTTGAAGCCAACCTGCTGCTTATCGTACTCTCCGCCAATGCTGATCCCATAGCCTGGCGGAATCGCCTTCTCCAGCTCTTTGAGCTTAGGGGCCGCCACCGTCGTAATTTCCGATGCCAGATGCCCGGGTGCAGGGAAGGCATAGACCGACATCGTTCGGAACTGATCCAGCCGGATGATACGTTCTGTCGAGAGGCTGTTCGCGATACTGGAAATCTGCACCAGCGGAATCTTGCTCGAGCTTTGCGCCCCGTATACATAAAGGTTCTGGATGTCTGAGAGCCTCGCACGCTCATCCATCTTAAGCCGCGCTACTACGGGAATATTGCGATCTCCGTCTTGCAACGCCGTTACCGGCACTCCGCTCATGGCGCTGGTCGCGGAGTTGGCTACATCCATGTTGGTGATGCCTGCCAGATTCGCGCGGTCGGGATCGATATTCAGGCTGACCTGTGTGCTCTCTTCTTGCCACTCATTACGCGGGCGCGCGGTTGCGGGTGCTGACCTCAGTATCTCAATCACTTGATTGGCGATGTTTCGCATGACGCGGATGTCCTGCGCGCTGTTCGCCGTGCTGACGTCGGCGTGGCTAGTCACACGAATCTCCACCGGATAATTCACCGGGTTCGTCTGCAACTGCCGCAGATCGATTCGCGCCCCGGGCACAGCGGCCGAGAGCACCGGTTGCACCTGGTTTACAAATGCCGGAGTGATCTCCTTTTCCGTCAGCTCGATCAGCACCTCGGCATAGTTGAGCTGCTGCGACTGCGGCGAAAGCGAGAACCAGAATCGCGGGCTTCCTCCCCCAACCCAGGTCGTTACGTAACGCAGGATCTGCGCCGGCTTGCCGTCTGTGTCAGGATGCTGTTTGCCCCACAGCTCAGCTTGCTGCCGGATGATCTGCTCCACCTGCTGCGCTGACTGATTGGTCGCGTCAAAGTTGGCGTCATTCGGCAACCAAACGTCGGCATACGACCAGTACTGCACGTCGTCGGGAAAGAAAGATGTCTTGAGTTGCTTGAACAGAACTCCCGAAAGCAACACGAACACCAGCGAGGCAATCAGCACCTTCCAGCGGTGCTCGATGGCGAACTTGGCTACCCGTGCATATTGGCCGGTGAAGCCCTTCGTGCGACGTTCTTCAATCGGCGCTTCCGGCTTCTTGCCGGGACGCAGGATGTAATAGGCCAGCAGGGGAATAAACGTCATCGAGGCCAAACGCGAAGCGATCAGCGCGCAGGTCATCACAATCGGCAGGCTGAACAGGAATTCGCCGGTATTTCCCGTAACCAGCAGGAAGGGCAAGTAGGCCACGATATTGGTGATCGTGGCGAACAGAATCGCTGTTGCAATCTTCGTTGGACCCAGCCAGGGCGCGACAATCTGCGGCTGCCCTTCGGCCAGCATGCGCTTGATGGAATCACCCGCCACCACCGGATCGTCCACCAGCAGTCCCAGCGCAATGATCAGTGACGCCACTGAGACCTGCTGAATGTCGATGCCTAGCAGATAAATCATTCCGAATGTGAGGCACAGGGTGATCGGGATTGACAGCGCCATCAGCAGCGCCGAGCGCCATTCCCAAAAGCCGATAAGCGAGACGATCACCACCAGCCCGATCGCCTCATACAGCGCATCCATAAAGAGATCGATCTGCTCTTTCACCTGCACTGGCTGGTCTGAGGTATGTACCATGATCAGATCGTCCGGGAGATATTGCTTTACCGCGTTGAGCTTCGCCGCGAGATGCTTCCCGAACAGGTCGATCTGCTGGCCGTCACGCATGAAGATGGCCAGCGTAATGGCACGGCTACGGATCCACTTGCCGTTGCTGTCCTTCCAGTTTAGGAAATTCAGAAACGTGGGGGGACTTTGGTACCCGCGTGAGATGTCGACCAGGTCGCGCAGATAAACCGGGCTGTTGGAAGACGACACGCCGATAATGACGTTCCCGATAGCCTGTGCATCCGGAAAAAGCCCTGATGGATTGACGTTGATATCTTTCGAGCCAACTTCAATCGATCCCGCCGGCAGCGTGATGTTCTGCGCCCCGAGTACATCTTTCAACTTGGACGGGTCATAGCCGTACTGCGCCAGCCGCTCCTGCGAGTAGTCGAGATAAATCTGCTCTTGCAGTACGCCCGAGCGCTGTACTTTCGAAGTTTCGGGCACGCCTTGCAGCGAGCGCTGCAGGAGGTCAGTGTAATTATCGAGGTCGTGGTAGGAGTACTTGGCTCCAGCAACTTCCTGCAGTTGCTTCTCCGTATCTGCCGGATCGCGAATGATCGCCGCCTGCCACGCGTCGGGATGGATTTCGGAGCGGTGCAAGTTGCTGACGATTAACTGTTCGCCGCGTTGGCGAATTGTCACGTCGTCCAGCTCGGTACTGGCGTCCAACGCTACATAACCCGGGCCTTCGAAAAAGTGGAGGTCCCTCAGGGTGTTATTGCGGGCAGCAATTAGAAGGATCTTCTGAAAGTCCGCGCGTACCGCCTCGGCGGAAATCGACATTGGGAACTCGTAAATAATGCTCACCCGCGGTTGCGGAGCACTCTTTGGCAGCTGGCTGCGCGTCTGCTCGATCGCCTTCCTAATCGCGATGGACCGCAGTGCAACCTCGGTCGGCGTGGCCATGGGACTGGCCACAGTCAGCATCAGCGCCGCCGTGTCGCCGAAGTTGCTATTGAACTGAATCGGCCCTGC
Source organism: Binatia bacterium (assembly GCA_035638375.1). Taxonomy (GTDB): domain Bacteria; phylum Acidobacteriota; class Terriglobia; order Terriglobales; family Acidobacteriaceae; genus DASRAA01. The sequence continues at coordinate 9,284 of DASRAA010000019.1, read as the reverse complement.
CCCTGTGGGCAGCTTCAGCTGATTCAGCTTCAGGTTCATGTCGGAGAATTCTTTTTGCTTGTCCTTGACGCCGTCGTCGAGCTGAACATAGACCACCGACATCCCGGGAAAGCTCAGCGAGCGGATGCCGAAGTCTGAGGGGCTGTTCGGCTTCAGATTGGAGTTCATCGCGAGCACCTGCTCGATGGGCCGCGTGATAAGTTGCTCTACCTGCTCCGCTGTTGCGCCTGGCCATGGACACTGCGCCGACGCCACGCGCACCGGGATATTTGGGTCTTTACGCTTGGGCATGTTGTGGTAGCCGAAGAAACCCCACACAAAGGTTGCCAGCAACAGGATCAACCCCACTTGACGATGCTCGGTGAAATAGCGCGCCGTGTTGTGCGTGGTCGCGACGATTTCCGCATCCGACTTGTGTTTGTGCGCCATAGCGTTCTGGCAGTTAGCCACTAGCAATCAGCGACTAGAGGCCATCTCATAATTGCAGTACGCCAAAAACCTGTTTCGCGGAAGGGTTAAGGAGACTGTGTCACAACTGGTGTTGCTGCTTCGCGGCTCGGGCTCATTTCCCACTTCAACCCGGCGCTGACACGCCGCACTCACTTGATTCCCCCGCCTCGTAGCTGCCCAATCCCCGATCTGATCATTTTGTCCCACCATCAAGTTGCCTTGTCGGTTGCAACACAGTCGCTAAATCCCAGATGTATTCTTAACCTTTAGGCGAGAATGACGTCGCGCCCTGATACAAAGCAGTCCTGCAGCAGAGTTCTTCCGCAGCTTGTAGAGGCGACGACTCGGCTTATTTCTGAACGCCTATCCACTTTGCAGCATCCACTTCTTTACTGAATCACTCTCACCATTTCTCCCGCTCGAATCATGTTGGCTCCCGAGGTCACCACACGCTCGCCCGCACTCAATCCGGTCAGCACTGCAATGTTGTTTCCGTAGGTATCGCCGAGTGTGACGTCTTGTGTGCGCACTTTGGGACTGTCCCCTGGGCCGTCCGTCAGGAATACAGCAAAGCCCTCTCGGCGATCCGGACTTCGCACCACCGCAGTCAGGGGGACGACCAGAACCTTGGCATTCGGTCTGCGGCCTGCCAGGACAATCGTTCCAATCATCCCGGCCTTCAGCTCGTTGTGCGGATTGTCGATACGCACCTCAACCGAGTACACCCGGCTTTTTGGATCAGCCGCCGCCGAAATAGAAGTGATATGTCCGACAAAATTTCCCGGCAGCGCCTCGGTGGTTACCGACTGCTTGTTTCCCAACTTCACGTTTCCAATCGCGGTGTCAGGTATGCCGAAGACGGCCTTCACCGAATGCGTGTCCGCCAGCGTGAATCCGTTCGTTGTCGGTCCTACGAGCGATCCGACGTCCACGCTGCGTTTCAGCACCCATCCCGAGAACGGCGCCTTTAATTCGCAGTAGCCCAGCGCGATTTGCGCCTCCGAGATCTGCGCCTTTGAATTGGCGACCGCCGCCGAGGTCGATGCCAGCTGCGCCGTCACATCGTCGAGGTCAGGCTTGGTCGCTGCCCCCGCGGCGTAAAGCTTTGTGATCCGGTCATATTGCAGCTTCGCTCGCTCATATTCCGCCTGCGAGCGCTCCAGCGAAGCGTTCGCTTGGGACAGCTTGTCCTTATAATCGTCTTGTTGGACCGTGGCCAGCACCGTGCCCTGCGTCACATAGTCGCCGATGTCAAGGTTGCGCATATGCCCATCGGCATCCTTTACCTGCTTAATACTGGCCAGGTAGCCGTTCGACTTGAACGACAAGTCCACCTGCTGATACGGCTGGATATTCGCCGAATATGTATTCGACGTGCCGGCGTCCATCAGTCGTACCTCCGCGGTTCGCACCGGCGTTGGTGAATGCTCGATAGCAGCGTCCCGACGACAGCCAGTCAAAATTGCCAAAGAAACCAGAGCACCGACGAGAAAGGAGGCTTTTCTCATGCTTTCCCCTTTGCGAGTGCTCATATCTACTCCTCACCCATCGCTTTCAGCAGCTTCGCCCGTGACGACCAGAACTCCGCCAGCGCCGAGCTGTAATCGGAGTTTGCTTTCTCCACGCTGGCCTGCTGCTGCAGCACATCTCGCAGGAGCTTGGTTTTCTGTCCATACTGTGCGGTGACTTCGCGTAGCTTTTCCCGCGCGGAATCACGATACACCTGCGCAGCCGCCACTGCGGCCTGCGCCTCATGTACCGCCCGATATTGCTTGTCCACTTCGAGGAGCACCTGGGCCTTGGTTTCCTCCAGGTTGACCTGGCCCTCCTCGACCTTCAGGTTCTTTGCGTTGACCTCGTGCTTGCGGCGGTTCCAGTCCCAGGCTTCCCAACTGAACTCCACGCCCGCACCTGCGACGTTGGTCGGCACGAAATTTACGCCGAAGGGCGACAGGTACTGCACAGACAGGTTCATGTCGGGCAAATACTTTGCCTTGGTTTGGCGCACCATGTTCTGCGCCTGCTTAATCGCGATCTCCGCTTGCTTGATGTCGGAATTCTGTTCCAGTGCCTTCGACTCAGCCATTTGCAAATTGTCCTCGGCAGCAGAGAGCTCGGCAGCCGGCGAGGTTGCAAACGGCGTATGAATATCACGTCCCATCAGATTGTTCAGCGTCTGTTTTGCCGTTGCCTGCCTGTCCTGCAGCTTCAGCAACGACAGCTTTTCCTGCGCCAGTCTCGCCTGGACCTCCATCAGCTCCGACTGCAAGACCACTTGCTCCTCGAGGTACTGGGTCGAGATTCGCTCCAGTTCTTCATACTGCTTAATGGTTGCTTGGGTGGCGCTGATGGAATCCTCGACCGCTAGCGCCGTGTAATATGTCTCTCGCACGTTGGCGACGACCGAGATCTTCTTGCCTTCGTATTCCTGTGCGGCCTGGTCCACCAGCAGGCCCTTGCCCTGCAACCCGATGTTGATTTTGTACAACGTGAACAACGGTTGCGAGACGCTGGCCACCACGTAGGCGGTGGGTTGTTGGGGTGTAGTTATCGGCGTATTCATTGCCGGAATTGGTCCGATTATCGGGTATTTTCCGAACTGTCCGGCTGGCACGGTGAAGCTGATCGGCGCCAGCAGTTCAGAGGCGAAAATATAGGTCTTGAAATCCGGGTAGCGATGCGTCTTAAACGCAAGGTACTCCTCTTTGGTGTTGGCCAGCTGCAGCGACGTGATCCTCAGCATCCGGTTGTTCGCCAGAGCGATTTTCACCGCGTGATCCACCGTGAGTACCTCAGGCTGCTCGTCATTGGCGCGCAGACTATACGACAGCGCTACAACCAGCAGGGCGCACCCAATCCTCGACAGCCACGCCTGCATCATCCCCGCTTGACCATCAGCCGCTGACACACGAACTCCACCCCGTCACAGCGCAAACCGCCAGAAGCGCTGGAGACCTTTGCTTAAACTGCCTGTCTTCTTAGCACGCTGAGTTTATAAAGAGGAGGGGATTTGGGCAACCGCGCTTCTTGAGCGCGGGGGCAACCCTTCTTGTCGAATAGCGGATGACAGATTGAGATAAGAGCTACTAGGTGAGGGCTAATAGCACAAAACTGACCACTGGCCAGTGACCAATGGCAACCTAGAAGCTGAACATCGCCTGCAACTCAATCTTCCGTGGCGCCGACGAGCTGCCGTACGGTCCGCCTGCGATTGCGTTCGGCTGTCCAAAGATCGGTGAGCTCAGATTGCCGACCAGCGGCGCGAAATTGATGTTGTTGAAGATATTTCGCGCATTGATGCCGAACGTTAGGTTGTAGCGGCGATTGGTCGCACTGCCTAGCCCGATGGGGCCGCCCGTGGCGCCGCCAAATCCGCCGCCCGGTCCATGGCCGCCTCCCGGTCCACGACCTCCGCCCGGGCCGCCACCAGGCCCACCGGCGCTTCCGCCTTTCGTCTCCGGACCGAAACCGATCGTCTTACTCACGCGCAGATTTAAGGAAAACCTTCCCGGCCCCCATCCGTAATAAGGGGGGATGACCGTTTGCCCGGGCAGGGGAGTCAAGTTGAATGTCCCCCATTGCGTGACCATGATGGTTTGGCCCGGCAGTCCCGGTGCCGCAAACGTTGGACGATCGTTGAAGATCGAGTCGCCGTTGTAGTCCTGCCCCAGAGTAATGTTGAAGGGCTGTGCCGACTGCACCACCATAAACGGATTCACGCGTACACCCCGCGGCAGGGCAATCGTGCCGCCAATAAATGCCCGGTCATGCACGTCATATGCTGTGGAGCCGTAGTTTTCCGCCAGATCGTATTGATTGTTGGGAAAGCTGCTCGCGCCCTGGGTATTGGCATTCACATAATTCAGGGTGTACCAGCCGAACAGTGAAAGCTTGGAGCCCACCTTAACGTTTGCGTTCACGATAAGCTGGTTCTGGTTCAGTGACCCGCTTGATTCGTACTGATAGATGTTTCCGGCTGCGTTGCCGAAGGGACGGATTCCGCTGGTGGGATTGTTCGGGTCATAGGTGCCGGGCAGAGGTGCGTTGATATTGCGCGTCAGGTACTGGTGCCGCCCTTGCGTATTCAGGTACGTGATAGCTACATTAGCGTTTTTGTTGATCTGCCGTTCCAAGGTTACCGCCGTTTGCATCACGTAGGCGGCCCGCAGGTTCGGTGAAATCTGGTATACCGTAGGAAAGGTCTTCGCCGTACTCAGTAGCGGACTACCTTCTTGCGGCACGATGGGATAGAAGTTCGGCTGATCAACGACGAAGCGCTGTTGCGTAGTGCCATTCAACCGGTCAGCCTGCAACACGTACTGCTCGTCGAAGCGGTCATAGAACATACCCCAACCAGCCCGCAGCACCGTTTTCGGTGGAGCTCCATTTTTCGACAGTCCCCACGCAAACGCTACTCGGGGCGCGACATCGCCGTAATCATTGATGTCCGACTGCGTTTCGTACCGCAGCCCGTAGCTGACGGTGAAATTTGGCTTCCACCGCCAGTCGTCGGAGATGTAGAAACCCACGTCGTAGTACGTCACCACTGACGAGGGCGTACCAAAGGTAATCGCAAATTGTCCGGCTCCGCCCCCGGCGGCCCGAATCTGCGCCGGCGTTAGTCCGTTCGCCAGGCCCTGCTCCGTAATCTGGTAGGCGTCGAGCGAGTTGAAGGTAAACGTGCCGTTGAAGTTGGAATTGGCATAACTCGAATCCCGGAGCGCGCGCAGCCGGCCGCCGAACTTGAGCATGTGCTTACCCAGCAACCAGGACGTGTAGTTTTGCAGTTCGTAGTGGTCCTGGTTGTCGATTGAGTATTGACTGCTGTTGCCGCCACCCACGAACGCGCCCTGCACGTCCAGCGTCCCATCGGTGTACGCCGGAATCTGATTGAACCGGTCGCGCAGATACTGGAAGCGCGTCTCATTCACAACCTTCGCACCAATTAGTTGCGTGTCGCTGATCTGAAACGTGGATTCCGAGTTGTTGTTGTTGTAAGCCTGCGTGGGCAGCGAGAACTGTCCCACACCATTATTATCCTGATTGTCCTGCCAGTACTGGTAACGCGCACTCAGTGTATTGTTCTTGGTCAACTGAAAGTCCAGCCGCCCGCCCACGTTGGTTCGCGTGCGCGGTGTACTCAGCGAGGTGTTGTAGGGAGTCTGCTGGAATGTCGTGGGATCGAGCACGAACGCGTTCACCACCGCGTTATCGCCGATGTTGCGTCGCTCGAAGTTGAGGAAGAACGAAGTCTTTTTCCCAATCGGCCCGCCAAAGCTCGCTGAGTACTGCGTTGAATCGTAGGAAGGATTGCTGGTAGCAAACGGGCTGGTCGAATTGAAATACGAGGAATTTCCCAGCATCATCAGTTGTCCGTGGTACTGGTCGGTCCCCGGCTTGGTGAAAATCTCGATGCGCCCGTAGCCCAACTTGTCGTACTGGGCTGAAAACGGGTTCTGGTTGATGCGGATCTCCCGAATCGACGACTTCGGCGGCAACTGTCCGCCTGTGAATCCATCGATATAGATCTGGCCTCCATTCGGTCCTGCTGAAGGCCCCGCCAGTGCCTGCAAATCCGTCGCCAGCTCGTCGGGATCGTCCGACAACGCATCCAGGTCCTTGCCGGTCAAGACCATCTGCGAAACGTTACTCTCCGCAGACGTATCCAGCCCAATCGGGTTCTCCGAAACGTTGACCTGTTCCTTCTGGACCTCGATCGACAGCGCGACGTCCATCTTTTGCGACTGCCCCAGCTCCACATCGACGCCATCGACTTCATAGACCGCGAATCCCTTCGCCGTTACCTTGAGCCCATACTTGCCCGCAGCCAGTCCCTTCACGTCATAGGCGCCGGTCTGGTTCGTGGTGGTATGCAGAACGCGGCCATCAGGCGCAGTGATCTGCACATCCGCCTTCGTTATCGCCGCTCCCGACGGATCGGTGACCGTCCCGTGCAGCGAAGCGTTCGTCGCTTGCGCCCAACTCCAGCTATTTGTCATCAAGACGAAGCACAACACAAAAATTGCAATCCGGATTACTTTCCGGAAATAATCTTTCATCACTGTCTCTATCCCTGCCTAATCCGCGTCGTTCTTAGGAAATTCGAAGTCCCACAGAGGCTAAAGCCCCTGTTTATAGGAACTCTGTGCGGCACGCCTAAAGTCGTGCCCTGACTCATTCTCGTCGCGCACGCAACTCTTTGCGTGGCCTGCGAAGCCGTGTCCCGACATGAGTGTTATGAAATCAGTGCTCCCACTGACCGCTCGATCAGTGAACACTAGCCACTGTCTTACTGAGCCTCTCCCGGACCTCCACTCAAGCTCCAAGGCGTTAGCATCATCGCTTGTGCTCCCGGAGAAGCGGTCAAAATGGGCTCAACGCCGCCTAACAGGGTGATCGCAGTTACGCCACCCCCATTCCCTTCGGTGGATACCAGGATTACCGCATCTCCCTTCTGGAAATCATTCAGCGCCGCTTCCGGCAAACGGCTTAGCATCTGCTGCAAGTCGCCACCGCCACGCTGTCCGCCGCCAAATCCGGCGCTCGCCCCGGCCTGAGGGCCTCGCGCGTCGGGTGCACCCTGCGGAGGTCCTCCTTGCGCTTGCGCCGGCGGTGTTCCACCCGGGACTCCTCCCGGAGCAGTCCCACCTTCAGGCGTTTGCCCTTTCAGCCGCATCGCAATCCGTTGCGCCATCGGTTGCGGCAGCTTACGTATCTGCGAATCCGCGCTGATCTTCACCGTCACGGGCTTTTTGCTGAGCACGTCCATGACGGTCATTGAGTTGTCCGCCGCATTCACCGTCGTCACCGTGCCGGCGATGTTGCGGAACGTGCCGGCGACGATTTCGTCGGCCGCAAACTCGGTTCCGTCAGAATTCTTCTCGCCCCGCGCGCGTAGCTGGTCGCCAGGATGAATCTCCGCCAACGTGCTTGCCTTCGCCTCATCGAACTTCACCGAATTGGGCGCGTAGCGGCGCACGATCGTCATCTTGTTCGTCTGAATCAGCAGCTTCTTCGTGCCGCCGAACGACGTCACCGAAATCGTTGCCGTTCCTGCCACCGGATCGACCGCGCTCACCAATCCTCCGATGCCGCGCTTCTGCCACTCTTCGCGTTCTTTCTGCTGTTTCGCAGCCACATCCGACTGCTTCATCATGATCACGGCCGTAGCCGCAATTGATTTTCCGCCGTCGCTGGCAGCACCACGCACCAGCACGCGATCGCCGACCTGCAAATCCTGCACCGTAATCGGCGTCGCATTCTTCAAGTCGGTTGCACCCGGAGGAATCTGTACTAGGCGCACGCCATCGGGAAGGGAAACGTTCAGGCTCTTTCCCTCGTCGGTCGCCAAGACCAGCATGCCGTTTGCGATTGACTTCACCTCGCCAAGCGCCTTGGCCTGCGTTGAGGTTGCCACCTGCGCCATCACCGACGCAGGCAACACTAAGCATGTTGCAACCAACACAACAGCCAACATGAGGAGCGCGGTACGACCATTGCCGTTGCAAAGGAATAGCTTTGGTGCACTCAAGCGCCACCCACCTCGTATTGCGGTATTGTACTGTGCAAAGTTCCTCAATTTGTTGCCGACGAAAGCACGAGCGCTTACTTTTACGAGGGTCATCATGAGCTTGATCTGACAGAGGGCCGGATGATTTTGCGTTTTATGTAGAGAGCACAAGAGAAACCACGATCGCCCTGGCCGCCGTGGTCCTTCCGGAAAGAACTCCAAATGAGGACTTCTCAGCTCAGGGTCACCTACTTTCAATTCTCTTATTCGACGTTCGAGCCCGGTGTGTCGTTTTGTAACGAACAGTTAAGTTGCGGTGGTCTGCCGGCGCTTTGAGCCCGCAAGCGCAATCCTGAGCGAGGTCGCCACGGCAACCGAGTTCGAAGGATCCGGAGTTGAGCTGTTTTGTTGGCCTGACATCGACGTAGCGAGGTGGGAAGCCAAAGGGAGCGAAGAGCGCAGAGCGAAAAACGGGAGTTGGGAACTGGCGGCTGACAGCCGTCGTTCAGCACTCGATCACATTCAACGCCAGCCCTGCGAGCGACGTCTCCTTGTATCGTGACTGCATATCCAGTCCCGTCTGATACATCGTCGCAATCACCTGATCAAGGGAGACTTTGTGTTCACCTGTCTCCTGCATGGCGATTCTGCTGGCATTGATTGCTTTCACTGACCCCATCGCGTTGCGCTCAATACATGGGATCTGTACCAGCCCGCCAATCGGGTCGCAGGTCATTCCCAGGTTGTGCTCCATGCCAATTTCAGCCGCGTATTCCACCTGATGGTTTGTGCCGCCCTGCGCCGCGACCAGTCCTCCTGCGGCCATCGAGCAGGCCACGCCCACTTCGCCCTGGCAACCCACCTCCGCGCCTGAGATTGACGCGTTCTCCTTATACAAAATTCCAATCGCCCCGGCGGTTAAGAAGTATCGAAACAGTCCTTCGTCGTTTGCATCCTCAATGAACCGCTCGTAATAATGCGCTACCGCGGGAACAATCCCGGCCGCTCCATTCGTGGGAGCCGTGACTACGCGGCCACCCGCGGCGTTCTCCTCATTTACTGCCATGGCGTAAACATTCACCCAATCCATCGGAGCCAGTGGATCCCTCGATCCCTTCTCCTGCAATCTGCGAGCCAGTCCGGGAGCCCGCCGCCTCACCTTCAATCCACCCGGCAGCACGCCTTCTGTCTCCAGGCCACGCTGAACGCACGTCTGCATCACATCCCAAATTCGCAACAGGCCAGCGCGAATCTCGGCCTCATTGCGCCACGTCTTCTCATTCTCCAAAACGATCTGCCAGAGCGCCAGCTGCTCACGATTTCC
>DASRAA010000018.1:0-10223 GCA_035638375.1 Binatia bacterium | reverse complement strand
CCATAGCAAACACCTTACGAAGAAACGACGGGTTTGCTATTTGACAGACTCGCCCTGCTGCTTTGCAGGTTTCTTTACTTCTTCTTTCGCTCGTACCCATCAAGCAAGGCAGGCGTCGTGAAGTGGGTCACCGACTTCATGGAACAGACACTCCTCAACAGGCACGGCTTACCGCAGGTGAGCAGGTAACGGTGCTCAGTCGCTCTGCCATAGACACAATTGTTACGCGGAAATCTGCAAACATAACCTATTACAGGCCATGCGCAATAAGCGCCGCTTAAAAGGGGAAGCTGGCGGCAACTAAGCAGGGATTCGCCAGGCTGACATTTCGCGAAGCCGCTCAGCAATTCCTTCAAGACCGGATCCCTCATCTTGCGCCCCGGAGCATTCAGACGGAGCGCGAGCGAGCGAAGATGCTCAATCGAAAGTTATGTGAGATGCAAGTCGCGAAGATCAAACCGGAGGACGTGCTCGCCCATGTCCGCGCTCGCAAAGCAGATGGCATCTCCAACGCCACGGTCAACCGGGAACTCGACATCATCCGTGGAGTTCTGATAAGGGCGAAGCGCTGGCATCTGTTTGCCGATGAGATTCATCCGCTTCCCGTTCGCCAGAATGTAGGGCGGGCACTCGCCTACGACGAAAAGCTGCGACTGCTCAAGACTGCTGCCTCTCGCCCGGAATGGCAGACGGCGGCCTGGGCCGCCACTGTCGCCTTGAATACCACGATGCGCGGCTGCGAGCTTAAGCAATTGTGCTGGCGCGACGTTGACCTGATGGAAAAGACGCTCACGGTTCGCAAGAGCAAGACCGAAGCGGGAGAGCGGGTTATTCCACTTAACGGCGATGCGTGGAATGCCATTGTTTCGCTTTACAGACGCTCCAGAGCGTTCGGTGATGTGCGGCCTGAGCATTATGTGTTCCCCGCCTGTGAGACGGCACAGTTTGACCCTAGCAAGCCTCAGAGGAGTTGGCGCTCCGCATGGCGTTATCTCACAGCGGCAGTCCAATGCGCTGCCTGTGGCAAGCTCCAGCGTCCGGTAGATACGTGTGTCAGCCGCGGATGTAATGCGAACATGAAGGGCATCAGGAGCCCGCTTGCGGGGCTGCGCTTCCACGATCTCCGTCACCATGCGATAACTGAACTTGCCGAGTCGCAGGCCAGCGACAGCACCATCATGGCGATTGCCGGACACGTTTCGCCCAAGATGCTCCAGCAATACTCGCACGTTCGGATTCAGGCGAAGCGAACCGCTCTCGACAGCATCTCGACTCGGAGGGCGGACTCCGTCAATTTGGAAGGTCTAGCGCGGGGTTACGCCACAAACAACGACACAAACCAGCGGACCGAGGCTGAGGGGTTCACGCAAGTAGTTGAAAATATGGTGGACCTGAGCGGGATCGAACCGCTGGCCTCCTCGTTGCGAACGAGGCGCTCTCCCAGCTGAGCTACAGGCCCACAAAGAAACGATCGACGGAATAGACCGTCGCCCCTCCATTATACAGCGCGGCTGTTGGAACAATTGGTTCTCTCCCTGTGTCATTCTGAGGGAAGGCGGCCCGCTGTTGCCGGCCGGGGTCGAAGTCGAGGCGTTTTTGAGGCCGCGTCGGGGTTCCCAACAAATGCTGCTTTTACATCTGTTGGGGTGAATGTGAGCCCGCAGCCGAGACCTGAGCGAGCAGAGCGAGTCGAAGGGACACCTTTGTACGGAAGACCCTCGCGCAATCCCACTTCCGCCTCACACCATCCTCCTGCTCCACTCTTCCAGCGCACATCCCAGCCGCTCCAATCCTTCACGTGTCATCTCCGGCTCTCCCCCAATCCCTATGCGGAAATGTTTCGGCATATCAAAGAACTGGCCCGGCACCACACTGGTTTCGTACTTTTCCCGCAGGAACCTCACGAACGCCTCCGCGTCCCCGCGCCGCAACCTCGGACACACAATCGTCCCTTGCTCTGGTCGAAACACATCGAGCTCCTGCTGCGCATCCAGAAAAGCCTCGAGCTGCGGCCGGTTCGCGGCAAGAATCCGCTGCGCCCGCTCCGCCGCGTGATCCAGATTGTCGAGCGCAATCACGCTGATTCGTTCCGCGGGATGCGCCGGCGTGGCCGCGTAAAGATCGTTAATGCGCCACATGCGATGGCACAGCTCGGGGCAAGCAAGCACCCACCCGCAGCGCACGCCGCTGAGGCCGAACGCTTTTGTCAGGCTGCTGGTTATCAGAAAATGTTCGCCAAGATGAAACGCTGTGCGCGGGCGATTGCCATAGAAGGTTTCTAGGTATACTTCGTCCACCAGCACCCGCGCCCCGTGCCTCTTTGCGATTTCGCCGACGGCGCGAATCGTCGCTTCATCCGCATACGCGCCAGTAGGATTGTGCAGGTTGGTGATGACGACAAGTTTCGTTCGCCGTGTGATGTTGTGCTCGACTTCAACAGGGTCGATGCGAAAGTCATCTTCGAAGCGTCGCTCAAACCGGCGAAGCGTTGCGCCCAAGTACTCCGCAGTGGACTCGAGCAACTCATAAGTCGGGTGTTCGATGAGTACCTCGTCGCCCAGGTCAAACGTCGCAGCCATTGCCAGATGGTTGGCGAACGAGGTTCCCGCCGCCGTCACCACGCATTCGCCTGCGACGTTGTTGTAGCGCGCCAGCCGCTCAACCAGCGGAGCGTATCCGTAAGGCCCGGTGCCGTTGATTTCGAGGTCGCCGATGTGAACCGGCAGTTCCGCCAGCGGATAACTCATCATCCCGCTGGTTGCCAGGTTGTACTTCGCCGTGGATCGGAGCTTCGCCCACTCCATATAGGGTGACTTCATTTGCGAGCGTCGTGGCATGGGCGACTTTTACTCTACAGCAGGCACATCGTTAAGCATGGATTTCCTCGGCCGTGGACGCCGCTGACCAGTGACAACCGACCAAGATAAGTGACAGCTGCTTATTGGCAACTGGCTACTGGTCACCGGGCTAGTGGCGACGGAAAACCGTATACACCGGCACACCTAACGCCAAAATCCCCAGTCCTAACGCTGTGTTCACCGGGTACTTGTAGATCGTGTTCAGCACCACCAGCCAGCACACAACCACAAACAGAGCCGTCGTGTACGGATGCCCAGGCACACTGTATCCATGGTGCGAATCGCGCCGGCGGAATACGAACAGACTGGCCCCGGTGAGTCCAAAGAAGATGAAGTCCACCGAGACGACATAGTTCAGGATCTTCTCGTAGCTACCCGACAGCGCAATCACCAGCGTCAGCAAGCTTTGCATCGCGATAGCAAGCACCGGCACGTGCGTCTTCTCATTCACCCGCGCTAGAGGCCGAAAGAAAAGTCCGTCCGAAGCCATGGCGAAGTACACGCGCGGCGCAGTCAGCACCGACTGGCTCAGAAACCCCAGCGTCGAAACCGCAATGCCGAGCGCAATCCATCTCGCCCCTGCGTTGCCCATGGTAAGCCGCATTACTGCCGACACCGGCACGGTAGTCTCGGCGAGTCCCTCCGCGCCGAGCGCCCTTACACAAACGAAATTCACGCCCAGATACAGCACGATCACTCCTGCGACCCCTAGCACCAGCGCGCGCGACAGATTGCGTCGCGCGTCCTTGATTTCCGTAGCGATGAAGTTAGCCGTCTGCCAGCCTCCGAACGCGAACAGCACCGGTACCATTGCCGCACCAAACGCTGTGACCAGATCAAGTGAAGGCGGCCGATCCAGCACAGGATGAAGAATCGGATATGGCGCACGAACGAGGAACAGCCCGGCTAGTACGAGGGCCGCAATCGCGCCAATCTTTAGCAACATCAGGATGCTCTGCACGCGACTGCCCGCTTTCACCCCCAGGCAGTTCACGACGGTGAGCACGGCAACCGTGGCCACCGCCACGATTTTCTCCGAAGCGGGCCATCCGGTGAGCTCCAGGAAATATCGCGCAAAGGTGATCGTGACGGCCGCCATGCCGCCCGTCTGAATTACGAGCAGTAGCACCCACCCGTAGAGAAAGCCTGCCAGCGGATGAAATGCATCGCGCAGGTACGCATATTGGCCGCCCACATTCGGTCTTCGCGCGGCAAGCTCGGCATAGATGAAGGCACCAAGCATGGCCACCACGCCTCCAGCCACCCAGACCATGAGAATGAGAATAGGCGTGTGGACCTGACGCGCAACAACGTATGGGTTAATGAAGATGCCTGCGCCAACGATGCCGCCCATCACAATCATCGTGGCGTCGAACTGTCCAACTCGGCGCAGAAGTTGAGGCGGCTCTGATTTCATGAAGGGTGAAGCAGTGAATGTAACACGCGAGCAGACACCCAGATGCCAAACCGAAGCGGGTGCCCCGCCCTTATCGCCTTCATTCGGAGATAAGGTGGTAATCGGAGCCTCCCTGCCGGAGTTCAGGTTGAGCGGGGGCTCGACCGCTCCAGGACGTAGATCACCCAAGGCGCGATCTTCGTCTCGCTCACCCACCGGTAGGGTTCGTCGCCATTCGCTAGTGGTTTGTGCATGGCAACGACTGCGAGGCCGGCCTGCGAGTAAAGCTGTCGGTACGAGTCGTCCGTACAAAGGACGTCTACGGCGGGCGTTCGGTCAGCGAAGTGGGTGGTGATTATTCTCACGATGTCCCCGGATTTTGCGTTCCGGTTCTCAGGAAACTCTTTGGTGCTAAACGAGGCCCACTCGTACAGATAGATTTCCCGTGATGACCCTACGTTGACGAGCTTGCCCGAATTTCTCAGCAAAGTTGCCAATTGACAAAACAGCCCGAGTTTCACCTCGAATCCGGCGATGTTGTCAAAGGGGACATGCAGAGAACCAGATCGAAGGCATGAGAAGACAGCCCGCTGAAATCGCCACCCTTGATCAGGCGGTAGTCTCCGTCTGGATCAAGTTCTCGCGCTTGCGATCATCTCTGGTGTGATGTCAATTGCGATGGTCTCGAAACCAAGTGGCCGAGCAAAGCGCGTCGACCGCCCGGTTCCACAGCCAAAGTCGACGGCCTTCGTTCCTGTTACGTGGCGTTGAAAGAGTGCCGGCAGATCGCGAAACGCCAGCTAGTAAGTGTTGGCAAACTCGAGCCGCGAGTAAGCATCCGCTCTTATGGCATTGTCACAGCAATTCGTAAAGCTCACACTCAGCTCCGATTTTGCGTATAACGACCATTACTGCGCCGGTTAAGGAATTCCAGCTTTCTACCCACCTCGGTTGCTCGGGTTATAGAACCGAACTCATAACCAATCCGATTTACCCCTTTTCTCCGCGCTTAAGGTCGCCACTTCGCACGCCGCAGGCGATCTAAGATTGCCTCCCATTCCGGCGTCTCCGGCGGCGTCTCAATCGCAATCCAGTCGTAGCCGAGCGCGTCCAAGGTGTGCAGCGCGCCGTACAGCCTCGCCGCATAACCCGCCGCATTCTTGGGCATTTCAATCAGTTCCGCAACTTGGACTACTGGAGGCCGCTTCCTCTGGAGGTACGCCCCGTTCCCCTGCCGCGGAACCTCCCCATTCTCCACCAAGTACATTGGCGTTTTCGGGCTATAATGCCGCGGATGTAACCCTGGTGAGGCATGCGGGCCATCCGTAACGACCTGTTGCTTATCGATAACTTTGCCGATTAGCGCCTCAATTTCCAGGCGGGAAACTCCGCCCGGCCGCAGCAATACGGCTCGCTCTTCTGCCAGCGATAGCACTGTGGACTCGATGCCAACCGGGCAGGCACCGCCGGCCAGAATGTAATCCACTCTGCTTCCTAGACTTGCGCGAACGTGCTCCACTGTCGTCGGCGAGACTTCGGTAAAGCGATTAGCGCTGGGTGCAGCGATCGGGACGCCGGCAGCCCTAAGCAATGCCATTGCAATAGGATGCGCCGGCATTCGGACGCCGACCGTTGGCAATCCGGCAGTTACCAAATCAGGAAGAGCAGAAGTCTTTGGTAACACAAGGGTTAATGGCCCAGGCCAGAACTTTTGGGCCAGCCTCTGCGCCGCTTCCGGCCAAGTTGCAACGATCCGATGCATCATCTCTAAGGCACTGATATGAACGATGATCGGGCTGGAGTGCGGGCGACCTTTGGTTTCATAGATCCGTTCTACCGCCGCCGCATCCAGCGCGTTTGCGCCCAGACCGTAGACGGTTTCCGTGGGAAAGGCCACTAGCCTCCCCTCTCTTATAAGCACTGCGGCATGAGTTATTTGCGCTTCACTGACCCGAAACTGATCCAACTCGTCCGTCACGGCCGGCTCCGCCCATGCGACGGATCCGGCGAGTTGGCAGAGTTGACATCGATGTGCAGTCCCGAACTGGACGCTACCCCGGGTGGATAGCAGTTGCCATCGCCTGCGTAAGTCGCACGACACGAATTAGTTAGCTCGGGCCTGCGGGGTGATTGTGCGTACTGCCATACCTCGGCGAAGGAAACTCCGCTTTTGCCCGGAGAAGGCGCTGGCGCCGAAAAGACACAGCCCGGCGACGGACCGCATTGGTCGTTGGAAATAAAGAACTTAATATCCCGTCCCCCAGCGTTCTCCCGAATATCGTTGGCTGTAATTACGGATACACTGCTCGATTCGCGGAACGGTATCCCGGAACAATAAATGCCGGCACGATACCCACTTGCGTTGACCCCGTCTACGAAAGCATGAATGTAAGCGCGTTGTTCTGGAAGCATGCGGCCACCCTGCTCTTGATCGAGAAAAATAATCGATCTCGGCGGAAAGCCTTCTGATTTCGCGGCATTTACCGCTGCTGCAGCATCGCGTTTCCCCACCCCGGCGGCGTCCCCCGAGGCCTTCAGCGCTGCGTACTCCCTTCCGTTGAACAACAGCAGAAAGCCATAGCCCGCTGCCTCCAGTTGGGCACGGTGACCTATCCAGCTGTTGAGGTTGGCGCCAGGAGGGTTGTTCAACCAGTATCCCGTGAAAGCGAATGTCTTGTGCAGCGATTGCATGGTGGCAGCGCCGGGGTAACCGTTGCGATCGATCCCTAGGTATGTTTGGCACATAGCCCCCGAGGCAACCGTCAACAGCGTCAGTGCGCGAATGATGCGCATGAAATGAATATCGCACGAGAGACATTCGGCGGGAAAACAGATCAACTACGAATTGGCCGCCCAAAACGAAATCAACGGTACCGCTCGGCGTCAGCCGAAGGAATAAATTGAGAGGCGCCAGTTGTCTATGGCGAGCGCTGCGAGCGTAGCAATTCTCCAGAGAGATACGTCAGCAACCTGGTTGATCGCGGCCCAATATTCTTCGCTTCTCCAACACGCCAGCTGATTCTCGAAGATGGCCGCTGCTAAGGCGTCGATTCCCGCATCAACTGAAGAGCCGCTGAGGAACTGGTTTTGGTCGTGACTCATCTTCATCGTTCAAACGATTCTGGAATCGGCCTCTAATAAGGACCGATAATGCCGCCGATATTGCGCGACTTTGGCAACTTGAGCGCGAACGGTTCGATTTCCCAGTATTGGGCAAGGGCGTCGAGGTACTTGTAACCCGAGCCGGTATTAAACAGCACTACCTCCTCGGCTGGCTTGAGGAAACCTTGCTCAACCAGGGTTTCGTATGCCGGGAGGGCGGCAGCACCTTCGGGCGCAGCGAAGATGCCTTCGTCGCAGGCCATGCGTTTTACGGCGGACATGATTTTGTCGTCGTTCACCGCCACGGCAGTGCCGCGGCTCTTGCGAACGATGTCGAGGATGATGAAATCACCGTAGGCCTTGGGCACGCGCAGCCCGGCGGCAAGAGTGCTCGCATTGAGCCACATTTCCGAAGCAGGCTTTTCCTCCTCCAAGGCTTTGACGATTGGGGCGCAACCGCTGGCCTGTATCGATATCATTCTAGGGCGTTTGCCGGCGGGGATCCAGCCAAGCTCCTCCATTTCTTCGAACGCCTTCCACATTCCGATGAGGCCCACGCCGCCCCCGGTTGGATAGAGGATGGCGTCGGGTAGCCGCCAGCCGAGCTGTTCGGCCACTTCATAACCCATAGTTTTCTTCCCTTCGACGCGGAAGGGTTCTTTCAGTGTGGAGACATCGAACCAACCCTCGGCCTCCTTGCGGTCGGCAACCATACGCCCGCAGTCGGAGATGAGGCCGTCCACTAGTGTGAGGTGCGCACCACCTGCTTCGACTTCGAGGCGATTGGCCAGCGGTACATCTTTCGGCATGAAGATGTGAGCTTTGAGTCCTGCCAAAGCGGCGTAAGCCGCAAGCGCACCTCCGGCGTTACCGGCCGAGGGTACAGCGAGTTTCTTGAGGCCGTAATGCCGAGCCATCGTAACTGCGGCAGCCATACCGCGCGCCTTGAAGGAGCCAGTGGGGTTGAGGCCTTCGTCCTTGATGAGCAGATTGGGGTGTTTGCGGCTGCGTAGCAAGGGAGTCAGGCCCTCGCCGAGGGTTACGGGATCCGCGTCGGGAAGAACGGCGGCATAGCGCCACATGGACTTCGGGCCTCGGCTGACTGCATCACGCGAAATGTTTGCGCGAATCGCCGCGAGATCGTAGCGGACGTAGAGCGGTCCACTGTCGGTTGGGCAAACGTTGCGCGCCACGTCAGCGGTGAGGTGTGTACCGCATTTAGAGCATTCGAGGTAAGCGATTTGGGCCATGATGAGCCAGACAGCAAACATCGCAGTGTAGCACTGGGACAGCTCGAAATTCTCCGAGTACCGGCGTGCTACACTCGCCTCGCATGTCGAGGCAGAACGCAGAGGAACGATACTACGCAGCCCTGGACCACTACGCGGAAGGACGCTTGAATGAGGCGATTGCAGATTACGAAGCCGCGATCGCTTACGATCCAACGTTTTTGGACGCGATGCACGGGCTGGCACGGGCGTATCAAGACAGCGAAGAGCTGGACAAGGCAATCGCTGTGGCTAATCGCATTGCCGAGCTCGACCCCGATGATGTACTGGCGCATACCAGCCTTTCGATTTTGTATCAGCGAAAGGGGATGGTGCCCGAGGCGGAGGCTGAAGCAGCAAAAGCCCGGGTGTTGGGGTGGAAGCAGCAGTTGAGAGAGGGGCGTTAGCTACTCGCTGTTTGCTCCTCGCTTTTGTCTTTGTAGGCAAGTCGGTCAAACGGCCCTTCGACTCCGCTCCGTCGCCGCGGCGTGCTCGCTTAAACTGGGCATCAAACCTAGCATTTCTTACGAATATGTATCGTCTCCTTTGCATCACTGCACATCCGGACGACGAAGCCGGAGCGTTTGGTGGAACGATCTCGCTATATGCCGAGCGCGGGGTTGAGGTATCGGTGGTTTGTCTCACTGCGGGAACTGCTGCCAGAAACCGCGGGGCGGCTCGCTCGGATGAGGAGCTCGCCTTGATTCGCACTCAGGAGTTCCAGGCGTCGTGCAAGTTTCTCGGCGTTACGCACGGAGAAGTGCTGGGGTATCTGGACAGCAAGCTCGATCGTGCCAACTTCCACGACGTGGTGGGCGAGCTGGTGTTGAGGATCCGGAAGCTGCGTCCGCAGGTAGTGCTTACCTTCGGACAGGATGGCGGGCTCACTGGCCACGCCGATCACGCCATGGCGGGTGCGTTCGCCACGCAGGCGTTTGAGTGGGCGGGTAGGCCTGATCGCTACCTTGAGCAGCTTTCGTCAGGATTGCAGCAGCATGCAGCGCAGAAGCTGTATTACGCCACCGCTGATTTCAAGTTGCCGGACCGGATGCCGACGTCTCCGCCAACGGTGACGGCGCGAGTGGAAGTCGGCGCGGAGCGCTTCGAGCGCAAGATCAAGGCGTTCATGCATCACAAGACGCAAGAGCCATTGTTCGCTCGCTTGCGCATGAGCCTGGGCGGCATGCCGACGACCGAGATGTTTCATCTGGCGGCAACACGGGAGCCGCAGGAAGCGAGGTTGGAGGGGGACTTGTTTGAGGGAGTGGTTAGTGATTAGCTGTCAGTTGATCCCATCCTTTTCCAAAAGAAGGCAAAGGGTGGGCATCCGGCTGGGTATGACGCCGGAAGGAACAGTGCCTAGAGATTGAACTCTTCCTGGTAGTCGCGCCAGATGCCGCCCCGATAGATCGGGCGCACGGGAATGTCGTCGGCGTGCTTGGCGGTCTGCACCCAGAGTCGTGCCTGCTGGATTTCGTTGGGATGGAAATAGCGGGTTTCGGCGGTGAACAGTGCGGTGCCGCCGACCACGGTGGAGACGACTTCTTCCCAGGGTTTCGCGCCGACGAGAGCGACGCGGGCAATCTGGTCGGAATACTT
>DASRAA010000017.1:0-3172 GCA_035638375.1 Binatia bacterium | reverse complement strand
TTGAACGAGTACCTGAAGGGCCTTTTGGGCAATCCCGAACAAAACCCCAAGGTCTACGAGGACGATTCCCCGATCACGTACATTCGCAGCGAGAAGGCGCCTTTGCTAGTACTACAGGGCGACAACGACCCGCGCGTCCCTAAGGAGGAGGCGCAGCAGGTCGTAGACATCCTCAAAAAAGAAGGTCGGGTCGTAGATGTTCACTATTACCCGAATGAAGGTCACGGCTTCGTGAAACGCGAGAATCAGATTGACTCCATCCGTCGCACCATCGCTTGGTTCGATCAATATCTGATGGGAAAGACCCAAACACCATAGAACCAATCCGCTCGTTGGACCATCCAGAGATATGTTATCGGAAACTTGAAAACGCTATTGGCGTCTGGTTTTGGGCGGATGACGGGCAACTCGGAAGTGAACAGATGTAATCAGGCGATTTGACTCAAAACCCCTGCCAAGGATCTCGAGATCCCGGTAGGGATACCACTCGCGTGATACCCCCCGGACGGACCCGGACGGGCGCTTCTTAGCGCATCCGGTTCTTATCGCGGATGACTGGCGGCAAAGCGATCCGCGGGGTAAGGATGGAGCACGCGCGGTTGCGGAAGCCAGTGATCCCCTAACGCTAGCGTGCGGGTCCACGAGAACGGATGCTTCTGGCTCCGGCGACGCAACCTGCGCCACCACAGTGCCAGCAAGCGCTGCCGGAACGCCGCGAGGCTGTCGAGGTTTCCTGGTACCGCGTAGTAGTTGAAGTAACCCTGCACGACCGATCGGAGCCATCTTCCCGTTTGAGCAATGGGATCATGCATGCGCCAATGAAGCTCCTGCTTAAGCTGCTGCAGTTTGCCCCGCATGCGTTTGCGGATCGTTTTGCGTCGCACGGTGAAGCGCCCCAAACTATTCTTCCCGCTGATGTGCGAGAAGCCTAGAAAGTCGAACGTTTCGGGTTTCCCTTCCCCTTTCCGTTTTCGGTTCTCTTCGGCGAATCTGCCGAACTCGATCCGACGCGTCTTATCCGGGTGTAGTTCCAGCCCAAACATGGCCAGTCGTTCCCGGAGATTCTCCAGGAAGCGATCGGCGTCCGTCTGATACTGAAATCCCAGGATGATATCGTCCGCAAAACGGACGACCACCACCTCGCCTTGCGCCCACTTCTGGCGCCAGACGTCCACCCATAGATCGAAAGCGTAGTGTAAGTACACGTTTGCGAGCAGCGGTGAAATCACCGACCCTTGCGGCGTACCCGTCTTCGATTCCGACCATTTGCCTTCCTCCATCACCCCGGCCTTCAGCCATTTCTGGATCAGCCGCAGTGTGCGAGGATCGGCGACGCGATGCTCTATGAACCTGATCATCCAGCTTTTGTCGAGATTGTCGAAAAAGCCGCGTATGTCAGCGTCCAAAATGTAGTTCACCTTCTTCTTCAGAAGCGCGTACGACAGCGCATCCAGCGCGTCATGCTGGCCGCGCCCCGGGCGAAAGCCATACGAGAAGCCGAGAAAATCCTCTTCGTAAATCTGGTTGAGGACGGTGGCCACGGCGTACTGGACAATTTTGTCCTCTAGGGCCGCGACTCCCAATGGACGTTGCCGCCCATCTTCTTTCTCTATGTACACTCTTCTCGACGGCAGCGCTCGATAGGCTCCGCGATGAACCCGGCCGTGGAGATCGACCATCCGATCTTCCAGTCCGGTCTCATACTCCTGCCATGTGACCCCGTCCACTCCGGGTGCGGCTTTCCTCTTCAGTGAGTAAAAGCTTTCCCGCAGCAGATCCACGGTCAGATGGTGAAGCAAGGCAGTGAACCTCATCTCCTTGTTTTCCCGTGCTGCTTGCCGCACGCCTGCCAGCCCCTGGGACACGCCCTTCCCGCTCTGTGTCGGGTACGTGTGTGGTTGATAAGCGTTCTCCTTGATCGACGGCCTTCCCTCCTCACTCTCCGCCAACGGTCTTTCGTCTTTGTTCGAATGATTCATCGGTATTATGCCGTCGTGTGACTCCTCGGGGACGTCCGTGCTGGCCGTACGGCCTAAGCCTTCGCCCGCCGCCCTGCTGTCTGGTTGAACCGCAGGTGTCTCCGAGGTCTCCCGGTTCTCGTGCATGAAGTTTCTAGGCGTGCCTGGGGTCTTCGACTACGCCGGACCGGACAGGAACTCGCGCTAGCGCTCCTGCTCGTGTTGCCTTCCGCACATTACAAGGACGTCGGCATCCGGATTGCATCTTTACGGAGCTGAATACCCACCCCGCCTATCCCCTGTCTACGCTTCGTTGGGTCCCTCGCGGTAGCAACGCAAGACTCGGGGCCGAGCGGATCGCTACTCCTTTCTCGTGAGACTCTTTCATTCTTTGCTTCATGCCGGTTTAGCCCGGCGCACTGTAATGGCGATGTTACGCCAAGGGCTTAGACCAAGAACTGCGTACCGCAGACCACGAAGGTCAAAACTGTGAGAATGATGCCGAGAAATGCAGTAAATCGCTCCGCATCTGCGACCAGACCAGCCACTGCGAAACCGAGCGACCCTATTCCGCCAAGCAGCCACGCATCAGAGGCTACACTCTGAATCTTCCTGATGTCGTGATGGCTCGATGACTGTACGACAAGGATGGCAACCCCTATCGCCGCGATTTCTGCCAGCGACAAGGCCAGCGAAATACACCCGAATCTGCGCGCTGCCCACCACTCTGCCGCCTTTAGCGTCGTCATGCTGTGAAACCGTACCACAGACTATGCCGCCAATCATCAACTGCTGAGAACAGGCGATTACACGCTTTGAGCCGCAAAGTGGGATTTTTCGCTACTTCACACGAATGTGCAGAAAGGTCCAATCTCGTTTCAAAGTTCCGCTTGCATCAGCGACATACATTGTGGCAGCAAACGAACGGCTGTCCTTTTCCACCCAAATAATTTTGGCAGGTACGGTCTTGCCGTCCTTCTCGAATGTGAAGTGCCACACAACCTCGTTGCCCTCCCACTGACCCCCCAAATCTTCACCGCTGCATCCTTCGCCGAGATCGTCACAACCAATTGCCTTGAAGCGCTGAGCTGACTTGTCCCACCACATAATATTGTGCTGATGCACAGCGGGGGAACTTGAGACGAAATCTTCAATTAGCGAGAACCCTCCAGGGCCCGGTTCGATGACACTGTGGCCGGATCCCTTGCCCCCGT
>DASRAA010000016.1:0-5803 GCA_035638375.1 Binatia bacterium | reverse complement strand
CGTCGCACACAGCGGGATCGGGCAGGCTCCGCGGCATCGGGCTCCTGCCTGATCACCGATCGTGGCTATTTCTTCGGTTGGGTCGCCGGTGGCTGCTGCTGACTGCTCGGCGGCACCAGATTTTTCATCCTCAGGTAGGTAACGATATTGCCGTAGTGTTCAAAGTTGTGCATGTTGTTGAACGACAGCACACCGAGTTTTGGCATGTCGTTTCCAAAAAACTTGACCATTTGGCCGCCGGCAGCGTCGGTCATGCCGTCATAGGCTTTGTCGCAATAGGCGAAAGCAGTGTTGAGGGCGGCGATTAGGTCAGCCTTCGATGTTTTGGTCTGCTCGATTTTAAGCTCTGGATTCTTTTCGCCGAGTGCGACGGAACAAAACAGGTACTGAGCGTCGGCCAGATGTCCGATGATCTGACCGTAGCTGCGCACCGAATCGGTAGGCTTGAAATTGTAGTTCGCTTCGGGCATCTCTTCAGCCGAGGCGAGCAGCATCTGCTTCACCCTTCCATAGGCCTTCTTGTTGAATGTGCTGAAAGGGTTGTCTTGGGCTGTGGCCACGGCGGCTGATGCCAGAACGCCGATCGCAAGCGCTTGCAGAAGTTTTCTCATTGCCAGGCTCCTCCTCCGCAACAGTACGCAAGACGATTAGGAAAGTTCAATAGAAAGCGTCGTCCGATCCCCAGTTCCAGGGTCTGGGCGCTTGTTCCGCGAGGCGGGTGTTCGCGGCGTAAGATGGCAACCATTGGGCAAGGTCTTTGATGGAGGGTGATGTGATCAGCGCCAGCCCATCGGAGTTCTCTCCAAAACTTTACGCACGAATCGGCGGAGTGCTCTACCTGTACATCATCCTCGCGGGCATCTTCGTCGAGTTGTTCGTGCGAGGCAAGCTCGTCGTGTCGGGCGACGCGGCCGCGACAGCCAGCAACATCATGGCGCATGATGCGCGGTGGCGCGTTGCATTTTCCGCGGAGGTCCTCTGGCTGGCGTGCGCAGTGGCACTCACGATGATTTTCTACATGCTCATGAGGGTGGTGAATCGGAACATCGCACTGATGGGAGCGTTTTTCGCACTCATGTCGATCGCCGTGGAAGCCATGAGCGCTGTGTTTCACTTCGCCCCTGTACTCATTCTAGGAAGCGCGAGCTATTTGAAGGTGTTCGACACGCAACAACTGCATGCTCTGGCGCTCCTCTCGGTCGGATTGTTTGAGCACGGATTCGGAATCAGCCTGGTATTTTTTGGATTTGAGGAACTGTGTCGCGGGTACCTGATGCTTCGGTCGGGTTTCTTCCCGAGGTTTCTGGGTGCACTTGTGATCATCTCCGGCCTGAGCTATCTGACCAACAGCTTCGCGCTGTTCCTGAGTCCTAAGTTGGCAGGGCTGATCTTCCCGGTGTTTGTTATTTCGGCTGGGGTTCCGGAAATGATTCTCACGCTGTGGCTGATTGTTGTGGGCTTGAACGAGTCGAAGTGGCAGGAAAAGGCAGCCCGTTTCTACGCCGTTAGCGAGCGCGCCTAATCTAGGTTATCGTCCAACAGAAGGACGCGAACCTGGTACACCCCGCTTCACAGTTTCCAACTTACGTTAGTGTGGCTTTCGACCCTTTCTGCACAATAGAGGACAAGACCAGCCCAAGCTGCCACCCCAGACTGCCTCCATAGGCCGAAAGCAATAGCTGCGACACCACAGCGCCCCAAGCGTCAAACCCCATGGACTTCACTTGATCCACGCCGAGGCTCGGATCAATGCGAAGAGGGTTGTTACAGATACGACAAGCACCGCGGCCCAAAAAAGCTTGATTTATGGGCCAGCGAGCGCCGTTCGGCGTGTCTACGTTGGGCCAAACCCAGTCCCATTTTCCTTTTACGGGTGCGTTGGATTCCTGTGGTGGCGCCCCAGGTCCCTCCGATTCTCACTGAGCTTCGCCGTAAGGCCACTGGACGATGTGGTGAGTCACGAGCTCCTAGTGTCCCCCACTATTTCCCGACAGCTCCTTCACAATATTTCCTACAAACGCTTTCGCGTCGCCGAAGAGCATTAAGTTGTTGTCGAGGTAGTAGAGCGGGTTGTCGATGCCGGCGAAACCGGGGGCCATGCTGCGCTTGATGACCATCGAGGTGTGGGCCTTGTCCACGTCGATGATGGGCATGCCGTAGATGGGGCTGGATTGGTCATTGCGCGCAGCGGGGTTGGTGACGTCGTTGGCGCCGATAACCAGGGCCACGTCGGTTTGCGGCATGTCGCCGTTGACCTGGTCCATGTCGAGCAGTTTGTCGTAGGGGATGTCGGCCTCGGCGAGGAGGACGTTCATGTGTCCGGGCATGCGGCCAGCGACGGGATGGATGCCGAAGGTCACGTCCACGCCGCGCTTGGTGAGCGCATCATAAAGCTCGCGCACTTTGTGCTGCGCCTGGGCGACGGCCATGCCGTATCCGGGAACCACAACGACCTTGTTGGCAGCGGCGAGAATGGCGGCGGCTTCCTCGGCGGTGGCGCTGCGTACCGGACGAGTTTCGTGCGCGGCTGCGGCGGAAGCCTGCACCTGTCCAAAGGCTCCAAACAGCACATTGGTGAACGAGCGGTTCATGGCCTTCGACATGTTGACGGAGAGAATGAAGCCGGAGGCGCCGTCGAGCGCGCCGGCAACGATGAGCAACTTGCTGTCGAGGACAAAGCCCATGGCCGCGGCGGAGAGTCCGGCATAGGAGTTCAACAGCGAGATGACGGTGGGCATATCAGCGCCACCGATGGGGATGATCAGCATCACACCGAAAATCAGCGCGATGAGGACCATGGGCGGATAAAGCGCAGTGCGACTTGGGTCCAGCACGAGCATCACGGCGATCACGATAGCCACCAGCAGCATGCCGAGATTGACGATGTTCTGTCCCTTGTAGGTGATGGGGCGCTGCGGGAGGATCTCCTGGAGTTTGCCTGCGGCCATGAGGCTGCCGGTGAAGGTGAGCCCACCGAGGATGACTTCGAGCGAAAGCACGCTCATTGTGAACTTCGGGACGGTGGGCGTGCGGAGGTAGAACTCAGCGGTACCAACGAGCGTGACGCAGAGCGCGCCGAAGGCGTGACTGAGGGCAGTCCGCTGCGGGACGGCGGTCATGGCGACGCGGCCGAGCGGCACTCCGATGGTAGTGCCCAGCACCAACGCGATGGCGATCCACTTGTAATCGACGATGCCCTTGTAGAAGAGCGTGCCCACCACGGCCAGCAGCATGCCAATCTCGCCGGCGAAGACGCCGCGTCGCGAGGTGGCGGGCGAGCTTAGCCACTTGAGCGAAAGAATGAAGAGCCCGACCGCAATGATGTAGAGGACTTCGATGAAGATCTCACCGCCGACGAGGTTGGTCATTGTTTGGGAGCCTTGCTGGCTTTAAACATCTTGAGCATGCGGTCGGTGATGATGAAACCGCCGACGATGTTGCTGGTGGCGGCGACGATAGCAATGGTGCCGAGAATGGTGGACAGCCTGCTCTTGCCTTCACCCGCGAGAATGATGGCTCCCACGACCGCGATGGCGTCAAGAGCGTTGGTGAGCGACATCAGCGGAGTGTGCAGCAGCGGTGAAACCCGCCGGATCACCTCGAAGCCGATGAACGCGGCGAGCATGAAGACGTACACACTCGTTATAAGGTCTGCCTTCAAATGGTCCTCCTTACGAGAAGTTCAGCACGGAGACAGTAAGCAACTAGCAATTAGTTCTCGCCCTTCGCTCTTCGCGGGTTTCTTTCGCCCTCCGACCTCGCAAGCAGTCAAGAGCTACCAGCAAAAGCTAATTGCTAATTGATTCTTCTCTCTGTGCCTCTGTGGTTCATGATTACGTCTGCGCTACCAGTGCTGGCAGCGAGAAAAATTCGCGCACGCGCGGGTTCACGATGTCGTTGCCTTTTGTGACGAGTGTGCTGCGCACGATCTCGTCGTCCATGTTGAGCTTGAGCTGACCATCTTTCACCATGTTGAGTAGAAAGTTCGCCAGGTTGCGCGCGTACATCTGGCTGGCGTGATACGGAACCGTGCTGGCCAAATTGATGGTGCCGATAATCGTGACGCCGTGCTGGACAGCGATTTCGCCCGTACGCGTGAGTTCGCAGTTGCCGCCGCGCTCGGCGGCGAGATCGACAATCACCGATCCGGGAGCCATGGCTGTCACCATTTCTTTGGTCACGAGCACTGGCGATTTCTTCCCCGGTACAACCGCGGCTGTGATGACGACATCCTGCTGAGCGACGACTGCTCCCAGCAGTTCGCGCTGGCGGTGGTAGAAAGATTCGTCTTGGGCCTTGGCGTAACCGCCGGCATCCTGTGCATCTTTCACTTCGAGATCGAGCTCGACGAAGCGTCCGCCAAGGCTGTGCACCTGCTCTTTGACAGCGGGGCGCAAATCGTAGGCGGAGACAACCGCTCCGAGGCGACGTGCCGTGGCGATGGCCTGCAATCCGGCGACACCTGCACCCATGACCAGCACACGCGCGGGGGTAATGGTTCCGGCGGCGGTGGTCAGCATGGGGAACATGCGCGGCAGCGTATCGGCGGCGAGCAGCACGGCCTTGTAGCCACAGATGGTGCCCATGGAGGAGAGGGCGTCCATGCTCTGGGCACGAGTGGTGCGAGGCATCAGCTCGACTGAAAACGAAGTCACACCCGTCGCGGCAATCTCCTGGACCGTGTGAACCTCCCCCAGCGGTCGCAGAAAGCCGATTAGGGTCTGGCCTTTGTGGAAGAGCGGCAGGTCCTGTTTCCCGGTGACGTCGTTGGAGCCGTAACACAATACCTGCAGTAGTATGTCGGCTTTGGCGAAGACCTCGGCGCGATCGTGGACGATGGTTGCACCTTTGCTGCTGTACTCCGCGTCTGGGTAGCCCGCATCGATACCCGCGCCCGCTTCAATGAGGACATCCATTCCGGCTTTTTTCAGGTTGGGAATGACTGCGGGAGTAAGTGCGACCCGCCGCTCCCCCGGAAAGATTTCGCGGGGAACACCGACCAGCATGAAGGACCCTCCAGCGCGAGGATGAATCAGCTGCAGAGCACAAATTCACTACGGAGAACACGGAGTAATCTTTTTCGCTTCTCTTCCTACCCTCCGTGCCTCCGTGGTGAAAAATCCAGCACTAGCCCGCAGGTTCAAACTGGCGAACAGTGCATTCTAATCGCGCCGGGAGAAATTTCCAGTGAATAGGTGAGAGCAGGTGGTTGGTCCGAATCCAAAATGAAAACCCGGAGCCGGTGGGAGCTCCGGGTTTCTGGTGTGATCGCTGAGGCAGGTTAGCGCAACGCGACGATCACAGTCTCTGCTCCGCCGCCGCCGTTGGCGCGGTTGGAGGCGGTCATTTCCTTCTCCATCTTGGACTCGGGAACCGAAAGGCCTTGTCCACGGCTGTTGGACCAGATCTCGGCGAGGAAATAACGATCGCCGACTCTGTGGAACACCAGCTTGGACTCACCCGGCTTCGACGGTCCAGCGTAGCTGTAGACGCCCAATGCATGGTCGCTGCCGTCCTTGGTCTCGATAAGGGTTGCCCGCAATCCCACGTCACGGACCTCATAGTCGCCTGCCGGAAGCGCCTTGCCATCGACACTGAAGGCGAAGGGGATATTGGCGGTGAGTGAGATCTGGCTCTGGGCATGAACCACGGGAGCTGCGATTGTGGCGGCCACGATGAGCGTCATCAGGGCCCCAAATACGTTGCGCTTCATAACATCCTCCTTGGGGGTCCTGTTTGAGGGACCCGAGCTGAAATTCTGTGAGCCGGTGAGCTTTCGTGGCTTTCTTGCGATTGCCTTTTG
>DASRAA010000015.1:0-3430 GCA_035638375.1 Binatia bacterium | reverse complement strand
ATCAACCGCGCGCGTGTAATCTCCTGCCTGCGCGATGCCGGCACTGCTTTGTTCGTTTCCATTCGCACTGCCATACCTACGCCCCAAAAACTTTCCCCTTGAGTTTTGCAACCAGCTTCGCCTGGGAAACATCTAACGCTGATGTATTATCATATACATGCATGTATGTATTAGATATATCATGGAACGCATACGACGCATTTCTTTCCCAGCCGCGCCATCCGTAGTCGCCACGTTGACGATCCTTCTGTCCGCGGCCAAGCTGCCCGCTCAGGTAACCGACCAGAACGTGCTCACCCCTCTTCCCTCGGCGCAGTCGGTCATCAATCGCAATACCGATCCTTACGCCGGATCGATTCCCCAAGGCACGGCAACCGACCAGGTCCTTGATCTGACTGCCCTGGACGCGCTGGACCGCGGCCTCAAGTACAATCTCGGACTCTATCTCAGCAATCAGACGACGGCCGAAGCTCGTGCCGCCCGCCTGCAGTCACTCAGTAATCTGCTGCCCAACATTAACGGTGCTTTTGGCGAAGAGCTGCAACGCATCAACCTGAAAGCTCTCGGAATTAAGCTCGCCGGTTTCCCGAGCTCGGTTGGTCCCTTCGGCCTGACCACCCTTCAGGCTTCCGGTACTTGGCAACCGCTTAACGCAACGTCCATCGATCGCTATCGTGCTTCCGGTCGTGATGTGAAGGCGGCTGAGTTCAACTACCACGATGCCCGCGATACCGTCGTCCTGGCGGTCGGCGCGAATTATCTGCTCGTCATTGCTCAGGAGTCACGACTCGAAGCCGTCCAAGCGGAGCTCAAGTCGGCTCAGGCGCTGTATCAATTGGCCGAAGATCAAGAAACCGCGGGCTTGGCCCCCCATGTCGATACTTTGCGCGCCCGCGTCCAGTTGCAGGTACAGGAGGAAGCGGTCATTACAACCGAAAATGACCTGGAGAAACAGCGTATCTCGCTGGCGCGCGTCATCGGACTACCGATTACGCAGAAATTCCGGCTGGTGAACCGCGCTCCTTACGCCGATGTGCCGGAGATCAATCTCCGCGGAGCCTTTCAGCTTGCCCTGGATACTCGCTCCGACTACAAGGCCGCGCAGGCGCAGGTTAGCGCCGCCGAACTCCGTCGTTCTGCAGCATGGAAGCAATATCTTCCAGCGGCCGGAGTTTCGGCAGACTACGGTGTCTTGGGTTATACGCCATCCCGGTTGGCGCCCAATTACACCCTCACCGCGACCTTGAACATTCCTATTTTTCAGGGAGGACGCGTACAGGCTGATGTGAAGGAAGCGGAAGCTGTTTTGCAAGAACGTCAGGCGGAGACTTCCAACTTGAAGGCCCGTATCGAGCAGGAAGTGGAAGATTCGGTTCTGGATCTGCGCGCTGCGGCCCGGCAGGTCGAAGTTGCGAAAACGGGCCTGGATTTCGCACAGCAGGCGCTTGATCAATCGCAGGACCGCTTTGCCGCCGGAGTTACCAACAACGTAGAGGTTATCCAGGCACAGCAGCAGCTGGCGTCGGCCAACGATCGTTATATCGCCAGTCTTTTCGCGCACAATATTGCGAAGGTATTGCTGGCGCGCTCCATTGGAAACGCCGAGCAGATGGTTAGGCAGTATCTGGCAGGTAATCCGGCGCTGCCACCATCGGTGGTCGCGCCGCCGGGACAGACACCTCCGCCTACAACCAATCCTCCACCTACGCCGCCTAATCCGCCGCAAAGAAACAGGTGAAAAACGAATGAGTCCGACCAGCACAGACCAAACTGAAGTCAAATCGCCGCCGCAGAGTCCGGCGGAGCACGACACCAGCGCCAAAGGCGATTCCGAAGGCCCGAGGCGGCGCGGCCTGTTTGAGCGCAGTCCTCGAGCCAAGTTCCTGGTATTTGGCGCCGCGATTCTCGTGCTGCTGGCCGTGGGGTGGTATTGGCTCGACAGTCGCAACTGGGAGAACACCGATGACGCTGAGATCGATGGCCATATTTATCCCATCAGCGCGCGCGTCGGCGGCCAGGTCATCAAGGTGAACTTTGACGACGGCCAATTCGTACGCAAGGGTGACGTGCTGGTGCTGATCGATCCCACCGACTACAAAGTCGCACTCGATCGCGCCCAGGCCGACTACCAGGACGCGACTGCTAACACTCAGGCCGCGCAAGCCAATGTGCCAATTGCATCCGTCGGTTCCAGTAGCCAGATCAATACAGCCGGTGCCGATGTTCTCGCGGCACAGGCCGGCGTCTCCTCCGCGCAAAAGCAGATGGAAGCCGCCCAGGCTCAGGTCACCGAGGCAGAAGCAAATGCAACAAAGCTCAATACCGATGTCGAACGGTATCGCTTACTGCTCGGCAAAAAAGAAATCGCAGCGCAGCAATTCGATCAGGCGGTCGCAGCCGCAACCGCTGCTAATGCCACCGTTGCTGCTCGAAAGGCTGCATTGCTTGCGGCGCAGGAGCAGGTACGCATTGAGCAGCAGCGCGTGTTGCAAGCCAAGGCGAATTGGAATAATGCCCAAGTCACCCCAAAACAAGTCGAAGCCATCCGTGCCCGCGCCGCATCCGCGTTCGCCCAACAGCAGCGCTCCAAGGCCGCCTTGGATCAGGCGCAACTCAACCTGAACTACACGACCATCGTTGCGCCTGTGGATGGAATTGTTGGCAAGCGCTCCGTACAGGTCGGACAAAACGTCGCTCCTGGTCAGGACCTGATGGCCGTCGTGCCGCTGCGGGAAATCTGGGTCACCGCAAATTTCAAAGAAACCCAGCTGGCCAAAATGCAACCCGGCCAGCCGGCCACCGTCAAAGTTGACACCTACGGCGGTCGAAAGTGGCAGGGACATGTGACCAGCATCGGCGGCGCTACCGGGGCGAAGTACAGCCTGCTGCCGCCCGAGAATGCCACTGGCAACTACGTTAAGGTGGTGCAACGTATTCCGGTTCGCATCGACTTCGACCGTGCCGACAAGCCGGACTTCAACAACGAGGGCCTCTTGCGTCCGGGCATGTCTGTCGTGCCCAATGTGAAGGTGTCGGCGCGTCCGCAGGGCGGAAGCAACCAGTAACTGTCACAGAGGCTCCTGGCCGGGAAACCAAAGGGATTCCTCACATCGAAGCACCGGAAATTCTTTATTTCTCTGTGCCTCTGTGGTGAATGTTTTTCGATCTTCTGATCACCCCGCATGACCGACGCTGAACAGCAATACGCCGTCTCCACCTGGAAGCCGCGTTACAACCCGTGGATCATCGCCCTCACAGTGACGCTGGCCACCTTTATGGAGATTCTCGACTCCTCCATCGCCAACGTCGCTCTCACCCACATCGCAGGTGGCCTCAGCGCAGGTTTGGACGAATCGACCTGGGTCCTTACCAGCTATCTGGTTTCCAACGCCATTGTGCTCCCCATGTCGGGCTGGCTCACTACCATCAT
>DASRAA010000014.1:0-33284 GCA_035638375.1 Binatia bacterium | reverse complement strand
AAGATCCGGGTTTGCGCATGACCGGCGTGTATTCCGCTGCCGACGCCGGGATTTTGCCAGGATTTTATTCACGCCATCGAGACGAGCCGCGAGTGTCCATCGGGGCCGAAGATTGTTGTGCGCTTAGCGACACGATAAACGCGAACGCAACCAAAACTCGCGCCAGTGATCGAGACCAATAGTTTAGAAACATTGCCGATCTCCTTACATCACGGACCAATTCACTCGGAAGCTTACTTCTGTTTCCGCAACATTGGCATGAAGCTTCCCGGTGGTCCGGTGAGTGAGCCATCGTCGTGGATCGTGAACACTATCGTGCCAGCGTGGCCTCTTGCAATTCAGCGTGAGCTGGTTCCCGCTTGTGCCGTTGGTGCAATCGGCAACATCGCCCATGAAAGTAATGTTCGCTTTCCCGCGTGACTTAAGCTTGGCCCGGCAGAGAAATCCGAAAGGTTTTTGAGAGTGGCGCATTTCAACTCCCGAAGCACGACGCTTTGATCTGGCAGGAACGTCGCCGCAAAAAGTGGCGCAATTCTACACCAGACCTGGCAAGTTCAGAGATCCAAATTTTGAAGATGCAGAACTCGCTTTTATGAACGCGAAGGGAAACACCGAAGGACTCAGCGCAACTGCAGAGAGCAAAGCGGGGCTGGAGATCGAGAGAACTTTTGTCTTCCAGTCGGCGGGTCCATCTCAAACCCCCATCCCCTTGGCGATAAGCCGAGACTTCGGGAGGAAGATTCAGCGGCTCAGGAAGCTGTGTGAAGTATTTGTGCCGTGACACGTGCAAAAGTCCTGATTCTCGTTTGGGGTGCGAGGGGTCGGCAGTTCAAATCTGCCCCTCCCGACCAATTCAAAATCAGTGCCTTACCCCGTATTCCCTCCTGCTGCAAATTCTAGGGCGAGTGCGCGCATGAACCCCTTGCTCGATGTTGCCCTCTACTGTATTGCGCGCGGTTGGTCGTTCATCCGCTGAAGCCACGCGGCAAGGTCCCGGTCACCAAGCATGGCAAAAACGACGCCACTCTCGATGAGGCGCAAAGTTGCGTGAGTGGTGGACTTGCCATTCTGACGGCGAGTGAGCGAAGAAAAGGCTATATCTCACCCCCGATGTGTACCAGTAACGTTCGATACGACCACAAGAACAAAGTGGCAACATAGGTGCATGCCTTCTCCCCCTTCTATAAACTTCGTTCTTCGTAGGAGGGGACGTGGGTTGTATCCGGGAACGACATGCCCGTATCGCTTCTTCTAAAACCGGGAATCCTGTTATCCTTTCGCTGAAACCGACACATCGCATGGGATGTTTTGAGCATGGCTGTTGACTGGCACGCTGTCTGGAAAACGGTTGTACTAGCCGTTGGCGGAAGTGCGGCAGTTGTGCTCGCTGTTGCGTGGCTGTTCTTAAGACTAATGCGGATATTGAAAAAGAGAAATTGAGAAGCTCGCTTCAGATAAGCACTGAGTATCAAGTAAAGTTCTCAAAACTGCATGAGACACAAGCGCAGCTGATCGCGATCGGCCGAGGAACGCGGCCCCCGGAGCAGTCAGGACAATTCACGTCAAGTAGGGAGTGTACGCAATGCCGCGAAAAGAGATCCTCGACCGCACCCAGATGTACACTCAGCCGTTCCGCATCACAAAAGGCGAGGGCTTTCAGCTGAAGAACTTTGATCCCGGCGACACCTGCGGGCTGAAACGGGAAAAGGGCGAGGCGTCCGAGTTCCTCCGACAAGGAACCCAGTGGCTCGCGCAAGAGCAGGACGTGCTTTACGCCCAAGATCGCTGGTCCCTGCTGCTCTTGTTCCAGGCGATGGATGCAGCCGGAAAGGACAGCACGATCAAGCACGTCATGTCGGGCGTGAATCCGCAGGGCGTCCAGGTTTTCTCGTTCAAGCAACCCTCGCAAGAGGAACTCGACCACGACTTCATGTGGCGGTATTCCAAGCGTTTACCCGAGCGCGGGAGAATCGGGATATTCAACCGCTCCTATTACGAGGAGGTCCTGATTGTGCGCGTGCACGAGGCGATCCTGAAGCAGCAGAAGATACCCCATTCGCTGGTCGGCAAGCGCATATGGGACGAGCGGCTCGCCGATATCGCACACTTTGAGGATTACCTCACTCGGCAGGGAGTCGTTATCCTCAAGTTCTTCTTGCACGTGTCGCGCGAGGAACAAAGAAAGCGCTTTATGAAGCGCCTCGATATACCGGAGAAGAACTGGAAGTTCTCTGCTTCGGACGTCCACGAACGTAAGTTTTGGGGCGATTACATGCGCACATACGAAGAAACGATTTGCGCCACCGCGTCGAAGCACGCGCCATGGTTCGTGGTGCCAGCTGACAACAAGTGGTTTACGCGCCTTGTTGTCGCGGCTGCGATTGTGGAAGCGGTGGAGCAGCTCGATCTCACATACCCGACGGTCGACGCGGAGAAGAAGAAGGAACTGGCAACAATGCGTGCGGCACTGGCCCGCGAGACATAGCGCCGGGCCCCACCAAGTACCGCAGAACCTTATGCGTCGTCGCCAGGCCACAACTATCCTTCTCGCTGACATCACATTACAGCTGCGTTACGTTGATAGACTGACTATCGACGCACGCTGGAGGTTGCGCGCATGTCCACGATGATTTCTGTTCTGGGTGGCGTGGGCCTCTTCCTGCTCGGCATGAGCGTCATGACCAGCGGCCTCAAGGCATTGGCCGGCTCGGGGCTACGCACGACGCTGAGTAAGGCGGCAGCAACTCCTTTGTCGGGCGCGTTCTGGGGTGCTTTCGTTACGCTTATCGTGCAATCGTCGAGTGCGACGACGATGACGGTCATCGGTCTTGTGAGCGCAGGACTGCTCACTTTTTCCCAAGGCTTAGGACTGGTGTTCGGGGCGAACGTCGGCACAACCGGAACAGGCTGGCTCATTGCGCTCATCGGTGTTCGTGTCTCGCTCACTGCCGCTGCATTACCGATGATCTTTGTCGGCGCCTTGATCAAGCTGTTGGGCCGTGGACGCCTGTCTGCGGCAGGTGCAGCGCTTGCTGGGTTTGCACTTGTACTTTTTGGATTGACGACACTGCAGCAAGGGATGGGCGGACTGGCCGAACGGTTGCACCCGGCTGACCTTCCCACTGTTTTTGGCCCAGGCGTCAGTTGGTGGTCGAGCTTGTTCGGCGTGCTGGCATTGATCTTGGTTGGATTGGCGATGACAGCCGTTATGCAATCGTCGACCGCAGCCATCGCGGTAACGCTATCGGCGCACTTCGCGGGAGCCGTTGGACTGGACCAAGCTTGCGCGCTCATCATCGGGCAAAACATCGGCACGGCGACAAGTTCCGCTCTGGCTGCTATCGGCGCCAGCAGTACCGCTAAGCGTTTGGCTCTCGCATACATTTTGTTCAAGCTGATTGCGGCCTTGATCGCGCTCGTACTCTTTCCTGTCACCATTCCTCTGCTTGTTCGTGCCTCGAAAAGCATCGATGGCGTGACGCTGTTAGCCGGTTATCACACTGCTTACAACGTCGTCGGCGTTGCCGTCCTGCTGCCGCTGATCGATAGGTTCACGCGATTCGTCGAGCGAATCCTGCCTGAGCGTGCGTCGCCGCTTACGCGTTGTCTCGACCCGGCAGCGCTGGTGACACCGCTCGCGGCTGAGGAAGCAGTGCGGCGAACCGTTGCACGCTCGCTGGAAACGATGTGCAGATCGATCGGCGCAGCGCTGACGGCTACCATTCATGGAACATCTGTTCGTTCCAGCAAAGATGCTGTTTCAGTTACAGAGGCCAGCGCTGCATTGGGCAAGGCGTTGAAATTCATGTCGGAAGCAAGCGGCCCGCCGGGATCGGAGGAGGAGCAGGAGCGGCTCGCCAGCACGCTGCACGCGCTCGACAACGCTTCTCGTCTGGCCGACGTCGCGGGCGAGAATGACGAATTTGGGTCGGTGCCCAGCGGGTCTGAAGATGCGCGTGCTGCGCAGTTGTGCGCGGAGGCGATGCGAAACGCGGTCTTGGTAGCCGGTAAAGTGGGCGCTTTGCCGGCCGACCATGATCAGCCTGCTCCAGCCAAGACGCTCGATGGGGAGAAAGTAGTCGCCGCAAATGGACTGCAAACCGAGCAAGCAATGGTCCAACTTGAACACTGCGCAAAAACACTTAGAGAATTGCAGCGGGCCTACCGCAAAGTGACACTCAGCTCGATAGCGGGTGGAGAGGTGAGCGCAGACGAGGCGATTGCTCGCGTCGATACTGTTCGACGCCTCGAAGCGCTTGCCCGTTACGCCTGGCGCTCGGCAGCGCATCTCGTCGATAGCAGAGGATAATTCACGCCTGGGATCGGCGTTCTCGTCTGTCAAAAAATGCTATACAGCACGTACCCGCCGTATATTTGGGCCGCTATTTACCAGCTTCCGCCGCCGCGATGGTCCTTCGCAGCGAGTCCGAAGAACGGATAACAAACTTCTCGGTCTCCACAAAGAGGAAGAACACCAGACCGCCCGCGAACAGCCAGGGCCAAATGCGCAGTGGAATCGCTTCGTTGCCGAAGATCGCCTGGAACGGTGTGGTGTAGGTGAACAGTAACTGCAGTATCACTACGGCAACGATGCCGAGCGGCAGGTGCTTGTTGCCCTTGTGCGCCTTCAGGGAGAGCGACGACCCGAGCAGGTAGCGGCTATTCAGAAGGTAGAAGACCTGGCCGATTATGAGGGCGTTAACCGCGACTGTCCGGGCGAGCGAATCTGACGCGCCCTGGGACTTCATCCAGAAAAATGCCAACAGCGTGTAGGCGAGGAGCGCCAATCCGATAAACAGGATGCGCCAGAGACCGAAACCAGTCACGATGGGGCGGTCCACCGCGCGGGGAGGCCGGAGCATCACGTCCGTCTCGTGCGGCTCGAAGGAGATCACCAGGCCGAGTGCCACTGACGTGACCATGTTGACCCAGATAATTTGTGGGGCCGTGATCGGCATGACGAAGCCAAAAAGGATTGCCACCGCAATGACCAATGCCTCTGCGACGTTGGTCGGAAGCATAAACAGTATTGCCTTCTCAACATTGTTGTAGACTGTACGCCCCTCCCTCACTGCAGCGGCAATCGAAGCGAAGTTGTCGTCGGCCAGGATCATGCCCGCCGCTTCCTTCGTTACTTCGGTGCCTTTGATGCCCATGGCGACACCGATGTCGGCCTTCTTGAGCGCGGGTGCGTCGTTCACACCATCGCCCGTCATCGCCACGATCTGCTTGTTCGCCTGGATGGCCTTCACGAGGCGGAGTTTATGCTCGGGGCTTGCGCGGGCAAAGACATCAACGGCGCCGACTCGTTCCTGCAGCGTGGCGGTATCCATCTCTTCGATCTCTGTGCCGGTAATCGCTGTCTTTCCATCGCCGATATCGAGCATTTTTGCGATAGCCGCAGCAGTGATTTTGTGATCGCCGGTAATCATCGTTACGCGAATTCCGCCTCCGTGGCATTCCTTAACCGCCTCGATGGCTTCTTTACGAGGCGGATCGAGCAGACCGATTAGGCCCAGCAGGACGAGAGTGTTGGGAAGATCGGCGGGACTCAGACTGCCGGCTTGCAACTTCGGGTCCTCAAGCCATGCGAGTGCCAGCACACGTTCGCCCTGGGAGGCGAGCCTGTCGGCTTCCTGCGTAAAGTGCCCACGGTCGAGCGGCACCGGTTGCCCCTCAGCGGTCTGCTGGAGATTGCAGTGCTCGAGGACTACCTCCGGAGCGCCTTTGACGAGCAGCTCCTGCCTGCCAGCTGCGGACTTGTGCAGGGTCGCCATGAACTTGTGCTCCGATTCGAACGGTATGGCGTCGATACGCGGGAACGCTGCTTGCTCAGCCTGCCGGTCCATACCGAGCTTGATCGCGAATGGGAAGAGGGCGCCTTCAGTCGGATCGCCTTCTACCTTCCACGCGCCGTCCTGCTCAAACAGCTCGGCGTCGTTGCAGAGCAGGCAGACGCGACCCATGAGTGTGAGCACTGGTTCGTTACCTACCGCCGTTCCGTCCTTTTTGATCTCGCCGGTCGGCGTATAGCCATCCCCGGTGACGTCGTAGCTTGACTGGGCCGTGACAGCCGAGACCACCATCATTTCCATCAGCGTCAGCGTACCGGTCTTGTCGGAGCAAATTCGTGATACCGAGCCCAGCGTCTCGACCGCAGGCAAACGCCGGATGATGGCGTTGCGCTGGGCCATGCGCTGCACTCCAATGGCCAGCGTGATCGTGATCAACGTGGGGAGCCCTTCCGGGATAGCTGACACCGCGATGGCGACGACCGCCTGGAAGAGGCTCACAAAGTCCATACCCTTCACCCATTTGCCATAGGCAAAGATCAGGACGATAACGACTGCGATGACTGCTGTGATGATGTAACCGAATTTCTTGATTTGGCGCAGGAGTGGCGTTTCGAGTGGACTGACCTCGGCGAGCAACTGGTTGATGTGTCCGAGTTCTGTCTCGTTTCCAGTTGCGACGACTACGCCGGTTGCGCGTCCGGATACGACCATGGTGCCGGAAAACGCCATGCTTCCACGATCTCCAACCGTTGCGTTGACGGGCGCTGCATCGACAGTCTTTTCCGCGGGCACCGATTCGCCGGTGAGGGCGGCTTCCTCCGTACGCAAGTTCTTCGCTTCGATGAGCCGCAGGTCAGCAGGAATCTTATCGCCCGATTCGAGCAACACGACGTCACCGGGAACGAGCTGCTCTGCTGGAATCATGCGCGTTTCGCCACTGCGCATCGTCCGGGCTTCGGCGGAGAGCATGTTGCGGATCGAATCCAGCGCCTTCTCGGCTTTGCCCTCCTGGATGAATCCGAGCAATGCGTTGAGAACGACCACCGCAAAGATGATTCCGGCGTCGACCCACAGGCTCAGCATCAGCTTAGTGAACCCGGCGGCAAGCAATACGTAAATTAAGATGTTGTTGAACTGTGCGAAGAACCTCGTGAATGGGCCGCGCTTCTTGCCTTCCGGCAAGCGGTTTGGCCCATATTTCTGGAGCCGGGCCGAGGCCTCAGACTGACTCAGACCTTTCTCTGAGTCGGTAGCAAGTCGCTCGACGACCTCAGCTTGAGGCATAGCATGCCAGGCCGCTACGTCACTAACTGTGTTCGTATTCACTGTTGTAATCATCCTCGTGTTCGCGACCTATTCAGGAGACTCCTCTTGCTCGGCGAATCTGGCGAAATGGTTCGGGGGCGGGCCATAAAAACCACGAAAAACATGTCTGCTCCACAAAGCTCAGACTCCGAGGAGATCATTTTCGCCCAAAGCCGCAGTGGAACGGCTGCGGCGGAAAGGCAAGGATAATTCTTCTTTAAACTCCCACAAAATCTTGCCGGTCCCTCCAGGCTCCGGGATGAGGGCAAGCCATTGGGCGGCAACTATCCCGGCAGCGGCGGAGATCAAGAAAACAAAATCGAGTCCGCGGATACTCAGCACATGTACCGAAAATTGGTTAATCGGATTCGACCATTGGAGGGTTAGCGCGAAATGACGCCCAGCGAAGAAATCCATCATCCACCCTCCTATCAGAGGAGCAATTGCGCCGCTAGGTGCTCCTGCTAAATCCGCCATCGTCATGTAAGCGTGCGTCATGCCGGGGGGTGATTGCTTTAACGCCAGGTTCGTTATGGACAGTGGAATGGCCGAAAGAGAAAGCCCAATTCCGATTTGGATCGCGATCAACAGTGGGATGCTCAGCGCATATCGCTCGGGGAGTGTTGTAAAGCTCCAAGCTGCAACCGCCACGATGGCCAGAGGAAGGCTAGCCGACAGCACTGCCTTGTTCGAAAACCGATCACTCAATTTCCCCCAAATCCTGACCGAAAGCACAAAAACCAATTGTTCAAGGACGATCAAGGCCGTAACAATACGCATCGGCAACACTAAACGCTCTAACATAAAGACCACAAAAAAGGGCCTGGCCAGGTTGATGGCGAAATTCCATAATGCAACGAACGCGAGCAGGGGTCGAAAACCGGCATCGCGAAGGGGAAGCCGCACTAAAGAACGAAAGGATTCAGAGTGGTCGCCCTGCATTGGCGGGTCGGGCAGGCGGGTGATGGCAACAACGCCAGTGAGCCCGAATAAAATTCCGACTAAGAAAAGTACTGAATATGCCTCTAATGGCGGCCGTCCTGAAAAGCTCGGCCATGCGTCGACGAAAAATCCTCCCCCTAAGATCAGGCACATGCCGACGATTGTTCCCCAGGCCATTCGTTTGGAAAAAACTTTCCCCAACGAATCCACGGGGATCAAACTTCGCACGAGCGAATGCCACGCCGGACCTGGAATAGCTGCGATGAAGCCACTACAAACCAGGACAGTCAGCAAAAAACGCACGGAGGCTCTCTCGCGAACGAAGGGTAAGAACACGATTAGAATCCACAGAAGCCGCGCGGTTAGCGCGCACCAAACAATCAGCGTCCGTCGCTGCTTCCATCGATCGACTGCGTAGAGTCCCACAAGTTGCATGGGCATGCTCAAAAAAGCGATCGCGGAAATGAACCCGATTTCCCAATGAGTCGCGCCCAAGGCCAGCGCAAAAGCGGCAAGAAACGGACCGACAAAGAAAGAGTTCATCGCCGTCGTGCAAATGCCGTCGAAGATAATCGAGCGCGTATTGCTTGGAGATGTGACCATGCGTGTCACGTCACGGATTAGTTAAACGGCAAGATCCCACTGATTGAGCCCGATAAAGAGTCGGCCAGAATTTAAGCCAGAACCGGCTTGTACAAGTCAAAGAGATTGTCCAAGCTCGATATTTTCGAAGATGCGCTCGAAAGCGCCAAGATATCGTAGCACTACCATACTTGACAGGTCATGGATAAGGAATAGTCTGCCGGACGGCGTGCGATCGCAGTAACCGACTCGCTTTTCGCCGTTTGCAAATCTTGCTTGTCGGAGACCAGCATCTTTGCGAAGAGTTTCAAGCCGAGAAAGCCTACCAACGCCAAGCCGCCCAACGCGGCAGCAATGATGTAGACATGCGGTTCAAATTCTTTCCAACTGCTTTTGGTGCCCATGTCGTGAAACACTATGTACGTTCGACCATTTGCAGTGCTGCTAGTGCGGTAGAGCGTTCCAACGGTTCCCGACCCGGCGCAGACCAATTGCCCCCGTCCGGCCCGATTAAGCGGCGAAAACTTTCACCGCACATCGGCGGCTCGGACGGCCCGTTTTCCGGGCGAGGGGAGGCTATCTAGCTTTTGTACAAAATATATTGTATAATTTGGTGATGGCAAAAACAAAGCAGAGCATAAAGACTTACACGGCATCGGAGGCACGCGAGCACTTTGCGGAAATTCTTGATGCGGTCGAGCAGGGCGAGGACGTGGCCATCACCAAGCACGGCACCCCGGTCGCCACAATCACCGGCTCGCGCAAGGCGAAGTCTGCATCCGTCCCGCCCCCCGGCTTTCTCAAAGCCGCAGGCTGGAAGCTGAAGATGACCGACGACTTCGACGCCATCCCTGAAGGATTTGAGGACTACTTCTA
This sequence comes from Binatia bacterium, assembly GCA_035638375.1. Taxonomy (GTDB): domain Bacteria; phylum Acidobacteriota; class Terriglobia; order Terriglobales; family Acidobacteriaceae; genus DASRAA01. The sequence goes on along the minus strand of DASRAA010000014.1, from coordinate 23,784 downwards.
GGCCATGCTAATCGATACCAACCCCCTCGTTTGGTATGGGCTGGAGCCTGAGCGGCTCAGCCCGCACGCGGCGCGGCTGCTACGCACGCGGGGCAACCACTACAGCCATGTAAGCCTCTGGGAATTGGCGATCAAAAGTGGGCTGGGAAAAATTCACTTGTACGACGCGGCACGCGAACCCGTTAGCGCCAAGGAATTCCTGTTGAGCCTGCGCCGGGAGTTGGAGTTGCATGCCCTGCCGCTGGAGTTTGACGACCTGGCTGCCGTCGAACACCTGCCGCTCCATCACAAAGACCCCTTCGACCGGCTGCTCGTCGTCCAGGCCAAACGGGTTAACCTGCCCATCGTCTCCCCCGACCCCGTCTTCGAAAGGTACGGCGTGAAACGGGTGTGGTAGTTTCCGCTGCGTCGGATTTTCGTACTCTCATTCGTCTTGGGTTACTATTGGCCCTCCGGAGACCGAGGCGGAAACAGATTCGGAACGATTTCAGCTCTGGAGGCTGGACTGCCGACAACGCAAAAATTTCGACAATCGTCTGCTAGGGCCGGCCATTCACCAACTTACGCGGTTTTCCTCCGTGTCCGCTAGCCTTCATCCATCCAGTGCTCAACATCAGCACTCCCATTCAACTGGATGGGCACGCAATGCTTGCTCGGCAACGACCACCCCAATCGTGGCGCGTGAGCAAAGTGAGCGCGGCAGAGCCACTACCAGTAGTCAGTTGAAAATGCTGACTGCGAGCACCCCAACTTGTACGCGAACGAAACGGGCGCGACTTATTTTCGGATGTCTTACCGAAACTGACCACTGATGCCTGACAACTAATAACTGACCGCTGAGCCAGTTAATTTTCGATGAATCGTCGCGCGGGGCGATTGTCCGATGTTGCAACGCCCTCTACCATCCACAGTTATGGACAACTCTGAATACCAACGTCTGCGCGAGGAATACAAGACTTCCGTCGATGCATGGATCGCCGCCATCCGCGAAGAGGAATCAATCGCTACTCCCGACCACTCCATGATCGCCATGGAGAAATGGGACGCCGCCTCTTTCAGCGAGCGAAACGCGCAAAAAAAAGCCCTCGCAGCTAAGGAAGCCCTGAAGGACGCTCTGCGCGAGTTCAACTACGGGATCTGAGTCGCCTCGCCATCGTGTCAATGAACCGATGTCTTCTCGGCGCCTTCGTCAAGCGATCGCGCGGGCTCGCCAAATCTGGCTGCATCGATGCCATCCATTCGGGCACATCAGGCACTCGAATCCTGCAAGTATTAACTACTACTACGAGGCGGCCCCTGACTTTGACTTCACCCTGTACATGGTGAGCTTCGCAATCTCGAGAATTTCTCTATGAATTCTTGAAACAATGAGGTGGCTCACCACGAAAAAGGCTCAACCTTCCAAACCTGCGAGGTTGAGCCGCAACCGTTACCATTCGCAGCGAGTCGGGTTACTTGAACACGATGGAGCCAAACACACCATTTACGTTGTTGTTGGGCCCCGCGGTGAAGAACAGTTCATTTGCCGCTCCATTGTTTGTCATCGGCAACCCGTCGCCGAAATCAATTGCCCAAAGCTGATCGATGTGGATGATCCTGCCGCTTGTGTCCCGTACAGTGCCAACAGAGGCTCCGGTAATGGCATTGAAGGCGTTGATGGTGCCGCTGTTGGTGTTATTCGACACCAGCAATGTGTTGCTCAAAGGCCCGAAGCCGCTAGGAGCTGCGGCGAATCCCCAGGGCTGATTCAGCGGCGCGCCTTGCGCCAAGGTCTTCAGGAATACACCACTTTCGCTGAATATGTCGATGACGCCACCCTCGCCTCCCGATGAGCTTGCGAATGCAACATACAGCAGCCCATCGAGATCTCGAATGCCGAACACCGAGAACCCCGCCGGCACCTTAGGATCGGTAAACGATTTCACGTGTCTGAAGCTGCCGTCATACACATCTACTCGGTTGTGTGCGTTGTCGGCGGCATAAAGGAGGTTTCCTGAAGCCCTGCTGGTGATTGCTAGCGCCGTATAGGACGCCCCGCCATCAGAGTTGTTCACGGCGATGATCGCCTGGTTTGGATTGGACTGCGGCGCCCAGCCGCTGATAGTTCCATCCAAAGTGGCGAACAGGAAGATCGAAGCCCATCCCTGCACCTGGAAGTCTGACGACCCGTTGAAAACGATTCCAGTCGGAGATCCTGAGGCGCCCGCCTTGGCAGCCGGAACCACAACCTGCAAGTGCTGCTTGGCTCCCGTAGCCGTATAGAGAGTCGACCAGCCGGAGCCATTGTCGCTGATCCACCATGGGCTGGTCGGAGCGTGTACCAGTCCCCAGGCATTGATGAGCAGAGTGTCTTGGTGACTTGCCTGTCCGGGCAGATTGGAAACCGGATTGGTAAGTTGATACTGCGCTACTGCGGTACCACACAAAATAGCCAGTAATGTTGCAATGATTGACGCTAGAGCGAGTGTGCGACGATGCATTTCCATTCTCCTTCTGGACGAACAGTGGCGGATGGACCGGCGCGATGCTTCTTGTCGGCCGCACTGCTGAGTCCACGGGAATGGTAGGTTGGACGCGCAGCACGGGATGTCAACCCTGCGCCACTGCCAGGTCAATTTCTTGTCACTTTTTTTCGCTGGCTATGGGAGGGATTCGGCGGACTATTGCGAACCTTTCATCTGAGCGGCTTGTGCCTTTACCGTCGCCGTGGTCGTCTGTGGCGTTACCGGCGCGGACTTCACCGTCAGTCCGCAAGCTTCAGGGGGGTTAATCATCTCTTTCGCAAACACGCGATGGCTCAAGCGTCCAGGCTGCAGAGTCGACCAGTAACCGGTTCGAGTAAACAGTGGCTTGTGCTGCTCGATGATTTGGTTCTCTAGGATCTTGATCCCGCACGCCAGATTTCTTTCCGGCTGAAGGATAGTGCGGCGCGGATCCTTCAGCGGAAGCTTTCGATCGGCTTTCCAATCAAAGTCGCATCCGTACCGCTTTGAGTCGCCGTAAGTGAGTTGCAGCAGCCCTTCTGTTTGACCGGACACTCCGGTGACGGGGTCAGGCACGGAGACTTCCGGTTGCATATGGTGCGCGCGCGTCCTCGGCTCCAGCCCAGCCTCGGCGCCGGCTAGCGCCTGAAAGAAATAGGCCCAGAACGCACGCTTGTCGACTTCATTCATGTTGTAGAAGCGTGGGCAGAAGCGTTTCACGTCGCGCGGAACTTGCGAACCAAGCATCTCCGGAGGGATCGACTTCTCGATGAAGACATCCCACTCTGGCTCCCAGGTCTTGCCGCCCAGCTGCGCTTTCTTCGTATCGATCGGCGTAGCGGGTGCCGGCTTCACCTGCGGAGACTGTGGCGGCTGGACTTGTACCGTCTTGCTGGTTTCACATTGTGTGCAGAGAACAACTACGGTCAGCACAAGCAACGCTACATAAGCCCGATTTTTCCCATAGATTGAGGCCATTATGCATTGGGAGCTGAATCTTGGAGTGACATCTGAAATTAGCGCGAGCGCCAAAGCCACGACAGCGGGCAAAGACCTTAGATTCGGAAGTGAATAGCCCGATGTATTCCTCAGCGAGACGCGCTGTTGCACGATTCTCTCGCTGTGCCTTCGGGAAGTTCTGGTTCGGGAAGCGGCCACACCACGGAAACGATCCATGCCACCACAAGTCCCACGATACAGCCGAAGAGCACCTCGTCCATGCGATAGGCTCCGGCGATGAGACCATTCCGGCGCGACTCATGCCCCATTCCGGCGGCGATGACGAAAGCTGCGCTGATTGGTGCCTGGCGCCACATGGTTTGAATCCGTATTACATACGAAGAAAGCAGAACCGTGAACGCCATGGCCAGTGGCATCGAGAGCATATTCGTTCCCACTGCAATGAAGAAAAGCCCGACGATACAGCCCACCAACGTATTGATTACCCGCGCGCGCAGAAACATCACGGCCTCCTTCATCGTGGGGTCGCTGGTAGCAACCATTGAGCTGACGGCCCAGATCGGGTTGAACTGGGTGAACTTGCGCATCAGGAACCATAGCAAAGCCGTCGCGATAAAGATGCTCACTGCATAATGGATGCCGTGCATGTCGCCGCGAGTGATGCGGTCCACAAATTTCATGCTGCAGGTTGCCTCCGTGGTTGTCCATCATAACTGCGAGATGTGAGCGATAGCGGTACGAATTTCAACACTAAGCTAGACTACGCGACAATCGCAGTTACAAGCTGAATAAGGTGGAGCTTCTGAGCATGTTGCTTTTGTCGCGCAATGCGGTCTTGAGCCTGATTGGACTCAGCCTCATCCTGCACAGCGCGGAGGAGTATCTGACCTTCCCCAGCTTTCTCGCCTCCATCGGCACAAGGCTGCCGGAGTGGTTTCCTGCCGCGAAGCTGCATGCGTCGCAAGTCTTGCCGTTCGCTCTGCTGCTTGCCACGGTGTTGCCGCTGCTCGTCAGCGTCGCGGCCATCCTCACCAGGCGCAAACCTCTTCTGGTTGCGGTGCTTTTCATTGAAGCTGTGCTGCTGGTCAATGCCGTATCGCACATGCTGACAGCATTGCTGCTGCGCAGCTATGTGCCTGGACTCGTAACCGCCGTCCTGATCAACCTTCCATTCGGCATTTATGTATTGCGGCGCGCTGTGAAAGAGGATTGGATCCGCACGACCGTAGCGTGGCAACTAGTCGGTGCTGCGGTTTTAGTGCACATTGTTTGGCTCAGCAGCGTGCTCTTGCAAGCGGGATAAGAAATCAACTCGCCGGCCTCGCAATTTCGTCGGCAGTTGATCGGACGAAAGCTGCCGCTGCGCGTGCTCCATCCAAGCCGTGTTTGCTTAAAGCCTGTCCTGAGAGAAGTCGAAGGGTGGGTCTTTTCAAACCTGTCCCAACCGTCATCGCTGCCGCACTGCCCAAGGCGATTCCCAGAACAAAGCGGACGAGCATCCAATTGCCATGCAGGCCGGCAAGTTCGGCAAGCCAATCCATGCCATTCAGGGCAACTGCGCCCGCAAGTAGTTTCAAGCCAAGTTGGCGAGGAGCGCGGAAGAGAAGGCCGGCAGCTGCTCCGAGATAGATACCCAAGCAGCGCGCGCACACGGCAACGCTTCCGCCGAAAAAGACGATCGACCGCTCCGGATGTTGATGACACACCAGAGCAAATCCGCGTTGCAGGGCGAGAGCGAGAGCCGGCAAATGAGGGAACAGCGACGGTACAGCACATGCGGCACACGCGAGTGCTAGTGGGACTAACGCTGTTAGACCGACTCTCTTAGGCACGTCTTGGAGAAACTCCGTTTCCTTCGTGCCTCCGTGGTGAATGACTCTCAACTGCTAAGCTTGGCGCTCTACCCAAGTATTCCCATCCGCTTTCCCACCCGCTTCAGCGTCTCTAGCGCCTGGTCGAGTTGGTCGTGGGTGTGCGTTGCCGTCATGATCGTCCTGATGCGCGCCTTACCCTCCGGTACCGTCGGGAACGCAATGCCCGTGCCCAGCACGCCTTCGTCGAACAGCGCGCGGGAAAATTCCATGGTCAGCTTGCCGTCGCCAATGATTATGGGCGTAATCGGAGTCTCGCTGGCAGGAGTGTTCACTCCGCCAATGTTGAATCCCAGCGCGCCTAGCTCTTTCTTCCAGTAGTTCGTGTTCTCCCACAGCACCGCGATGCGCTCCGGCTCCTGTTCGAGCACATCAAACGCCGCGCTACATGTCGCCGCTACCGACGGGGGATGCGAAGTGGAAAACAGAAACGGCCGCCCGCGATGGTACAGAAACTCGATGAGGTCGCGCGTGCCGCACACATACCCGCCCAGGGCGCCGATGGCCTTCGACAGCGTACCGACCTGCACGTCCACGCGCCCGTGCATACCGAAATGGTCAACCGTCCCGCGCCCGTTGCGCCCCAGCACGCCCGAGGCGTGCGCGTCATCCACCATCATGATGGCGCCGTACTTCTCGGCCAGCTCGCATAGCGCGGGCAGCGGACCAATGTCACCGTCCATCGAGAACACGCCGTCGGTGATGAGCAGCTTCTTGCCCGGCTCATTCTTCACCTCCGCCAGCAGTTCTTCGGCCTGCGCCGTGTCCTTGTGCCGGAAGACCTTGATCTTGGCTCGCGACAGCCGCGCCCCGTCGATGATGCTAGCGTGATTCAGCTCGTCGGAGATGATGAAGTCCTCTTTGCCCAGGATGGCTGACACCGTACCTGCGTTCGCCGTAAAGCCCGATTGAAACACCACGCACGCCTCCACGTTCTTGAAGCGCGCGATCTTTTCTTCGAGCTGCATGTGCAGCGACATCGTTCCGGCTATGGTGCGCACCGCGCCCGAGCCCACGCCGTACTTCTTCGTCGCCACCAGCGCTGCCTCACGCAGCTTAGGATGCGTCGTCAGCCCTAGGTAATTGTTCGACGCCAGGTTGATGACTCGCTTGCCGTCGAACCTGCAAACCGGCGCCTGCTCGTCCTCCAGCACCCTCAGCCGGAAGTAGGTACCCTTCTGCTTGAGTTCATTGAGCTGGTCAGTGAGATAAGAAAGAGGATTGGTACGAGTTGCGGTGGTTGCCATGAGTGCTCCGAATGCGACTCAACATTCTATCGCTCTGACCTGAATTGGTGTTCGCCTGTCACCCGATGGCCGGCAGATTGAAGACCCCTCGCCTACCCATCGAAGTAGACACTTTTGAACTCTGTCGTAATCTTGTCCCGCCGAATCCTGATTACCGTTGGGGTAAATCCAGCAGCATTACCTCCGAACGCTCCTGCACACGTTCGAGGACCACTTCACGGCCGTCCGGGGAGATATCGAAGTCGCGAATGTCGAAGTCGGGAGTAAGGTCAGTAAGCTGCCGCTCCGCGCCCGTATCAAGGTCAATGAGCCACAGGTTCTTGTGTTGAATCTCTCCACGCAGCAGCACGAGTGATCTTCCTTGCGGCAGAAAAGCTACATGCCGTGCCCCACGCGTCAGGGTTATGGACGACAGAGGGTGGACCGCGCCCTCGGCGCCGACAGCTTTCATTTGAGATGAGGTGCCAATGTCGGGCCCGGAGAATAGTACAAAGCTGCCATCGGGGGCCCAGGCGGGATCCATCGAGTACTCTTGCACAAAAGGAGTTGGGGAGCCACCATCGACCGGTACACGGTAGAGATGGGGGACTCCACGATCGTTTACCGCTGAGGTGATCGACTGGCCGTCGGGTGCCCATGCGGGAGCGCCTTGCAGGTCGAACGAATCTGTCACAACTCGGGCGCTTGTACCATCAGCTTGCATCACGTAAAGAAGCGTTCGTCCCCGCTGTCGAACCGAGAATGCAATGTGCTGTCCATCATGGGAGATTGCCGGTCCACCGAAGACTTGCGCGTCCTCACCACTCCACAACTCAGTAATGGTTCTGTCGGCAAACTTCCAGATACTGTCGCCGGTGCCGGTCGCGGAAACATACAAAAGGAAATTCGGGCCCAGCCGCGGAGAAAATCCTGTGCTTGTGGTCAGGGAGATTGGAGCAGCCGCGGTTGTGCCGGTCGCTGAGTCTGCGATTGGCAACCGCCAAAGCGTTCTCTTCGGGCTCGCAATCGTGACAACCAGACGACGAGCATCTGCGGCGGCTGCAAGCGATGTGAACCGTTCAGGCCCGGTGGTCAGCCGGTGGGGAACACGGCGGTCGACGTTCACACTATAAAGCCATGGACCTGAACCATCGGAGTCAGTAGCGAGGTACAACAGCGTTCGCCGGTCCAAAAATACCGGATAAGTGACCTGACTATGGTGCGAAGTGATTCTCTCGGGAGTTCCGCCCGTCGGAGCGATGCGCCAGATGTCCAAGTTGTCGGGGACCGAGCCGTGGACAAAATAGATGAACATCAGGTCGGGTGCCCACAATTGAAAGTGAGAGTGAAGCCCTGCCGGCGCAGTAAGAATTGGCCTGTCTTGCAGTCGACGGCCGCCACTCGACACAAATAACGGGTCCCCGGATCCCGGCGTATGGTATGCCAGCCGAGTGCCGTCACGCGACCAGTCGTATTCGGCCACGCCTTCAAGGTACGGCCTCGGCTGGCCCCCCAAAACTGGCACGGCCCAGACACCGATTTCACCACCGCTCGAGCCGTCCTGCCTACGAATCCAAAACGTGACCAGCGACCCATCGGGCGAAAACCCCAGGGTGCGTACCAATGGATTGCCGAGCCCCCGTGTGTTGCCGTGCGTTAAGTTGTGAAACTCTCCGGAACCGGCTTGCGTCACCCAAACGTCCATCTGTCCGTCCCGGTCCGAGAGAAAGGCGATGAAATGACCGTCGCGCGATACGGCAGCGTCCCGTGCCACTCCACCGAAGTCGGTCACTGTCTGAAATCGCACGTTAGCGATTGGGTTTCGCCAGAAGTATTCTGTCCTGCGCAGCCAAAGGCCTCCGCCAATCAGCAGTGCCGCCGCCATCAGTATCCAGACGAGCCTTGAGCCGGTACCTGACTTTGATGTCGCAGGGCTGCGAGGCGAAAAAGGGGGATTGAGTGCTACGGAAGCGCTCGCGTCGTCTTCGGCTGCTCGCAGTTTCCGGCTGCTGGCCCAAGCTTCCAACTCAGACCGAAACGCGTAAACTGAGCCCATCCTGTCATGCAGGTGACGGTGGACAGGCATTCCCTCCCGCTTCTCCCAACGCTGGACTGTAGTGACATCACGGTTGAGGTAGGCCGCGATTTCCTTCCAGGAATCCAGGCGCTCTTCGAGCGGTTGCGCAGAAGGCGGTGTGGCGGGTAGGACTTCGCCCATCGCGTACTCCTATTGCTGGCTCGGTCTGAGTCCGGCAGCGGAATTGTAACCCGGACCATAACGGTAAAGCACAGCAATTACGGCAAACGACGGGAACGTTTTGAAGTCCGCGCAATACTCTTTGACTTCAGCACCCTACATGCCTGATCTTCCTTCATCTCAGGCTTGGGAGGTCTGTTATGAAGAACAAAGTTTTCAACTGTTTATAGGCGACGCAGCTACACATTTCGGGACACAGCCAGTTAACGGGGTGGTTCGAAACTTTTAACGACGCGAGGGCCCACACATAGCCAGCGGTGACGCAATGGGGTCAATCGGGCACAAGTTGCTGTCTCGGCACGGTTATTTGAAATCCACGTTGCGTATCGCAACGTGCATGGGCAGTGGCCCGCAGTTGTACACGTTGTCGGACATTGAAGGGAGGGACGAGAGCCCAAAGACAGCGGACTAGCGGCCCAGTGCTAACCGCTATAACTGACGTTCTCATTCGTAGCGTAGGGCTACGTTGGGGTCTAGTGCCGGCGCCATACCGAACAATAATCCTGCGAGCACACTGAGGCTGAGCGTAAACAACAGTACCGGCTGATCGATACATACCTCGTGGGACCGCGGTAATTGTTGGGGGCCAAGGCCGGCAAGAGCGAATGTGCCCCACCATGCGAGAAGTGCCCCGGCGACTCCTCCCAGAACTGCCAGAACAACGCTCTCGCTCAGCATTTGCCTCATGAGTCGCGGAGGTCCCGCTCCGAGTGCTACCTTACTGCCATTTCCTTTTCGCGCGAACTGGCCGCGCCAGCGCAAGATGAGCGACCTTGGTGCAGGCGATGAGCAATACCATGCCGACTGCCCCCAGCAGCACCCATAACGCGCTACGAACTCTCCCCACCATGTAATCGCGTAGCGACATCAGAGTTATGACAGTTTTGGGATCGTAGTCTTTAGGATGCTCGCGGACGATTTCTCGCAGGATGCCGTTGAGCTCGGCCCGCGCCTGCTCGACGGTTACACCGGGTTTCATCCGGCCGACAATTTGCAAATGCTGACATCCACGGCATGCCGATGGCTGCTTCAAGTCGTAGCCCAGCGGCGTAAAATCTCCGGCATTTACTGTGCGGTCAAGTCGCGCAAACGGCCGAAACGACTCAGGCAGGACACCCACGACTTTGTATGGCTTGTCGTTCAGGCGGACGCTTCTTCCGACGATGGACGGATCGCCACCAGAGCGCCGCAGCCAGAGACCGTGCGTCAAAATGGCCTCATACCGAGTCTCAGGCTGATCTTCGTCCGCATGAAACGCGCGACCTAGCTGCATGGAAACGCCGAGAGTGTTGAAGTAGTCGTAATTTACGAGCAGGCCTTCGAGAACCTCCGGCTGTCCCTGCTCGACTATGGCGAGGTCGCCATCGCGGAAGAGCGACATGCTCGCAAACGAATGGCTGCGTTCACGCAAGTCATGCGCGGTGGTGAAGTCAATCGTTTCCGGAACAGAATTAGCAGGATTGCGAACTTCACCAGGCGCTCGGGCTCGCGGTAAGGCAGTTGATTCAATAGAACGGCTTTGACCACGCTGAAAATTGCTGGGTTTGCCTCGATGCCTAGTGCGAGCGTGAGCACCACCATCGCGGTATAGACCGGCGCATTTCGCAGTTGCCGCAAGCTATAGCGCAGATCTCCGAACATAATCGCCATTAGACGGACACAACTGTCCTGTCAGACTCAGTAAAACTGTCGCAACCTTGTGGCCAGAATTCCGATTCGCAGAGTCAGCGGCTTTCCGTGCCCCTTGCAAGAAGCCTTTGTCCGTAACCTGACTCGAGTGGTCGCCAATGGACAAGGTCTGCTGGCACGATGAGTTACAGCAGAAATGCTTCCAAGTGAGTCCTCGGCACCGAAACGGGCCCGAGATGGCTCGTCCGAGCGAAAAGCAAGGTTAGTTGCCGGTTCGTTGCACCGACTCTTTGGCCGGCGTCAACAGGGTAGGCGCGTTGGGCACTGCGGCGAGCACGGCTGGATTCTTGTGGAGGTCGACGAGGAGTAAACGGCTGTCAGACCAGTATGCGTTCCCGGTAGTAGTTTTGGCCTCGGTGACCGGGTTTTTCGACTGAACATAGCGCTGGGCATCGTTTCCGGCGATCTCGTTGCCGACGAAATCCCGTTCGGCGTCGACATTGGGGTCAATGGTGTGATTGACCAGATGACCGGCCTTACCGTACTCGAGCGCAGTGTCATAGCTGGCCGCGCCCGCCCAGAGCGGCACACCGTTTAATGTGTACTGGGTCTTCCAGATACGGATGTGATGGCGACGGCGGATGATGGCCTGAGGATCGGGAAGCGCGTAACCGAAGTCCTGCATGCGGCCAAACATATAAAACTCGGCCATGGGTAAGTGGGTATCGTGGCTGCGATATTTCAAGATGTGCCAGAGCGCCACCGGTTTCCAGGGGTCGGTCGTGACCCATCCGTTGCGGATGAAGGCCGCCTCCAGGTCGCTCTGCTGGGCCACGAAGATGAGGTTGACCATGTCGCCCTCGAGGCCGGAACGATTGACGACACGCGGCGGTAGGTTTTTCAGCATATCGTTGAGCTGGACTGTCTCCTCAGCAGCGGCAGTCAGTCCAGTCGCCGAAACCTCCGAGTTGCACTCGATCTTCGCTGTCAGTTCTGTGCCTTTGAGCGCAACTCCGTTAGTCCCCCGGGTGAGGAGAAACACGGGGGCAGCGGGCAGGAACAGCAGTCCCGTAATCGCCACGCCGGCCAACATGCGACCGACGCGCGAATTTCCCTTTGCTACTTTGCGCGCGTGCGCGGCAATAGTCTCCCCGCTCGATAACGAGATGCTGTTGACGCTATACACCAGCCTGCCACCAATGCCCAAAATGCTGCGGCGCTTGACGCTGAGGACCGTGCCCTTCGCGAGCGAACCTTCGGGTACAACCGTGAGGCCGCTGACATTGACGTCCTTTTCGACTGCAAAATCGAGTGCATCACCGGTTTTTGCCGTTGCCGATGACACGGTGCGTATGAGCCGGAGCTGAACCGGAGTTCCATCGGGAATGGAGACCTGCGCGATGTTGTTCCCGCCTCCTTCGGCGAGGAGCCCGGGCGGCAAAAGCAAGAGGATCGATAGCACGAAGGCTGGGGTTCGGTGATAGGGCAAGAGTAAGGTCCTCGCCAGGTTCTTTCCAACCAGAATCACTGAGGGAAGATAGACGATTTTGTTGAACTGTCTAGATATTCGCCGCCTCGAGAAGTTGGGTCAACGAAAATCTACCTGAATCCCACTTAAGAGGCACTAATTGGATACGTTCTGTGAATGGGCTGTGTCGCAGACCGCGTCGTTCAAATGAGATGATTCAGGGCGTAGCACTCTCATACTCCTGAAAACCCCGCTCGGCGCTATGCGCAGGTTAGTTAGCGCCCGAAAAGAAGGGTGCGAACCCTTCGACAAACTCAGGACAGGCTCCGGGACACGCAAAGGCAGGGCCCTTGAACGAGGGCAAACACCGTGTTCGCCCCTCGGATTGCCTACTCGTAGCGCAACGCCACCAATGGGTCGACGCGGGCGGCGCGACGCGCCGGGATGTAGCAGGCCAGGACTGCCGCGGTCGCCAATATCAGCGCGACGCCGCCGAAAATCAGCGGATCATGGGCGCTGATTCCGAAGAGCAGGCTCGACATTAAGCGCATTGCGGCAAAGGCAATCACCAAGCCCGTGATCAGGCCAATGATGGCCAGCCGCATTCCCTGTTTCACCACTAGACGCAAAACGTTGTTGGTACTTGCACCCATGGCCATGCGAATACCGATTTCCGGAGTCTGCTGAGTGACTGAATAAGAGAGCACGCCATAAACGCCGACGACTGCGAGAATCAGAGCGATTCCGCCGAAGACGCTCAGCAGAGCCGCCCCCATGCGTGGGGCCCACAGTCCCTGATCGAGAAGTTCCTTGACGGTGTTCCAGTTGGTGAGCGCCAGGCTATTGTCCAGTGATTGAACATTGCTCCGCACCATGGGGATCACTCCTTCTGGTCGGCCGTTCGTACGCACTTGCATGGTTGCCAACGGAGAGAAATCCTGTGCCACTGGCAAATAGGCCAACGGCTGAGGTTCTTCGCCGATGTTATTTACCACCGTGTCTCGCACGACGCCAACAACTTCGCGCAGGTCCTTCTCTCCGAAGAAATGGAAGCGCTTTCCGACGGCGTTCTGTCCCGGCCAGAAGTGCTTGGCCATGGCCTCGTTGATGACCGCCACCAGGGTCGTATCCTTGCGGTCGGAGTCGGTGAATTCCCGGCCACTGACTAGCGGGATCCGCAGGGTCTTGAAGTAATTGGGAGCGATATCGTCAAGCTGTGTCAATGTTCCTCGATATCCCGAAGCTTCATCCTGACCCTCAGGAAACACGGTGCGAGACAGACCGCCGCCGAGCGGGAAATTGGAGGCAATCGTCGCCGAGGCGACACCAGGAGACCCCTCGGCTCGTTCGATGGCGGAGCGGAAAAACTGCTGACCGCGGCCTTCCTCATAGTGCAAGGCTCCGAGATCGAAGCCAAACACAAAGAGGTTTTTGGACTCAAATCCGGGATCGACACGTTGCGCGTTCTGCATGCTGCGAACGAAGAGCCCAGCGCCGACGAGCGCAACCAGTGCCAGGGCTATTTCGGTTACGACCAACAGGCTGCGGAAGCGGTTGCGCGCCCAACTGACGCTGCCGCCGCGTCCACCGACTTTCAGCACCTCGATCAAATTTGGTCTCGCCAGCTTGATTGCCGGAGCGAGGCCAATCAGCACAGCAGTTACCAGGGAGACGCCTAAGGTGAAGAAGAGCACATGCGAATCAAAGCTGATGTCCACGTCACCATCACGGATGAATGGCGGACGAAACGACCATAGCAACGCGCGGCCACCGTAGGCGATAGCAATGCCAATGCCTCCCGCGAGAATAGCAAGCACCAGGCTCTCCGTCAGCAATTGCCGAAAGACTCGGCGTCCGCTGGCTCCGAGTGCAGCCCGCAAGGTAAGTTCCTTTTCCCGGCGAGCCGCCTGTGCGAGCAGCAGATTAGCGACGTTTACGCAGGCGATCAGAAGAACCAGGCCCACGATCCCCATCATCAGTCCGCCGATGAGCACGAACTGGTCGTGATTGTTTACGCCCACCGCGGCATCGGCAAGAGGAGTCAGCGCCACACTGCGGCTGGCATTGTCTTTGGGATAGGCCTTCTCCAGTTGCGATGCGATAGTCTTCAGCGATGCTTCCGCGGCGCCTATGCTGATACCGTCTTTTAGGCGACCAAAGACCGTGGTGGTCAGGAACCTGCGGTCGTTAAAAAATTCTTTGAAAAAGCCTGCGAGCACCTGGGGATACATGCTGATCGGAATCCAAATTTCTTCTGCGTTTCCAAAGGTGAACAATCCTTTGAAGCCGGGGGGGCCGATCCCAACGATGGTGTAGGGTGTCGCGTTGAGGGTGATGACCTTCCCGATTATGTTGAGGTCCGAACCGAATTTGTTTACCCACAGGTTGTAGCTCAACACAGCCACGTTGTTGCCACCCGGCTTTGTGTCCTCGTCGGGCAGGAAGAAACGTCCTGCTATGGGGCTCACTCCGAGAAGTTCGAAGTAGTTGGCGCTCACCATTTGTCCCAAAACTTGTTTCGGCTCGGTGCCGCCGCTCCATGTCAAGGGAATCGGGCCAACCCAGCAGACCAGCCCGGAAAAGACCTGGTTCTGTCGGATGTAATCCTGACAATTCGGGTACGACATCCCCATTTTCGTGAAATTGGCAGCCGTAACTCGAGTCTTGGTGTCAATGGTGTCCACTTCGACCAGACGAGTGATGTCCTTCACCGGCAAAGGATGGAGCAGAATTGCGTTTACTACCGTGAAGATCGTCGTGTTGGCGCCAATTCCCAAGGCCAGCGACAGAATTGCGATGGCACTGAACCCGGGATTCTTGATCAGCATCCGGAACGCAAACCGAATGTCTTGCCACAGTGTTTCCATAGGTTCTCCAGCTCTGGTCCGGAATAGAGGATCGTTATCCGCCCTAGCGCCAAAGGAAGGCGAAAGAGCGGACACCACAATCAGAACTGTCGCTACTCCGCCCTTAGCGCTTCGTTCACATCCACGCGGGCGGCGCGCTCGGCCGGAAACATTGAGCCGATGATGGTCGCAGCCATCAGCAAAATGACCGATGCGGCGATCGGCGCTGAGCTCGGCGTCTCCAGAGCCGGTAAGAAACGCGCAGCCAACTTGGTCAGCCCATATCCGATTAGCGCACCCGTAAACACGCCCGTTACAGCCATCACGATGCCCTCGGCAATCACAGTCAGCAACAAGTGACGAGGTTGCGCTCCCACCGCCAACCGAATGCCGAACTCGCGAATACGCCCGCTCACGGAAAAGGCCAGTACTCCGGCGACACCCACCACGGCGATAGTCAGCGCCACTGCGGCAAAGCCGCCGAAGACGAATGTATTCAAGCGCTCGGGTGTGAGCACTTCTGCGCGAATTTCTTCTAAGGTGGCGGCACGTTCCACGGGCTGGTCGACAGCCATCTTCCGAATGATCTGGGTTATGGGAGTGATCAGGCCGTGCGGGTCCATGCGCGTATGGACGAATAAACGGCCGCCAAACAGCGGAATTTCCTTGTTGGCCTCCCCATCGGGGATTTGGCCGAATGGATGGTAGATGGTGAGCTCCGCTTCGGGTACAAGGTGGTCATCGTCCATATCGGCTACCACGCCGACGATCCGGCGAGGCCCGGTGTTGACGAAGATGAACTTCATGATGGGATCGGTCCACATGATATGGTGATTGATCGGGTCCTGTCCGGGGAACAGACGTTGTGCCGCGCTCTGGCTGATGATCACGACAGGCTCACCACCGCGCTTGTCGTCATCGTTAAAGTCGCGTCCCTCGATCAGCGGAACGCCGAGCGCCGCAAAAAAACCGGGAGAAATCACTCGGAACAAAATGCGAGGATCTTCCTCGCGCGCGCCCTTGATGTGACCTTCCGCGGCAACCTGGAAGCCGGGACCAAGGGATTGTGAATCGCGCCAGGGAACCTGCGTGCCCAGCGCGACACGATCGACGCCAGGCAGTTGGTTGATGCGACGGATCGCCTCGCGATAGAAGTTGATGATGTCGTCGGGAGTTCTTCCGTAAGAAACCACCGGCACATCGAGAGCAAGAACACGGTGCATGTCGAATCCGGTCTGCTGGTTCCGAAGCGTGAGCAGGGTTTTAATGAGAATGCTGGAGCCGGCCAGCAAGATAAAGGAGGCAGCTATCTGCGTGACGGCAAACATGCGCAGGCGGCGGCTGGTGCTACCCGTAATCCGCAGGCTGCTGCTGGTTAGAGTCATGCCGCTGGATGATTCGGTAGAGGGAAGACGCGGAACATAGGCCAGCAGTATAGCTGCGACAACGGCCAACCCGGCTCCGACCCACAGAATGCTCGAATCAACCTTTAGATCGAGGGCACGAACCGAGAAGCGCGAGGCGTAGCCGGAGAGAATTGCCACCATGGGGCCGGCGCTTAGAACGCCAAGCACCGCACCTGCTCCGCACAACAACAAACTTTCGGCCAACAGGGTGCGCCGCAAGGCTCCGTGACTTGCTCCGAGGGCGGCGCGAATGGCCAGCTCACCTTCGCGTCGTACCGAGCGCGAGAGGATGAGGTTGGCAACGTTGGAGCAGGCAATGATGAAGATCAGCAGCGATGCGGCAAGCAATACCAGCAGAACGGGCCTTGCCCCAGAACTGATCTGGTCGCGAAGCAGCACGGCGTGGATCTGGCCTTTTGCTTGGGGCGAATACGCTTCAGGATGCGCCTTTACCATGTTGGCGTAAATCGCTTGCAACTCGGCGTTTGCCTGCTCAAGCGTGGCCCCGGGAGCAAGGCGGCCGAAGAGCTCGGTCATGCGATGCACGCGTCCCAGGACCATCGTGGCGGAAAGGTGATGCGGGCTCGTAACCACGTTGGCGATGATCTCGGTTCGCGCCGGGTAGGGAACCGAGGGCTCCAAGACTCCCACGATCGTCGCGTTACGGTCGCCCAACCGAACGGTCTTGCCGATCACCGTCGGATCGCTGTTGAGCGACGTGGACCAGAAGCGATAGGTAAGCACGCAAGCGCCAGCGGCATTCGGACCATCATCGTGTTCATCCAGCAGCCGTCCCAGTACGGGACGCAGTCCCATGACTTTGAAGTAGGAGCCGCCGACTACTCCGGCGCGCACCTCGCGCGGTTCACCCAAACCCACCATTGTGAAGCCGATGGTGGAAAAGTCTCCAACCGAGCTGATGGTCTTCAGGCTAGCCTTGAGGTCCTGAATTTCCGGCACGGAGAACTGCCAATTCTCCAGCTGGAGCCCGGGCGCGCTCTGCCGGATGTAGATCAGCCGATCCTCGTCGCGATTGACCAAGGGCCGCAGCAATACTCCTCGGATCAAGCTGAAGATGGCGGCGTTGGCGCCGATACCCAACGCCAGCGTCACGATTACGGTGAATGCCAGCCCCTTGCTCTTCCATAGCGACCGCAGTGCCACTCTCAGGTCTTGCACGATCAAGTCAGATCTAAGCTTCATCATCGCTTCCCCACCCGCTGGGTGTGCTTCGAGCTAATTTATCTCAGATTTGCAATCTCCCAGCCACAAACACCACATACTAAGTAATTTGCAATCAATGAGAAAGGGTGGACACCTGCGTGGGTGCAGGAGGTTGCCTGTTCGGCCACGGCGGATAACGTCCGCCAACGAACAGCGGGAAAATCCTAAGTTGCCTGGAGGCTGGAGGCCAAGGCCAGCCCGTCTTCACTGCAAACTACACAAATCAGAAGTCTTGCAAGAGCTAAGGAGAATTGGGAAGCGAGTGTAAGACCCGCTCGGCGAGATCGCGGGGCAGAGGAGCATACCCGAGCGCAGAACTTTCTTTCTGGCCGGCCGTCAGGACCCAGCGAAGGAGTTCGGCCAGAGCCATTCTTTTTGCTGAATCGTCGGTTTGCTGGGGCAGCAGAAGCCAGGTGAACGTGGCAATGGGATAGGCTCCCTTTCCCGCGGCATTGGTAATGGAGGCAGGCGGTTGGGAAGGCGAGCCGCCGGCATTCTTCGCCGCTATCGCGAGCGCTTGAAGGTCGGCGTGGATGAACTCTCCCGAGGCATTGCGCACCGATCCAAAGCTCAACTGGTGCTGGATGGCATAGACGAGTTCCACATATCCGATGGAGTTTGGGGTCTTTTGCACCATTGTGGCAACGCCACCGTTACCTTCCGCGTTCGTGCCAACCGGCCAATTCAATGTGGTACCGATTCCGAC
The DNA here is from genome assembly GCA_035638375.1 of Binatia bacterium. GTDB lineage: Bacteria > Acidobacteriota > Terriglobia > Terriglobales > Acidobacteriaceae > DASRAA01. Next base: position 5,708 of record DASRAA010000014.1, on the reverse strand, counting down.
ACTAGATTTCCATGCAGAATCAGTTTTCGAAAGGAAATCCGACCACGCATAGGTCGTGCCGCTCCCATCCGAGCGGTGAATCACGGCGATCTGAGCATTGGGCAGCGAAACGCCCTTGTTCGAGGCTTGAATTAGAGGATCATTCCACCTGGTGATCTGGCCGAGATAAATTCCCGCCAGCATCTCGGAGGTAAATCGCAAACTTGAGTCGATGTTCTTCAGGTTATAGATGGGAACGACTCCGCCCAAAACCGTAGGCACGCGCAGAAAGCTAGGTTGCGAGGCGCTCGCGTCAGGTGGGACATCGGAGCCGGCAAAATCGACTTTGTCTTCGGTTAGAAGACGAACGCCCGCCTCAGATCCGACAGCGTCATAGCGAATCTGCACCGTGGGATGGTTCGCTTCGAATGATTCGAACCACTTCTGATAGAGCGGAGCCGGAAACGTGGCGCCCGCTCCGTGCAGAGCCGTCTGCTCGAGATGTCCGGCGCTTCTGGCATTCGGTCCCGAAGTACCCTTCGCAGCATCCGCGGCAAGCAATTGCTTGACGAGGTTGCCGGATAAGTGATCAGGCGCGCTGCTGCTGGAGAATTTCGTTGGCGTCACCAGATAAGACCACAAAACCTCATTGCCTCGTCCTAATACCTCGACGGAAAGATAGCCGCCATACACCGGCTGCCGGTTGCCGGTGGAGGCACGAGGGTTAACTGAGATGTAGCCTGTAATCCATAGCTGGCCAGTCGCTTTCAGAACGGCATCCGCCTGCGACGGATTTTCGACAATCTGGAATTTACCCGCTTTTGCTTTTGTCAGTTGCTTGATCAAACTCGCACGCAGCTCGTTCGTCCCGGCGCCTCCCGATAGCGGCGCGACGTACAGCTTTTTGACCTGAGATAACTCTTGTGCCGTCTGAGCGAACGATGGTCGCAAAGCGATGATCATCAGCGCGAGGGTAAACAACCGAAATGCAGCACTGAGACCTGGGATGACGAATTTCGCCTGTTTTGCCATCAGTTCGTCAAAAGTCCAGATGCACGCGGAATGAGGGAACTACCACCGGGCCTCGCACCTGGTTGTAGCCCGGATTCACAATGTACTGCAGGTCGGGGCCAAGGAATAGTCCGCGCCATACATGGCCGGTGTAGTACGTCTCGAAGATGGTTTCCCGGCCGTACGTCAGGCCGCCGTCACCGAGGATGAAGCCCAATCCACCGAACGAAAGATAGCGTGCGTGTTCGCTGGAGATGCCGTTGGAAACAAATACAACTCCGGCACGGTCGTATGATCGCTTCCACAGACGCCCGACGAAGCCTGCTCCAACTTGGACCGTCTGGTCGATTTCCGTGTAGGCCCAGGACTCGGTTTTCCCGTTGTTCCATCCAAAGCGGCCGTACATCAGTATGTTCTTGGCTAAAACCTGTTCGAAGTTGAATCCAAACCCATACTTGGTTGTGACCTGCGGAGGATGGTTGGTGATGTCAGGTGGTGCGACGGGATTGGCGAGGTATTCGTCGTTGGCAACCTGATAGATGCCCATATTGGCATTGTTGACGAAGGCCAGCACTCGGATGATTCCGTCTTTCTTTTTCAAAAATCCTCGATGCAGCTCGAATTCGACGTTTGAGGCATTGGCCTTGCGTAGATTCCACTGCAAGTCCTGACCATTCGCCACCGTCGGTAACAACGCCTCAGCAAAGCGAAGGCCCCACTTTGGACTCTGGTATTCGAGAATCACTCCAAAGGTGTAACCACGAGTGTCGGCAGCGTAGTCGTAAGCTCCATTCTGATCCACCGCCCAGTTCATGAATTGCAAATGGCTGTCGCCACCCACCGAATTCAGATCGAAGAAATCGCTCATGCCGAATTTGCCGAAACGGAGCTCCAATCGGCGCGTCGGCAGCTCGGAAAATGTGGAGAGTGGGCCCCGCGCCGCCTCGGTCTTTTCCGGACTGAGCGCGAACACCTGGTGATACATGTAGCGGCTCAAATAAGGGGCCTCGCCCAAGGTTGGATTTCGCACCACATCGAGATTGGTGAACCCTGCCAGACCGAGGGCCTGGCTCAGTCCCTGACCGCCCGCCTCTTCGACATCGAGCAGAACCTCAATTGATTTCGTGATCTGATACCCGGTGTACAGCGTGAGAACCCGAGAGGTCGCTTTCTCATAGTAGGGCTGCAGACTGTTTGTCCCCGAGTAGAGGGCGTAAAAGGGAGGATGGGTCTGAAAAATGAAATTGGCCTGTCCAGAGATCCAGTACCGTGTCTCACTGGGGTGCGGGAACATGGTTTGTATTGCAGGAGTTTCCGCAGGGGCGACTGCTTCGTCGGCCATACTGCCGGCGTCCTGAGTGAAGGCAGGGACAACGGCAAGACCCGCAGCCCAAAGCGCCAATAGCAGCACGAACGCCAGCTGCTGGCCTGACCTTTTCGATACACCATGGATTTTGCGGCCGCGGTCTCGAGTGCCAATCATTGCGTGTAGCTAAAGTAACAACCGAAGTTCAATGAATTGTTAATCACAGGTGAATGGGGACTGAAGACACTGGTCCGGCGTTTTTACAACCAGACAATCCTGAGCTAGGATTCTTCGCAGCCACTCGTCGTGTCCGTCACCCGGCCCAAATCCACACCCCGAGGTCAATGACATGCCAGACGAGAATCCAGGCGCCGAGATCATGCCCGTGCTAGGAGTTGTTCCAGCGCGAAGAGCAGTGGAACGCGCCGCCGCTACGCCGGGCCAGCCAGCCTTTCCGGGTTTCGTTTACAACGGAGGAGCCGTCATCACCAGTCCGGTGGTGTACACCAGCTTCTGGGGAGCGCTGTGGAGCGACACGGATCACCAAGCGGCGGCGCAGCGGCTCAATCTTTATGTGCAAGACCTGCTGGCCAGCAACTTCATGAACGTCCTCAGCCAGTATGGAGTCGGAACTGGCGCGGGTAGCGGGCAGTTTGCGGGCGACTCATTCGTGGAGAACATAGCGAACCAACTGACCGATGGCGATATTCAAAGCATCATTCAACAGGCCATCGATGATGGAGAGATTCCTGAGCCCCCACCCAACAATTCGTCGCAGGTGCTGCTCATTTTTCTTGACGAAGATACTGAGGTAAACGATCCGAGTCTCGGCATCGTGATGTGTGAGCCGCAGGGCGACACGGCGTTTGGATATCACAACAACTTCACCACTACTGCCGGCAATCCTTTTTATTACGGAATGATTCCCGCGCTGGATGACGCTTGTTTGCAGAATTCCTGCGGAAACAATCCCTGCTCGCTCAATCCCAGCCTTTCGCAGGAGCAGCGCCGCACCCAGGTCACCAGTCATGAATTCGCCGAGATGGTGACCGACGCTGCACCACCCACAGGGTGGTACGACCAGAACGATCCGAACAGTGGTGAAGTGGGCGACATTTGCAATGGGGAATCCGACACCATTAACGGCGCCAGCGGAAATACCTGGACAGTACAGCGCATCTACAGCGCTTATGACGATCAGCAGAGCGGCGGGGCAAATTATTGCCTAAGCCAGGCCGGCAGCCCTGAGCCTTTGCTCCCGGGGGCCCCTTGATGTGGCGGGGCGGGAAACTGTGACCAGATAGCAGCCGGCTGCGCTGAGACGTAAGATTCGCAGCCGTTACCTTTACCGGCTCGCCTCCTATGACGATAGGTAGATTCGAAGCTGGATCGACTGTCGGTTCTGTTGGGTTGGAGGCGGCTGCTGTGAAACTAAACAGCCAAACGCTGAGGAAGCGAGTGACCCCGCATGGCCGATCATTTTCTGCCCCACACCGCCGACTGGCAGTGTGGGGACCTTCAGCGTTGATTGCAACCTTTACTGCGTTTGGGTCGTGCGGTAAATGTCACCGTTTTTGAGCACGATATACACATAGCCCGTGGAGGGATCCACCTGTATGCCTTGGGTGTTCGCGCCACCTAGGGTAGTGCTGGGATCCAGAGGAAGGCCGGTGTTGCAGGCCTTCCAGTTCACACCGTCATCGCTGTAGACGGGCTTCGTGCCGCGGTCACCATAATGAATAGCGATGGCGCGCGTACGCGCCGAATTGATCACGATGCCGGTCACGTCGATCGCCATCTGCCCGGCGTACTCGTTGTTGCCGCAGAAATGCCAAGTGCCGTTAGGCGCAGCTTGCGGACCGTAGCACCAGAAGCCCGTGCCCGTCTTAATTTGGGCTCCGGCATTTCCGGCGAAGACCATCAGATAGCCCGCATATGGCCCTGCCGGTGCGGTTGCCATCGCCCAGACATCACCATTCGTCCCGTTTCCCGGAGGATATCCGAGCTTGGTCCAGTGATAGCCATTGTCCTTTGAGTAGAACACTCCGCCTTTCGCGAAGCCCGCGTAGATCGTGCCATCGGGCTGCTTGAAGGTGTCGATGCCTTCGGCAACATTCTGACCCGGTATCGGTCCTCCGGGAGCCAGAAACCAGCCACGTGCGTTGTTGGTGGAGAGCCAAATTCCGCTATAGGTAGCTGACACGATGGTCTTCCCATCGTTGGCGATGACCGAGCCGTTGATCTGGCCGCCACCGTTGGAACCCGGGGTGCTCACAGTGCTCCATTGCGTGCCGCTGCCGCTGACGTTATTGAGCCAGTAGAAGTGGTTCGAGCCCTGGTTGTAGTTGTTGCAGTAGTCATTGCCCACAAATAATGTGCCGTCCGGTGCCAGTCCCATGCCACGATGAAGGTGGCACGAGAACCCTGTGTTGATGACGGTCCAGTGAAAGCCCTTGTCGGTAGATTTGGAGACGCCGCCGGCCGAAGGATTATTGCTTGATACATACATGTTGCCCTTTTTATCGAACTGGATCCACCAGTTCTGTGTGGGCAGGCCGGTGTTGCCGATCTTTTGCCAAGTTGGGGCAGGTTTGGATGTGTTGTAGGACGAGGTTTGAACAGAATTGTCGAATGTCTGCCCATCAGGAGCCTCCTGCGAAAATACCAGGCGGCAAAATGCGACTAAGTACAGAAGGCAGCACAGTACACGGGCGGAGTTAGTCTTTATCATTACCAGCTTCTCCAAAGATTGAAACTATTTGGGTAAAGGCCGCCTGGGCGAATGAACTGAACGACCCGGCGACGATGCGGGCTACATCGGAAAGAATTGCCGGGCTGACTTATTTGTGTGAGCGTTGGGGCCGATGGGTGACCGTGGCCGCTCAGTTTCCGTCCCTAAGGTGCGAGCGGACGAAAACCTAAGTTAAAGAATCGGTTCCCCTCCTCTTTCGAGTGATTGCAGTAGACATGCTGCTGTGCGCAGCCGGTAATGCAGTTTTGCTTCCGCTTTTTGCCGCGTTTTTTCAGCCACTTAAGGGCTACAACCAATAGGGTACTCGTGTAGGAATTGCAAGCCACGGTGGAATAACTACACCTCACCCAAGAGTTGTAGAGGACGGAAGAAGCTTTCGAAAAGTCGCGCGAAGGGATCAGTTTGCCAAGCCGACTCTCAGTCGACGCGCCAACCATCCGCAGCCAATCAGCAGCAACCCCAAAGTGCCCGACTCGGGTACGGAATCTGCGATTCCGATTGCAACGTTTCCGTGCAAACGAACATTCTGATATCCGGCTTTGAGGTTCAAGGGCACAACGGTTTCGCCAGGGATACAAATGTATGGTTGGGACGAATCGCAGTAATAGTGCATTCCTGTGAACGGTCTCGGTGCAAACAGCAACGTTCCGTAGTCGATGC
>DASRAA010000013.1:0-38030 GCA_035638375.1 Binatia bacterium | reverse complement strand
TTGCAGGTTCACTTCCGGCCACTCTTGCCATTACCGAGATAGTGGAGCCGTTCCCGCACTGCCCCCGTTGCCTGTACCGGCGGAACAACATCGGCAACTACACTTGTGAAACCTGCGGCCTCACCGGGATCACCGAGGAGATCGCACGGAGAGTGGTATGAACACCGAAGAGAATCGTCCGCCCGATCTGGCGACCGAGAAGCATTACACCCCGGTGCAGGTGGCTGAAATCCTCAACGTCAGCACCGACACCGTCTACCGTTGGTTCCGCCGGGAGGAAGGTGTGATCGAAGTCGGGAACGACGAGGCAATGCACCGGCGGAAGAAGAAGTTGCTGCGAATTCCGCACTCCGTTCTGGTGCGCTTCCATGAGAAGCAGCGCACCGTGAAACACATCGCCTAACCAGCCAACTTCAGAACCCACTCCATTCCTCCCATTCACTGCGAATACCTGTTCACCAGTCCCAAGCTGGAATTAAATTTTTGTACACATTTTGTACACGGCGGCTGCGGAATGTGCGTTTTTGTCGACATTAGCGGAATGTAAGTGATTGAAACCATTTAGAATCAATACGATATAAGATTCGAGTCCCTTCTTCGGCACCATCCATTATTTCGCCAGCGAGCTCGTTCGCCGGAAACGAAAAAAGCTCCGGAAGCGATCGGAGCTCTTTGGTCTCGCTGACTTAATTCCCCTCACGACACCATCGTCGAAGACGTAGGTCCGACGTACTGCAGCGCTAGTAGCGTCTCGTCATCAGCGCGTTCTGTCGCGCCGCGATAACCTTGCAGCCGCTCACGGAAACACTTCACCAACTCCTCAGGACACTTGGTGATGCATTCCTCAAACAGCGCCTGCAACTTGGCGATTCCGTATTCCTTACCGTTGTCATCCTGCGCTTCCGTGACGCCGTCGGTGTAAAGCACCAACGTGTCGCCCATTTGCAGGTGAACGCTCTTTACCGGAAACTCCTGTTCCGCAAACAGCCCCAGTGGCATGCAATTGCTCTCCACTCGGGTAACTTTGTTGCCGCTCGACAGCAGGATGGGTAGATGCCCGGCATTCACCAACTTCAATTCGCCGGCCGAGTTGCTGTGCCCGAAGACCAGGGTGGCATATTGCATCGGCAACTTCGATTCGGAGAACAGTCGGTTAGCATGAGTCAGCAGGTTCTCCACATCCAACCCCAACGGAACCAGCGCGCGAAACATAGCGCGCAAATTGGCCGACAACATCGCTGCCGCAACTCCCTTCCCCGCAACATCAGCCACCAGGAAATAGGCGCCGCCGCGACCATCGCCAATCACGTCAAAGTAGTCGCCGCCGACCACCCCCGCCGGTTGATAGTGAAACGCCACAGCCCAGCCCGGTATGCTTATATCCGACTGCGGCAACAGCCCGCTCTGAATCCGCGCCGCCAACTCCAGGTCATATTCCAGCGCCCGTTGCTGCGCCGGCGACAGACACCCAAGACACACCGAAACCAGCGGGTCATGCATCAACCGGTCCGCCTCGACGCTCTCGTGGCAAACCGTGCACACACCAAAATGCCCGGTGTCGATGCGCTCGATTGCCCGATCGACCTCGGTGATCAGTTGCTCCACCTGCTGGTTGGGCTGTTGTTGCAACAGGCTTTCCAGCCGTTCCAAGCGCGCCTCCAACTGTTCGCGCGCGGTCTGCAAATATGTGCTCTCTATGGTCGCCATGTAACCACCTATACCATCTTAGACGGTTAATTCGTCAGCAGGATGCACAGTTTTCCCATCCAGTTTTGCTGTCCGACACTGAAACCTTACACCCGATCGCCGGGCGGCTAAATTCCGATTCTTGCTGCCAAAACGACATTTCTGGCACGACGGGTCCCATCGTATTCTGTGCTCGTGGATTCCCAGGCCGGCTGGCAATTCGAAAGAAATCCGTGGCGCGAAGGCATCGCTGTCATCCTACTCATTTCATTGATTCTCAGCATTGTAGGAGGAATCTGGTGGTACCGCTACACCAGCACTCCGGAATATTCGCTCTCGCAATTGGCAAAAGCTGTCCGAGAGAAAAATTACGGCAAGGCGAGCCAATACGTCGACGAGGAGCGCATCGCCGAAGCCATCAGCCGCTCACTCACTGATGTGCTTGTGGCGAAATATACAAAGAAGTTTCAAGAAGATCCGCTGCCCTTCACCCAAACTCGCATCGAGTGGCTACACAAGATCGCGCCTAAGTTTCACGACTGGACGCTCATTGGCACGCGCAATGCTCTCCGTATGTTTCTGAGTGGCAATGGAATACTCACCGGCACATCGGGATTTCAGCAGCTCGACATACACAACTTCTCGCAACTGCATGTGCTGCGTTCGGAAGTGCGCGGCGATACGGCCGAGGTTATCATCGGCGGGCTGCCGCAGCCCAATCCTTTTGATTTGGATGAGATACGCATACGCATGGTACGCGTGCCCGAGAAGCGCATCTGGCGGATTGAGGAGATTCCTGACACCGCGTCGATCTTTGCCAAGTACTTCGATGCACCATAGAAAAATCCTCTAGAGAGACCCAGACGCACCAAGAACGGGGAAAAGTTTCCAAAATAGTCAACAAATTCAGGCGAAGACTCAGACTAAGTATCCACTTGAAGCAGGTTTTATGCCCGAAGGAGCTACGCGATGAGTTTCTCGACCACGGTATAGCTCTCGGCCAGGGCAGAGTCGAGTGCGCTGGGGTCTTTGCCGCCGGCTTCTGCCATGTCGGGACGGCCGCCGCCGGAACCTCCAACTTTCTTAGCGACCTCGGCGATGATTTTTCCGGCCTGCACACGCGAAGTCAGGTCTTTGGTGACGCCGACGATAAGCGCGACCTTGCCGTCGCAGACGGAGCCAAGGACGACCACTCCGGAGCCAATCTTGTTACGAAGGTTATCGATGAGTGTGCGCAGCTGGGGGCGGTCGAGGTTGTCAGCACGTGTGGCCAGGACTTTCACGCCTTTCACTTCGCGCACGTTTTCGACCGCTGAAGAAACCGACGACGAAGCCGATTTCATACGCACCTGGTCGAGTTCTTTGCGAAGTTTTTTCAGTTCTTCTTCGCGCCGCAGCAGTTCCTGCTTCAGCGCGTCGGCCGGCGACTGGTCGTCTGCGCCGCGAACCAGAGCCGCGACGACGTCCTCGAGCTGGTGATCTTGGCGGAAGTGGCGCAGCGAGCCTTCGCCGGTGATGGCTTCGAGGCGGCGCACACCGCTCGATACGCTGCCTTCTTTCAAAATTTTGATCAGGCCAATCTCACCCGTCGCTGCGGTGTGCGTTCCGCCGCAAAGCTCAGTCGAGAAATTGCCGATGCGAATCACGCGCACGCGATCGCCGTACTTTTCGCCGAACAGCGCCATCGCTTTGTACTCGTTGATCGCAACATCAATGGGCACGTCGTTGATGACCTCGACTCGATCATTCTTCAGTACTTCCCGGTTGGCGAGCTCTTCGATGTCCTGCAGCTCTTCGTCGCCAACAGCGGCGAAGTGCGAGAAGTCAAAGCGCAGGTGACCGGGATCGACCAGCGAGCCCGCCTGCTTGACGTGATTGCCCAACACCTCGCGCAACGCGGCGTGAATCAGATGCGTGCCGGTGTGATTGCGCATGGTGGCCAGGCGAACCTCGTCGTTGACGACAGCATCAACCTTGTCGCCAACGCGAATCGGCTGGGTGGCAACGGCCCGATGCGCGCGGACCCCTTGCACGGGGTAAGTCACGCCTTCGACTTCAGCGACTACTGTGTTGCGATCTTCGGCGTAGAACCAGCCGATATCTCCAACCTGTCCGCCGGCTTCGGCATAGAACGGAGTGTGATCGAGCACGATCTGGCCGCGCTCGCCAGGTTTCAACTCTTGCGTGCCGACGCCTGCTCCATTTTCGTTTTTGATGATTGCCAGCACTTCGCAGTTAGCCGAGCGTGTCTGGCTATAGCCTTCGAAGACAGTTTGCGGTAGCGAGGAATAAGCCGGGCTTGCGGTGGCCTTGGCGCCGCCTCTCCAAGAGGCGCGAGCGCGAGCCTTTTGCTCCTGCATTGCACGGTTGAAGCCGTCCAGATCGAATTCGATGCCCTGATCTCGGGCAGCATCCTGCATGAAGTCCAGAGGGACGCCGTAGGTGTCATATAGCTCAAACGCTCTCTTGCCCTCCAAGATGACCGGTCTTCGGAACTGGGACCTTAACCAGTCTATGAACTTCTCGTCGAACAGCTCCCCTTTGCCAGATAGCTCAACTGCAGTGCGGAGAAGTTTCTCTCGCTCTGACTCTGGTAAAGTCTGCAGATCTTTAGTTTTGCTCAGATCATCGAGTTCATCCTGCAAGTTCTTTATTGCGCTTTCCACCTCCGAGTCCCTGGCTTGGGATAAGAGACCATACTCTAGCAAGTCCATTCGTCTCGCCGTTCCGAAGATGCCTTCCAATTTCTTAAACCCGAGGTCCAGGGTCCGGGCAAAGCGGGTTTCCTCGCTCTCGACAGCTCGTGAAACGCGCTCTGCGGTTTCTCTCAATTCGGGGTACGCATCTTGCATTAGATCGCGAACAGCAAACACCATCTGGTAGAGAAAAGTCTTGCTCTGACCCAGCAATCGGCCGTGTGTTATCGCACGCCGCATGATCTTGCGCAGCACGTAGCCGCGACCTTCGTTCGACGGCAAAACGCCATCGGATATAAGAAATGTCGCAGCGCGCGCATGATCGGCGATGACGCGCAAGGAAGCAGCCTGATGGTGCTTCTCTTCCACGTCCTCGCGCTTCATCTCCTCGGTGACAGAAACGCCCGTCAGTTCCGCGGCCTTCCTGATGAGCGGCACAAACAGATCGGTGTCGTAATTTGAAATAACCCCCTGCAGCACTGCCGTTACGCGCTCCAGGCCTGCACCGGTATCAATTGACGGCTTTGGCAGCGGATTGAACTTGCCGTCGGCTGTCTGGTTGTACTGCATGAAGACCAAGTTCCAGATTTCGACGTAGCGTCCGCACTCGCAAGGGAACTTGCAGTCGGTGTGCCCAGCATCGCTGGCTTCCGGCCCCATGTCGTAATGGATCTCGCTGCTCGGCCCGCAAGGTCCGGTGTCACCCATCTGCCAAAAGTTGTCTTTCATGCCCATGGCGAAGATGCGCGCTTTGGGCATGCCAACCTGTAACCAGTACTTCTCAGCTTCGTCGTCGCGCGGAATGTTGCCCTGGCCCTCGAAGATGGTTGCGTAGAGCTTTTCGGACGAGATGGCGAACCATTCTTTCGAGGTCACCAACTCCCACGCGTAAGCGATCGCCTCCTTCTTGAAGTAGTCGCCGAAGCTGAAGTTGCCCAGCATCTCGAAGAAGGTGTGATGGCGATTGGTGAAGCCGACATTCTCGAGGTCGTTATGCTTGCCGCCGGCGCGCACGCACTTCTGCGATGAGGTCGCGCGTGTGTAATCGCGCTTCTCGAGGCCGAGGAAGACGTCCTTGAACTGGTTCATGCCGGCGTTGGTGAACAGCAGGGTGGGATCGTTGGCCGGAACGAGCGAGGAAGAATGGACGATCTTGTGCCCCTTCCGCTCAAAGAAGCGCAGAAACATCGAACGTACTTCGGAGCCTGTGGGCTGGTGCGTGGGCATAAGAATTGGGTCAACCGTGCCGTTATCCGCTGAAAATCAGGCGAAAATGGTCGTCTGTGGCGGGAACGTAAACTGAGATTCTAGCATTTGCAACAGAAAGACCTTCACCACCCAGAACACAGAGACCACAGAGGAAGAAAGCAATCAGCGATCAGCGAATATCGATTATCGGGCAGCTTACAATCCGCCCTTTCGGCGTGGGGATTTGCGCATGGCCAGGCAATGAACCTACCCTTTGGCTGAGGACGCGAAAGGATGGGGCACCCACATTTGGGGTGGCACCGTTACGTAGAGGCGTGCGTTGGCTGGAGTTTTCCAGCGAGGTCAATTAGGTCGGTCGCGATGATTTCCGGCCGTGGATCAGTCGCGGCGAGCACTTCCCCCGGGCGCGTGAGGAAAGCGGCGTGGCATCCTGCGCGAATGGCGCCAGTGGTATCCCAGTTGTGGGCGGCGACCATCATCATATCTCTGGGCTCTATGCCGAGCTCTCGCGCGGCGAAGTGATAGACCTGAGGCAGCGGTTTGTAGCATTGCATCATCTCGACGGAGAGAACACGCTCGAACTTCTTGAGCACGCCCGCGCGCTGCAACGTATATTCACCGGTGGCACGAGCCGAGTTCGTTAGCACGACCGTCCTAAATCCCGCGGCCCGCAGGTCATCCAGTCCTGCGGGGACGTCGGGAAACACGGGGAGACTCCGCACAGCCTCCATGAACTCTGCAATATCCGCCGCGGTGAGTACTGCCTGATGGCGGATCGCAAGCATGCGCAGTGCCGCGTCTGCCAGCTTGCCGAATGGAATGTACTCAGCCGTCGCGGCACAGGTCATCGCCAGCTCGATGAGCTGGGCAAACCATTCGTGACGGCGCTCGGCCTGCCCAAAGTACCTCATGAAAATCGGATTAAGGGCGGAGGTGTCGGTTAAGGTACCGTTCAAATCAAAGCTGAGAACCGGCTTCATTCGAGACCCCGAAGCGACAGAGTACCACTGGTTGCTGCACCCTCCTCGCCAATTGACCGGCGGCGCGGAACCGCACGATAATCGTGGTGCTCAGCGATTCAGCTGCACACAAGGTGGTAAGCAGTGAACAATCAGGAACCGAAAGATCGCCGTCCTTTCACCACGGCCGGGCAGAAGCTCGACGAAGTATTGGGCGAGACCGTGAGGCGTGTGGAAGACGAGACGCGGCAGCTTATCAACTACATCAACGACGAAGTGGTTCCGCTGGTGCGTCAGCATTCCACCAAAGGCCTGCGCATTGCGTCGGACAAGCTGAAGGATCTGGCCGATTACATGGAGTCGGCCAAGCAGCAGAAGGATCAGTAGGTTTTTGGGAATGGTGCCGCCGGCGGAACAGGCGGCTGAAGGACGAGAATTTGCAGTTGCCAGGCGGACTGAAGTCCGCGGGGAGGGTCAAAAGAGCCGGCTTATCAGCCCGACTGAAGTCGTGCGCGGATCCATTGTTGTCGAAGAAGCGAGTTTTACAGCAGCCTATAAAGCCGGCTCCGGGCTTTGATGGCGATACGATCCGCCATTCCCACATTTCCCAAAATGAAGGAAACGAAATCCCCCACCCCGCCGCCCAACAGAAGGGCGGAATAGTGCACCCACTTGGGCGTTTGACTGCGAATGTGAGCCATCCACCGGTTGTGACCGCTCGCTTCTCTTTCCTCGCCTGCATCGCAACCGCGCTGGTTGTTCTTTCTGGCTGCCATAACAAGAACTGGTCGGCCAAGCACGTTCCGCCACCGCCGACGATCACGCAAGTTCCAGCGGCTCCGCCGGAAACAACAGCTTCGGTAACTAAACCTGCATCCGAGCCAACCGTCTCGCCGAAGGTCAAGGCCATCTATGTGGAGACAGGACTCGCGAGCTGGTATGGACCGCAATACCACAATCACAAAGGATCGAACGGCGAAATCTATAACCAGCAGGCGATGACGGCGGCGCATCGCACGATCCCGCTGAACTCAGTGGTGCGTGTGACCAATGAAACTACCAAGCACCAAGTGGTGGTGCGCATCACCGATCGCGGCCCATTCGTGGAGGACCGCATCATTGACCTGTCGCTGGCAGCGGCAAAAGCGGTGGACGTTTGGCAGCCTGGAACGGCGATGGTTAGGGTGGAGGTGCTGTCGTCGCCCGTGCCCCTCAACCAAGGCGGGCGCTGGTGTGTCCAGATCGGCGCCTTCCAGAGCGAGCCCGAAGCGCGCAAGCTGGCGGAGAAGTTGCAAGACAAATACCAGACAGCGAAGGTGGTTCAGTTCTCCGGCCCGACCGGCGAGTGGGTGAGGATTCGTCCTGAAGGAGACGACAAGCAGAAGGCGCTGGAAGTGGCGGCGAAGACCCACGTGAAAGAGGGCGGAGTGTTTCTGGTGCGCTTGGATTAGTGGCTAGTGGCTTGCGGCCTGTCGGATTTGCGCTTGGCAGCCGGGAATTTTCATCACAGAGAACCTCTTTCGACTTCGCTCAGGACGGGCTCCGAGCACGGAAACTCAAGATCGGGTTCTCCTTTACGCTCTTTCATCCGAAAACCGAGTAATGCGACCGGTCCAACGTCTCCGCCTATACTCAAAGCATGGAGCGAGCCGTTCCCTTTCACCCAGCCAGTGATGCGGGCGATCGCGCGAGACTAGTCGCGCGTGGGCGTCGGCTCGAATATCTCACCATTGCGTGGAACGGCTTCGAGGCGGCAGTCGCGCTGCTTTCGGGAGTGCTTGCGGGGAGCATTGCACTCGTTGGCTTCGGACTGGACTCGCTGATCGAAACCGCGTCAGCGCTGGTTCTGGTTTGGCGCTTGCGTGCCGACAGCGATGCAGAACGCCGCGAGCACGCCGAACAGCTAGCCCATCGATTGGTTGGGATTTCGTTTCTCCTGCTGAGCACATATGTCGCAGTCGAATCTGTTCGTGCGCTCTGGACTCACGAGCACGGCAGCCGAAGTTTGCCGGGCATTCTGATCGCAGCAGCGGCTGTGGTGGTGATGCCTCTGCTCGGGCGGGCGAAAAGACATGTTGCTGCACAACTGAATAGCCGAGCGCTGCGCTCTGATTCACGTCAGGCAGACTTTTGCGCGTACCTCTCGGCAATCCTGCTGGTCGGCCTGTTGCTGCAATTGGTCTTGGGATGGTGGTGGGCAGACCCTGTAGCTGCACTGGTGATGGTTCCGATCATTGCACGCGAGGGACTGCGAGGGTTGCGTGGGCAGGCTTGCCAGGATTGCCACTAGAGTGATTCTGACGATGAACCGACAATTGCCAGAGGCTAGCAATTGCGGGGCACCAGTAATTGTTCTGCGCTGTGGCGCGATTTTCGTTATCCTGTTGGGCATCCTGAAGTGGGTCCCAACAAGATATGCCGATCAAGGCCCGACTGAAGACCTCCAAACTCAAGCCGCTGTCGATCCGTTTTGACCATGCACTGCTATTCGTGGCACAGGTGCACCGCAATCAGGAGCGCAAGAAGAGCGGCATACCTTACATTTCACACCTGCTGGGAGTGGCCGCGATTGTGCTCGATTACGGCGGCGATGAGGACATGGGCATTGCCGCGCTCCTGCATGATGCGGCTGAGGACCACGGTGGCAAGGCGATGCTGCGCGTGATCCAGCAGATGTTTGGGCCGCGGGTGGCAAAGATTGTTGACGGCTGCACGGACTCGTATGGCGAGGAGGGTAAGGCGAAGCCGAAGTGGTATCCGCGCAAGCTGCGGTATTTGCATCGCGTGCGCAATGAAGATGGGGAGACGCGGTTCGTGTCGGCGGCCGATAAGCTCTACAATGCGCGCGCGATTTTGCGCGATGTGCGACAGTATGGCGATCCGGTATTCGAGCGCTTCTCCGCGCCCAAAGTAAAGACCCTGTGGTATTACCGTTCGCTCGTGCAGGAGTTCCGCGCGGCTGGCGTAACACCGCTACTGAAGCCACTGCTGGATGAGTTGGATCGCGTCGTGACCGAACTGGAGCATTTGTCGGGTCTGCTGGCGTCTCCGGTAAAACCGTCGCGCAACGGGAAACTGAAGCCACGACGTTAGTTTTGGAACATTCAATCCTTCCCATGGGAGAAGCAGAGAAGATTGCGGAGTTGTTGAGAAGTGCAAAGAGGATTGCGGTTGTCGGATTGAGCAACAATCCGATGCGCATCAGTTATGCTGTGTCCGAGTACATGCAGTCGCAAGGTTATCGGGTTATTCCGGTAAACCCGATGATCCGGGTGTCGCTAGGCGAGAAGGCGTATGCGACACTCCGAGAGGTACCGGAAAAGATCGACATCGTGAACCTGTTCCGACGCTCGGAGTTCGTGCCGGAGGTCGTAGAGGAAGCGATCTGGCTGAAGGTGCCGGCTATCTGGATGCAGGAAGGCGTAGTGCATGAAGAGGCTGCAAAGAAAGCGCGCGCGGCGGGGATTTTCGTGGTGATGGACCGGTGCCTTCTGAAAGAGCATCGGAGATTGGTGCGGTAGACACCGTTTCGGACAGAGGTTTTCAGCACAGGGAACACGGAGAGCACGGAAGAGAGAGGCAACTAGTAACTAGCTGTTGGCCATGAGCTATTAAATAACCACTGAGCAAGGGATGATTTAGTAATTAGCGATTCGTTGTTGGTAAAAAGGCCTGGACCGTTTACTGTTCTTCTGGCTTCTCCAATCTTGTTTTCCTTTTCCGGTCCCCTGTGTCTTTGGGTCTCTGTAGTGAATCTGCTTTCAACTGCCGAATCTCTTGCAGCCGTTCTTTGATGCGTTTCTCGAGGCCTTCTTCGCTCGGGTGGTAGTAAACGTGGTCCTTTAGATTGTCGGGAAGGCATTGCATGTCGGCCACCTTTTCATCGAGGTCGTGAGCATACCGGTAGCCAGCGCCATAGCCCATCGATTTCATCAGCGGGGTCGGAGCGTTCCGGAGGTGCAGAGGCACCGGCTCCTGCGCAGTCTGTTCCACCTCCTGGTGGACTGCTCCATAGGCGGTGAGCAGAGCGTTGGACTTTGGAGCCATGCACAAATAGACCACTGCCTGCGCCAATGCGAGGTAGCCTTCGGGCATTCCGAGGAAGTCATAAGCGTCACGCGCCGCCACACAAATGGCGAGAGCGTTAGGATCGGCGAGGCCGATGTCCTCCGACGCCATGCGCACGACGCGACGCGCGATATAGAGCGGGTCTTCGCCGGCTTCGATCATGCGCACGAACCAGTAGAGAGCGGCGTCGGGATCGCTATTGCGCACGCTTTTGTGCAGCGCCGAGACGAGGTTGTAGTGCTCCTCGCCGGCCTTGTCATACAGAAGAACGCGCTTTTGCAGGACGTCTGTGGCGATGGACTCCGTAATTCGTGACTTGCGTTCCGTGGCCAAAGCGGCGGCCACTTCCAGGGCGTTGTAGGCGGTGCGGGCGTCGCCACTGGAATATGCAGCAATTTTCTGTAAAGCGTCGTCATCAGCCTCAAGAGCTAAGTCGCCGAGACCTCGTTCTCCGTCTGTCAGCGCCCGACGCAATAGGCCGACGATCTGATCCTCGGTTAATGCTTTGAGAACGTACACGCGACAACGCGACAGCAACGCGGAGATGATTTCAAAGGACGGGTTCTCCGTGGTTGCACCAATCAGACGAATGCTGCCCTTCTCAACGTAGGGCAGAAACGCGTCCTGCTGCGCTTTGTTGAAGCGATGCACTTCATCGACGAAGACGATGGTGCGCGTACCGTACTGCCGCGCGCGTTCGGCATCAGCCATGACCTGTTTGATTTCCTTGATGCCGCTCAAAACGGCAGAGAACTCGATGAATTCGGCATGAGTCATGCGGGCAATGATCTTGGCGAGAGTGGTCTTACCCACGCCGGGTGGTCCCCAAAAAATCACCGAGCCGGTGTCGTCACGCTCGATCTGGACACGCAGAGGCTTGCCCGGCCCGAGGATGTGCTCCTGGCCGACGAATTCGTCAAGAGTGCGTGGACGCATGCGGTCAGCGAGGGGGCGGGACTTATCTGCTTCGGGTTGCGGGGATGGAACACTTTGGAACAGGCTCACGAATATTCACCACAGAGAACACAGAGCGCACGGAGAAATCAAATTATTCTTCTGATTATTGCGTCTGGCAACAATCTGGTGTTGAAGTTAATCAGCAGGCCTACGCAAAACCTCTCAAACGCAGATAGGTCAACAATTGCGAGTGATGAATGGGCAAGATCGTGTCCAGCGACTTAAAAGTCCCCGGCAACCCTACACTCGATAACGAGGTCAATACAGTAACCCCAGAATTTCCTCGTGCACTAGCTGCGACTCACGAGATTCGACGCTCATTTCCGGGACTTTCGAGATCATTAGGACTTGCTCCCGAACGAAGGCGATTCTAAGCCCATTCATCAAAAATCTCCGCGCGCTCTGTGTTCTCCGTGGTGAAATGCGCCCTGGAGCGCCGGCGACAGGCTTCAAGGGCGCTCCCTCTGCCTTGCGGCTTCGTACAAGATGATGGACGCTGCGATTCCTGCGTTGAGAGATTCGACCGTTGGAGATTGCGGAATGAAGATTGTCTTGTCTGCTTTCGCCAACACGTCCTTGGGCAGTCCCAATCCTTCATTACCTATTACGAGGGCGACCGGATCTTTCCAGTCCACATCTCTTATCGATGCACCCTTGTGAGAAGAAGTGGCCAGAACTCGGATCGCCCTGGGTTTCAGCTCGTCAACCGCTGAGTGAAGCTCCACTTTGACAAGCGGCAAGCGAAACATTGAGCCGGCAGAAGCCCGGACAGCCTTCCAGTTCCAGGGGCTCACTGTGCCCTCCGCTAAGAGCAAGCCTGTGGCGCCGAATGCTTCGGCAGAGCGGGCAATGGTACCCAGATTGCCCGGGTCCTGCACACCAGCCGCGATCACGATTAACGCAGGTTGGGAGCGCAACACATCATCGAGGGTGAAGGCTCTCACGCTCACCGAGGCGGCTACGCCCTGTGGCGTCTCGGTCGGAACCGCGCTGGAAAACACCTCGTCGGGCAATCGCAGGGTTTCGGTTTTCGAGGGCAGTTGCGGAATCAGCTTATGGGCTCGCTCTCGTGCGGATTCGCTGAAGAAGACCGCTCTGGGCCGCAGTCCCGAACGGATCGCCTCCTCAACCAGGTGCATACCTTCGATCGCGACTTCTCCCTTTTGGTTCGGGGCCGCTCGGTGGAACATCTGGCGCAGTTGTTTCACCTTCGCATTCTGGCGGCTGGTGATGCGCTGCAACCGTTCGTCGATGAAACTGGCGTCACCCACGGTTTTCCCAAAACAGGCGTCCATCCTACACCTCGGCGCCCTATGCAGCGCAGACCCGCTTAGGCGTGGTAATCTGCTGTCTTCCACCCACGAACCGCAACTGTGGCGCCGTGGGGACCCCGGCCAACGAGAGGCTAGTTTGCGTCCCGAAATTGTCAGGATTCACCCCGAGCATCCCGAGGCGTCGCAAGTTGCCTACATTGCCCAGAAGATTCGCGGCGGCGCCGTGGTAGGCATGCCGACGGACACATTCTATGGCCTGGCGGCTGACCCGTTTAACCTCCATGCTGTTGATCGCATCTACGAAATCAAGACTCGCTCGCGTCACAAGCCTCTGTCGCTGCTGATTGAATCCGTGGACCAGGCATCGGAACTAGCCTGGCCGGTTCCCGAGACGTTCTTCCTGCTTGCTCGCGCCTTCTGGCCGGGCCCGCTCACCATCATCGTTAAAGCCGATCCGAAGTTGCCGCTGAAGGTTACGGCTAACACCGGCAATGTGGCGCTCCGCGTTCCCGCCGCAGAGGTGCCGTTGGCGATTGTGCGGGCTTTTGGCTCACCCATTACAGCCACATCAGCCAACCTGCATGGTGCGTCGGAGTGTACCAACGCGCATGAAGTGCGCGATCAATTGGGAGACTGCCTGCCGCTCATCGTGGATGGGGGAGAGTCTCCGCGCGACATGCCTTCCACCATCGTTGACTTGACGAATGACGCCGGTGACTGGCGTCTGCTACGCCGTGGCGCCATCCCAGCCGAGAAGATCGTCGAAGTGCTGGGCCAGGAGTAATCGCCACGGGGCCCGAACCGTTGCCATCGCATCCGATTCGCTGGCTCTTTACGATTGTTGCCCTGCTCGTAGTCGTTTACGTCCTGGGGATGTCTCTGCGCATTATGCGCGAGGCCAGCTTCGACCAGGCACGTCCAGCTGACGCAATCGTTGTATTCGGGGCTGCGGAATATGTAGGCCATCCCTCGCCGGTTTATCGCGCACGTCTAGATCACGCCTACACACTGTTTCGACAAGGATTGGCTCCTGTAATCATCACGACTGGCGGATCCGGGAAGGATCCCACCTTCAGCGAAGGCCAGGTTGGTCGAGACTATCTTGCGAAGCGCGGCGTGCCCGACGTGAACCTCATAGCGGAAACCCAAGCTGGCGATACTGAGCAGTCGGCGCGTCGGCTTGCCGTAATCTTTGAAGCCAATGCGTGGAGAAGCGCAATTCTAGTCAGCGACGCCTACCATCTGTACCGTGCGAAACGTATGATGGAGCGCGAAGGCATTACGGTGTACATCTCGCCCCGGCCAGGCTCGATTCCGAAGACGCTGTGGAGCCGGTGGCTGGCAGCATTACGGGAAACCATCAGCTATACCCTGTATCGGCTACACGTGACGTGAGTCATAGGCATCAGGTGGTCAGCGATCAGGTGTGAGTTTTCATTCGATGCCTGATGCCTGAAACCTGACGACTATTTCACCAATGCCAGCAGTCGCACCGGGCCACCGGAGCCGTTTTCCAGCTTCATTGGTCCAACTATTACCGTGGTGCCAGTGGGCGGCACCAGGCTCAGGTTTGCGACATTCTCAAGCTGATAGACACTCGCCTTTGCCGTGAAATGATGGACGGGGAATTCCTTCTCCGCTCCCGGATCGATGCTGAGCGTATCGATACCCAAGGCCACTGCGCTTCGTGTCTTCACCAGGAATTGCGCGGCCTCGAGGGAGTATCCGGGAAAATGCAGCGTACCGTCGCTGCCGGCGTTCCGATACGCAAGGGGCGTATTCCAGCGCTCGTCCCATCCTGTATAGACCATGACCACGGCACCGGAAGGAATCTGGCCATTTTGACCCTCCCATTCCGCAATGTCGGCAACGCTAATTTCATAGTCGGGGTGGCCGCTTGCCTTGTTCCGCACGTTCAGCACAACCATGGGCCGTACCAGCCGCTCGGCGGGAATCTGCTCCACCGTCCACATGCCGCGCGCAAAATGGGCGGGAGCATCGAGATGGGTGCCGTAGTGCTCCGGGGTTGTGATGACGCGCGCGTAGTAGCCATCGCGGTCAAGGGTTTCGGTTTCCATAGTGTGGAATGGCGATTCGGCCGTGCCTTCCCAACTGGGAGAGCGGTCGTTCAAGCTGTGGGTGAGGTCAACGACAGAATGGTAGGCAATTGGCTCGGGCATGAGCACTCTGTGCTGGGCAAATAGTAGTAGCGCCAGCGCTAAGCTCCAGCCTATAGCAAATGTCTTCCACCGCATCATGTCGTTTGCGAAGATGGCCGACGCAGGACACGTAGAACCTTGTCCTCGGTGTATTAGACGCAAATTTCAGGGAAATTGTTTCGTTAGTCGCCCGACGCCAAACCTGACTTCTTTTTCTTATTTATTCTTTAGGCCATGCCTTCAGAGCTTTGCGCACTTGCAACAACTGACCCAAGTGATAGGCGTTGTGGTCGGCTGCCAGTAACGCCTCACGCATCAGTGTCTGACCCTGGCTACGAGGAAACGGCTCCAGCAAAGCGCGCGAACGGTCGAGAATGAGGCCGCGCATCTCCTCGATCAAATCAACGATGGCCTCGACGCTCTGGTCCCAGGCTTCTGCCTGTGGCGGGGCCGGTGACCGAGGCCAATATCCGCCGGGCCACGGCGGAGACTTGTGGCGCGAGTCTTTGGTGAACTCGACGATGTCCCAGAGAGCGATGCGCATGTGCTCGAGCAGTTCCCATGCTGAGTGGGAAAATCCGGGCGGGCGCTCACCGCGCAAGTCCTCCGGAAAGTCCTGCACAAGCGCGCGCAAATCGGCGTGCGCTTCGCCCCAGTCCAACGCTTTGGCCAGTTGCTGTCGAATCTGTTGTTCGTGCGTCATCGTTGGTTCTCGCAGCGGCAACATAGTAGCAGTGGATAGTGGTTAGTGGATAGTGGATAGAAGCGCGGGGACAGTGAGAAGCGAGTAGAATAGAGCCATCTGCGAGGATGGCGTAGAGACATCGGGTACGCTCTTCGCTGTGCGGATTTTCGAATTTTCATGCCACAAATCGGTAGCTTCACACTTCTTTTGGCACTCGCTCTGGCAGCCTACTCCTTCATCGCCGGAGCGTTAGCGCTCTACCGCAAAGACGATCGCCTGACGGAGACCGCCCGCCGCGCAGGCATCGCCTGCTGGGCTGCGGTGACGGTGGCTGCGGTGGCATTAGTGATGGCCACGTTCGCCAACGATTTCTCCGTGGCTTACATCATGCACCACAGCAATCGCGACCTGCCGGTGGCATACAAGTTCGCAGCGTTGTGGTCAGGGCAGGAAGGTTCGCTGCTGCTGTGGGCATGGCTGCTTTCGACCTATGGGCTGTTTATGCGGCTGCGCTACAAGGTCGATCCTCAGCTCACCGCCTATGCCTCAGCGATCGTGGCCGGCGTGCAGGTCTTCTTTCTACTACTGGTGAATTTCGCGGCGCACCCGTTCGGACTGGTGAAGGGCACGATCCCGGCGGACGGCAACGGGTTGAACCCGCTGTTGCAGTATCCCGAGATGGTGATTCATCCGCCGATGCTGTACCTCGGCTACGTGGGTGTAACCGCGCCATTTGCCTTTGCACTCGGCGCGCTGATGATGAAGTATCCAGGTGAAAAGTGGATCCACATTACGCGCCGCTGGACCATGGTGGCGTGGCTGTTCCTGACCTGCGGCATCTTCCTGGGCGCGCACTGGGCGTACGAAGTGCTTGGCTGGGGCGGCTACTGGGGATGGGACCCGGTGGAGAATGCTTCCCTGCTGCCCTGGCTGACAATGACCGCGTTCCTGCATTCGGTGATGATGCAGGAAAAGCGCGGCATGATGAAGATGTGGAACATGTGGCTCATCTTCATTACGTTTCTGTTAGCGATCTTCGGGACGTTCCTAACACGCTCCGGGGTGGTGAGCTCGGTGCACGCGTTCGCGCAGTCTGGCATCGGCATCTGGTTCGTGTGGTTTATCGCGTTTTGCTTTGCAACTTGCGTGTACGTGTTCGTCCGCAATCGTGAAACGCTGCGCAGCGAGCACCGACTCGATTCGCTGGTCTCGCGCGAGTCCGGCTTCCTGTTCAACAACCTGGTGCTGCTGGTGTCGTGCTTCGCGGTACTTTGGGGCACGTTATTTCCCGTGTTGTCGGAGTGGGTGACGGGCAGCAAGGTGACGGTGGGGCCTCCCTTCTTTAATCGCGTGAATGTGCCGATAGGGCTGTTCCTCGTGTTTCTCACTGGGGTCGGCCCGTTGCTGGCATGGCGGCAGACATCGCTGGATAGTCTGAAGCGCAATTTCCTCATGCCGACCGTGCTGGCGGTGGTTGCGGCGATCGCGCTGATCGTTGGCGGCATGCGTCCGTGGCAGGACAGCAGCTACTTCTACTCGCTGATGGCAATTGCGCTGTCGCTGTTCGTCGCCGGGACCGTGGCCGGTGAATTCTGGCGCGGCGGACGGGTCATCGCACGGCAGCAGCACGTCAGCGTGTTCAAAGGCATGGTCCAGATCACCCGGCGCAACACGCGCCGCTACGGCGGGTACCTCGTGCACATGGGCGCAGTGCTGGTCATTATCGGTTTCGCCGGGTTGCCGTTCAACCAGGACAAGGAGCAGGAACTGGGTTTCGGCGACAAGATGCAGATCAGCCACTACACGCTGGTCTGCCAGTCGTACACACAAGACGACAAACCGAATTACGAGAGCGAGTGGGCGGTCCTCGATGTTTACAAGGGCGGCAAGAAGATTGACACGATGTATCCGGAGCGCCGGTTCTACAAGGCGAGCGAGCAGACCGCGACCATCGTGGCCAACCGCTCGCGTCTGAATGAAGACCTCTACCTTGTGTACACCGGGCGCAACCCCGATACCGGCAAGCCGATTATCAAGGCACATGTGAATCCGCTGGTGGCATGGATCTGGATCGGCGTGCACCTCGTGCTAATCGGCACGATTATTGCCATGCTGCCGAGCACGCGGCCGGTAAAGTATGCGGTGAGCGCGAAGGAGCGGGAGGCGGCGGAAGTAGTAAAGCAAAGGATGGTGGGAGTGGGTGGAGACTAGCCAAGCAGTTAGCAGGCATTCTTCGAGGGACGAGTAAAAGGTTCGGGACTTGATCAAGCAAATCGAGAATGATGGTGAGACGCAGATCGCACAACGCGGCAGTCACAGACATTACAAATACCCATCGCAACCCGGCAAGGTGACGATGGCGGTGCGCCGCAGATGCGCATCCGAAGGCTCTGTCGACGATTTTGCGACAGGCAGGACTTAAGAAATCCTTCGCGCAAGAAGACCCTGAGCAGGGTTCCATCGCGCGTCGTGAAATGGCCGGAAATCGAAGTGCCGCAAATGCACAACCTGGCTTGATAGGAAGTTTGCTAAGCGACAAACGGTTCGTTCGACTCCGGCGCCGCCTTCGCTCAGGATGACAAGCGTGATTGTAATGGGAATTTTTGGAGATAGAGATCCTTCGACTCGCTCCGCTCGCCCAGGATTTCGGCTGGCGGCTCAGACCCACCCCAGCACGCGCAAGACCGGCGGGTGCCGGGGGCCCCGAGAGACGCCGCCAAAACGCCTCAACTCGAAACTCCGCATCGCACAACTGGCGTTGATTGCCGTGATGGGCATCGGCTTTCTCGGTGCCGACACGGATGCCCGCTTCAACAGGCTTGGCCACCAGCTAATGTGCATGTGCGGATGCAACCAGATTCTGCTGGAGTGCAACCACGTTGGCTGCGCCTATTCGGACCGCATGCGCAACGAACTCACTGCCGGGCTCGAGCGCGGGGATAACGACTCGCTCATTCTCCAAAGCTTCGTGCAGAAGTACGGCAATACGGTGCGCTCAGCACCGACAAACACCGGATTCAACATCGTTGCCTGGATCACCCCGTTCGCTGTATTCGTGCTCGCCTCCGCGATTGCTATCTGGCTGGTGCGTATGTGGAGGGCGCGCCCGGTTGCCCAGCCGGTGGCGAGAGTGAACCTGCCAACCCAGGAACTCGACGCGCTGCGCCGTCGCGCCCGCGAGGAGACGGAATTCTGATGCCGTACTTTGTAGTCGCCGTAGCCGCGAGCGAGACACCGTTCATCCTGTTCGGATGCGCTCTGTTTGCCGCGACGGTGTTTGTGTATGTCTTCTACGAGCCGGGAAACATCGACTCGGGCGAGGCGAAGACCCGTCACGGCTATTTGCAGGAGCGCAAAGAGGCCACGTATGAGAATCTCCGCGACCTCAATTTTGAGTACAAAGCCGGAAAGCTGAGCGAAGATGACTATGCCCATCAGCGTGCCGCGCTGGAGGACGAAGCGGCGGCGATCCTGGCGGAAATGGAAAGCATCGAGAAGGGGAAGGGGGGCAGGGCGTGAAATTCTTTACCTCAGGGGCTAAAGCCCCATCCCTTCCAGCCACGCTCGGCACGGCTAAAGCCGTGGTGGCCTTTCAAAACAAACGGTCGGCGAGCTGCAGGCTTGAAGGGTTACCCAACCTTACACGCAGCCTAGTCCTGGTTACATACGTGACATTGCTTGCACTCAGCGCCTCCGCCCAGAACATAACTGGCACGGTCACGAACGGCACCACTGGCAAGCCGGCTGCCGGAGACGACATAACGCTCCTCTCGCTCTCGCAGGGCATGCAGGAGGTCGGCTCAACCAAAACCGACGCGCAAGGAAAGTTCACGCTGAAGGCGCCCGCTGAAGAGCAGGTTCCACACATGGTTCGCGCTACCCATGGTGGGGTCAGCTACTTTCCGCGCGGCGGCCCTCTGATGCCGGGTGTCACCTCAGCCGAAATCACGGTGTACGACGGCGCAAAGAAGGTGGACGGCTTGTCGCAGATGGTGGAGGTGGACCGCATTCAGGCCGACGCCAACCAGCTTCAGGTTATTGCGCTGTTCGCCATCCAGAACCAATCGAACCCGCCCAAGACGCTGGTGAACGAGAGGACTTTCGAGTTCCTACTGCCGGAAGGTGCGACGATTGACGGCGGTCTGGCGCGCGGACCCGGCGGACAGCCCATCAACGATCAGCCAAGCGAGGCGGGTGCGAAGAACCGCTACGCATTCGACTTCCCGCTCAAGCCGGGCGAGACGCAGTTTCAGGTTTCCTACCACCTGCCCTACAGCGGGCAGGCGAGCTTTTCGCCCAAGCCTCTGGCGGATGTTCAGCATTTCGTGGTGATGACGGCTCCGGGAATCAAGTTCTTGGCCAAGAATCCGCAGCGCTTTCAGCCCATGCCGAGCCAAGCCGGCGTGATGGTAGCCACCGACGCGAAGGCCGGCGAAGATCTCAGTTTCAGCGTCTCCGGTACTGGACAGTTTCAGGCCGAAGGAGAACAAGCCGCTGCAGGCGGCGCACAGAACGGCGGAGACACCGGTGGTGGCGGGCGCGATAGCCGACCGGGCGGAGGACTGGGCGCGCCTATCGACTCCAACGATCCGCTGTACGAATATCGCGCAGTGATTCTGGGAATCTTCGCGCTAGTGCTGGTAATGGGGGGCTTCTACGTGGTTGGCAAGTCAAACGCTACCCGTACTGTGGCTGCAGCAGCTTCAAGCCTGAATGTTGCCGTTCCGGTTCCGCAAGCAATCGCAGCTGAGCGCAGCAGCCCGCTGCTCGAAGCCATGAAGGACGAGCTCTTCCACCTAGAGCTCGATCGGCAGGAGGGCAAAGTCACGCAGGCCGAATACGAAAAAGCCAAGGCTGCGCTGGACGAAACGCTCAAACGGGCTCTGGTACGGGCGAAGAGTTAGTAACTAGCGACTAGCAATTGGCAGCTACTAGATGCCATTAGCAAATTTGTCTAGCAATTAGCTCATCGCTTTTCGCTCTTAGCTGGATCGCTAAATGCGCTCCAATTCATCCGTTCAGTTTCGAGAAGGTGACCGCGGGCGTAAAATCGCTTTGCGCACGACAGGCAGGACATCTCCGGACGTTGATTGCCGCGTCTGGTTTAGCGAGGTTTGAAAAAAATGGCCTTTATGCAAAGAGGTGTGGCGCTGGCTGCTGCGCGGATGCCGAAGAAGATTTCTCCGCGCGTGCATGCCGCGCTGGATTATGGCATCACCGGTTCGTTCCTGCTGGCCGGAGCTATCTTCTGGAAACGCAATCGCCGCGCCGCCTTGGGCGCGCTCTTGTGCGGAGGAGCTACTGCCGCTGTCAGCCTGCTGACCGACTACTCGGGAAATAACGGCAAGCCGATTTCCTACCCCATGCATGGCCAAATCGAGGCCGGCCTAATCGCCATGACCGCGGCCATCCCGCGGCTGGTGCGCATTGAAGACGAACCGGAAGCAAAATTCTTCTCCCGCCAGGCGCTGGCCAAAACAGCCATCACTGGTATGACCGACTTTCGCCGTCCGCGGCGACTCGATTCACGCTACAGCGAGGACGAAGACGAACACTTGGGCATCTAAACCACAGGCCCGCAACCTGGCGAGCCCGGAGTCATCTACATAGGTGGATCCACTTCCATGGGAAATACCTTCAAGACCGCGTTGCTGCTTACCGCAATGACGCTTTTTCTGCTGTTCATCGGTCAGATGTTCGGTGGCGAGCGTGGCATGGTGCTAGCGTTGATTTTCGCTGCCGTCATGAATTTCATTTCCTATTTCTTCAGCGACAAGATCGCGCTGGCCGCATACCGTGCCCAACCCGTCACCCGCGAGCAACTGCCACGGGCTTACGAAATTGTCGAACGCCTGTCGCAAAAAATCGGCATTTCGATGCCGAGAATCTACGTGATTCCCTCCGAATCGCCGAACGCCTTTGCTACCGGACGCAATCCCGAGCATGCGTCGGTGGCGATGACCGAAGGCATCCTGAACCTTCTGAATGATGAAGAAATGGAAGGCGTGCTCGCGCATGAGCTCGGGCACGTCAAGAACCGTGACATCCTGATCAGCTCGGTTGCGGCAACGCTCGCCGGGGCCATTACCTTCATCGCCCGCATGGGCTATTGGGCATCGTTGTTTGGCGGTGGGGGAGATCGCGAAGATCGCGAAGGCGGCGGCGGATTCGTCGCGCTGCTGATGCTGATACTGGCGCCGATTGCCGCAACACTCATCCAGCTCGCCGTCTCTCGGTCGCGCGAATACGAAGCTGACGCCAGCGGCGCACGCTACACCGGCAATCCGTACGCGCTGGCCAGCGCATTGCGCAAACTGGATGCCTTTTCGAAGCGGGTGCCGCTGGCGGCAACGCCATCTACTGCGCACTTGTTCATCGTGGCGCCGCTTCTCGGGTTTAATTTTGCAAGCCTATTTTCCACACACCCCCCCATTGCAAAGCGCATCGAACGGCTTACCGGCCGTCCAGCTGACCTGCAGCCCTGAAAGTAAGGCAGCCAGCCTGATAGCCTTGGTTGCTTGTAAGGATGCTGTTTGCTTATTTTGGCTGCCGAGTTGCGTTGAGAAACGTGGCGTTTTATTAGTTTGTTAAATGGCTGCTTTACAAAAAGCTACAGCGATTTTGATGGTATCGTCACCAATGCTGCTATCTAACCGGATAACAAAGCGACCGAGAGGATTTAATCAGATAGGCGCCTTATACACTTCTGTAATAACCAACGAGATATAGTAACGTCTGCTTGATTACTTTTGGGAGGGGCTGGCGTGCGAATCTACAGCTTTCGCGTGATGATGATCGCGGCTGCAATGTTCGCCGTCATGGCAGTCCTGCCCCAGAGCCTCCAGGCAGCGTCGGACGCCTATACTCAAATCCCGGGGAAATTCTGCGAAATCGCAGAAGGGCAGCTCATAGAGTCCCCAGAAACCCAGAGTGAAGCTGTTTCTCCGCTTTGGACGGCCTTATCGTCAACGGGCAATTCCATCTTTACCGACTCATTGCTCGACCATTCTGCTGAGACGCTGTCAGAGGCTGCTTTAACTCGCAACCTCAAGCCCTCGCACAAGGAAAAAGGCCCCGGCGCCAAGGTCCCCGAGCCGGGCACGTTGTTCCTGGCTGGAGCGGGCCTGATAGGACTTGCCGCTTTTTCCGGCAAAGCCAAATCCAGGGCGAGGTAAGCTCTCTCGGCCCGCGAGCTGTTGCCGTGACAACAGCCTTTCCTCTGGTCTTTTGTGCATTCTGATTTAATACTCTCCAGGATTTGCACCGAACCATATCCTTCTGAAAGGTCGCAGCCCGTTGCTCTGGCTCCGCCGTGCGCTTGTGCTCATCGCATACCTGGTCGCAGTTCTGGTAACTCTCTGGGCGGCGGCAGCCATCTTCTTTGACTCACCAATCACTGCCCTTCGTCTCCCGGTCGCAATCGTCTACCTGCTGGTTGTGCTTGCAGCTCTCTTTCTGCTACGAAGCTACCACGCAGGAATTGTGGTCGCGCTGGCGGGATTTGCCCTTGTCGTCGGCGGGTGGCTTTCGCTGAGGCCGTCGCAAAATCGCGACTGGCAGCCTCACGATGCCGAAACTGCCTGGTCGGAAACCCAGGGTGACGAGGTCACAATTCACAACGTGCGCAACTGTGACTACCGCACGGAAAACGACTACACCTGCCACTGGGAAACGCGCACGTTCCACCTCTCCAGGCTGCGCGGCGCGGACATCTTCATCACCTGGTGGGGTCCGACCCTGATCGCCCACCCCATCGTCAGCTTCGATTTTGGCGAGCAGGGGCACGTGCCGATGTCCATCGAAACCCGCGACGTCGTCGGGCAAAGCTACTCGGCAATTCGCGGCTTTTTTCGACAGTTCACGCTGATCTACATCGTCAGCGACGAGCGCGATGTGGTCCGCCTGCGCACCAACTTCCGCAAGGACGAAGAGGTGTACGTGTTTCGTACGACGGCTTCACCTGCGCTGGCCCGTGACGTGTTCCAGGAGTATCTCGACCGCATCAACCAATTACACCGTCAGCCTGAGTGGTACAACGCGCTCACCAACAACTGCACCACCAACATCGCGCTTTCGGCTGCTAAAGCGCAGGGTAAGCCGGCGCGCTTCGACTGGCGCATTCTACTCAATGGCAAGATGGACGAGATGATGTACGAACACGACAGCCTGGTGACCGGCGGACTCTCCTTGCCGGCGCTCAAAGCCCAGGCGCATATCAACGCAGCCGCCCGCGCCGCTGACAACAGCCCGGAGTTTTCTCGACTCATTCGCGAAGGCCGGGTTGGCTTTACTCCGCAAATGCAATCAGCTGAGACTCGGTGATTTATTTAGCGACGAAGATAAGGAAATAATCCATCTTGTCGTCTTTCACGAGGTCATCGTGTTCGCTGGTCAGCCGATATCCCGCCGTCTCCATCTCGCTGATGACCACCTTCGGTGAGACACCATGGTTTTCTCCGTTGCCGTTGCGATCAATGATTCCGACGTGCGCGCCCGGTCGCAGTGAAGCATGCAGATTTCGCATCAGGTCAACCGGCTTCGCCACCTCGTGGTAGGTCTTCAACAGCAGGACCGCATCAACACTCGCCGCCGGCAGGTTGGGATTGTCCGCCGCTCCCGAAATTGTGGTGATGTTTGACAGTCCAGCTGTTTGTGCGCGTTTGTTGATATAGGCGATTGCCTCGGGATTGATGTCCACCGCGAAGACTTTGCCCGCAGGGGTAACCCGTTTCGCCGCTATCACTGTGAACCATCCTGAACCAGCACCGATATCAGCCACGTTCTTATCAGCTGCGATACCCAGCAGATCCATGACCTGATCGATGTGCAGTTTCTGCGCTCGGCCGGGATAATCGAAGATAGAAAGATCGCCAGCGTAAGGAGTGCTCGTCTTGCGTTGAGGCGGGGAGGAGGTGGTTGCTGGAGTTTGTGCTGCAGCGAGAACCGCCGCGAGCAGCACCAAACCTAGATGTCCGGACTTGCATCGCTGCAGAATCATAATTCCCGAACCTGAAAATAACCGGGCCGCCTCGAATGCAGACTCTTACCAGTTGCCATATCGCCAGCAGCGGCACTGCGGCTTCACTGTCCCTCGTTTGGAATCACGATCCACAGAATGAGGTACAGCAATCCGCCGGTTCCCGCAAATAGAAAGAGCAACAGCCAAATCAGCCGGATGGCGGTGACATTCCAGCCGTAATATTGCGCGACGCCGGCGCAGACTCCGGCAATCTTGCGGTCTCTTACCGGACGCACCAATCGGCGCTCGGGTAGACCTCCCGCCAGAGAAGCGCCGCAATAGGCACATAAACGTGCATCATCGGGATTCGGCTTGCCGCAATGGTTGCAGTACATGAAGCTCTCCTCAATTACCGCCGGGGTGTTTCGCACCATCATACCTGCAAGAGCGCAACTCACCACTCCGATAGCAGGCCAAACCGATCGGATAGCCGTAACCGGGTGCGGCATTCTGCGGCCTTCCCAGGCTCATTTCCCAAAATCGATATTGTGAGGGTTTGCGGGCTCTGTTCTCGCGCGTCACCGCGGCACGCCAATTGCTACAAGCTAAACATCCGTGGCTGCTCGACCGCCAGGATCAGATTGAGACTCGACACCAAATTCGAGTGGGAGGTAGAGCAATGGAGATTTTCACCCAGCTGATTTCCGCCACCCGAGGAACAGGCCCGTCCTCCACCCGCCTGGTGTACCTGGTGAACGGCTTGGCGGCAGTTTTCTCCGCGCTGTTAATGACCATCGGCGGCATTCTGGTATATTGCATCACGGCCAAAGCGGATGCCATGTATTGGACTGCTACTGCCGCTCTCTGGACCGCAACACTCGGCTTCGGCGCCAAGACCAAGAGCGAGCAGCAGAAGTCCTCAACGCAAATCGCATTGGCCCCTCATCGAGAGGAACTGACGCTTGCCGTGGCTACACCGGTGACCCGCTGAAGCTGCCCTGAAAGCGAGTGGCTACCTAGGGGTGCCTAAGGTAGCCACGATGATCCAGGCTGAGCCGATTTCTCCAGTTCCTACACACCTACTCTGGTGGCGGCTTCTGTTCTTTCTTCTGCTGCTCCTCACGAGCCTTTTCTTCCGGCGTCTGAGGCCGATTTGGCTTTGCCTGAGGCGGTTGTCCCTGTTGAGGCCGTTGCTGAGGAGCTGGTTGTGCATTAGGCGGTCGCTGCTGTTGATTCGCCGGCGAACGGTTCTGCGCCTGTTGCGCCGCTTGCTGTTGCGCCTGCGCCTGACGCGCCCTCTCTGCCGCTTGTTGCGCGGCTAGCTGCTGGGCCTGCTGCTGCTGGCGGGCTCGCTCTGCAGCCTGTTGAGCCGACTGCTGCTGTGCATTGGCCTGACGCGCTCGTTCAGCCGCTTGTTGCGCGGCCTGCTGTTGAGCGGCCTGCTGTTGGGCCTGCTGCTGCTGACCAGCTTTCTCAGCGGCTTGTTGTGCAGCCTGCTGCTGGGCCTGCGCCAGATGTGCCCGCTCTGCCGCTTGTTGCGCAGCTAGCTGCTCTGCCTCCTGTTGCTGACGTGCTCTCTCAGCAGCCTGTTGAGCAGACTGCTGCTGGGCCTGGGCCTGACGCGCCCGCTCCGCCGCTTGTTGTTGAGCTTGCTGCTGCGCCTGTTGCTGGGCTGCTTTCTGTTGTGCTGGTTGCTGGGCCGTTTGTTGTTGTGCTTGCTGCTGACGGGCCTTCTCCGCTGCCTGTTGCTGGGCGGCCTGTGCTTTCTGTTGCGCCTGTTGCTGGGCCGCTGGTTGCTGGGCTTGCTGCTGACCGGCTTTCTCCGCTGCCTGCCGCTGTGCAGCCTGTTGCTGAGCAGCTTTCTGCTGCGCCTGCGGCGGTGCAGCCTGCGGCTGAGCAGGAGCATTCGGTGCCGGCTGTCTCTCGGGATTAGCTGGAGCCCGAGCTAAGGTGGCCGGTTTCGCAGGAGGCGCAAGCTTCACCTGCGGATGGGTCTCGGCGGCCGTTGGTGGACGCAGCGCCTGGACCTGTTGTGGCGGCAGCGGCCGACCTGCCTGTTTTGCCAAAGCAGGTTCCTGTTTCGCAAACGGCACCGGCGGCGGAGGCGGCGGCGTCTTGGCTACAACTTTTCGCTCCATTACCGGAGCCGGCGGTCGGGCCATACGAGTGGCCCCCGGACTCGGTGTTCCTAGTACGCTCGCCTGTGTCGGAACCACTTGTGGCCTTGGAGCGACCGGAGCGGAAGCAACGCGTTGCGGATCGACCCTTATCACAGCTCGGTCAACTGGCTCCGCGCTCCTGACAACTGCCTGGGGCACAACCGTGACAGCATTCGGAGCGGTCCGATTTACGTACGTAACGTTGGTGACCTGGTTATAGTTGTTGTTAACTACGCTGTTATAGACGTTGGTCACTGTCGTCGTTGATACGACAGTATTGCTGGTGTTCACACGCTCTACGTACTGCGGAGTGGCGTAGTAGCTGGGGACGTACACCTCGCGTGGCCCCAGCGGGAACCAGCCCACGTCGCCACCGCCAGGACCGTAACCTCCGCCGGCACTGATCGAAATTCCAAAACCCGATCCGCCGATGAACGCGACCAATGCCGGAGCGTAGACCGGCTCGGCCTGCATCGGTCCGGGCACCCATCCCCAACGGTTACGCATGTAGGCCCAACGGCCATAGTGGAACGGAGCATAGCCCCATGGTGCGTCGTCCACCCACGTCCAGCCCCAAGGCGAAATCCACGCCCAATGTCCGTACCGATAAGGCGCCCATCCCGCAGGAACTGAACCGGGATACCAGACGTTGCCGTAAGTGGGATCGTAAGCCCAGCTTCCGTGGTTATCCAGGTCTTCATAGCCAACCATGTCGGGCGAAACGTAGCGCGCCGAGATCGATCGATCGTATTGGTAGTCGCGCGATTGCGCCCACCGATCGAAATCGTCGGGACTACCTAGGTCTGTTACCTGTCCGATCAGTGAGTTCGTACCATCTCCAGCGAAGGAACCCGCCTGTCCGGCATCGAGCGTATAAACCTGTCCAGCCCCGGTCACCTGACCTTGTCCCTGCCGCACCATCACCATGGACGAATTTCCGTCTTGGCCAGCCTGTACCTTATACGAGCCGGGTTGAAAGACCGAAAACGCCTCGTTCGGTGTATCCACTTCGAAAGCCGTGTTCAGCCTGCGGACACGCAGATTCAGTTCTCCCTGAGTGAGCTGTATCTGCACTGTCCGATCGTCGAGATTCAGGAATGACATTCCGGTGTTCTGCCCAATTCGCATCACGGCTGACCCCAAATCAAGCTCGGCCCGCGAATTCGCGTCGACCCACAGTTGATCGCCGATGGTTACAGGTCGATTGGTGACAGCAGGGACCCAATCCGATGTCCCTGCCGGTTGGAACGACACTGAACCTTGCACGTATCGAATTCGTGCAACACGCCCCGGAGGATCTTGATAATTCTGCGCTGTAAGTGCCCCGGGAAGCGCCGCCAACAGGACTGCGATCGAAGCGAGCGCGAGGGAAATTCTCAGGGTCTTACCAAACCTCTGAAACATAGCACCCCTCCTCTTTTGCCGCTGTGTCTTATGGTCATGGTAGTTTCGCGACCACCCAGGATGAATCGGGCGATCACCTCTGTTGGCAGCGGTAATGTTCGTAAGGGAAAAAAGCTGGAAATATAAAGTATTCGCGAGAATACTCAGCGCGGATGCTGGCAACTTCTTGATAACCAGCGTAATGGCCTATCGTCATGCTGCTGCGATCAACTAACTAAGCGTAGATTTCTCCTATCGCCCGCCATGCTTGATCGATGGCCATATCGGTGTAGGCCATTGCACCGGCATCGGAGTTTGCGATCCTGATCCGTCCAAAGGGTTGGCGGCCAATCACGCACGGCCGCTCGTTTGGCGCGAAATTCGGGTCCCACAATGTGGTGTATTCGTACGCGTAGCCGTGAGACCAGCGGTTCACCATGATCGCGGCAATGTCCCGCGCCGGGTCGAATCCCTGGTCACCCAGCATGCGCCCCAATTGATCGCGAATGTTGCGCTCGAAGGTCTCGTATGGAGTGGTGTAAAGCTCCATGTGTCCAAAGCGGTACTGATCTCGCGGTGGCAAACCGGGCTTACAAGGCGTTCGTAGCATAAAAAGCACCGCCGGCTCGCTGGGTTTGCTAGGAAACTCGTATGCGCCAAGGCTCACCGGAAAATCCAGCGAAGTGTAGGTGTGATAGCTGCCAGGCGAAACAATGTCGTGCATGCCTAGCTTCGTAAACGGCTCCCAGTTTTGAATTGCCACATGCGTGTAGACCAGCGGGACCTTGACCCCATATTTCAGCGCCTCCTGCTGTTTCAGCGGCAGGTCCGGACACAGATACGGAATCATCATGTTGTAGCAGGCCAGCACCACGTGTCCGGCACAAACACCTTGAAGCTTGCCGTCGCGCATGTACAGCACGTGGACCTGTTTTGCCGACTCAGGCGGTCCGTCGTGCTTCACTTTAACCACCGTGCCATTGAGCCGGATGCGCACCGGCGAGTCGGCATGGTCCAGCTGACCGTAATCGGCGCGCGCCGTCACCACATCGAACATGTCGTGCCCCGGCATCGCAGCGGGGATCAGCGAGCGCACCAGCAGCCGCGCAATAGATGCATTGCCATCAGGAAAATGAAAAATGTACGGCTCTTCTCGGTGCTCGAGGCCTAGATCCAGGCCCTCAAAACCTGGATAGCGCACAGCTTCGTAATCATCTCCGGCCCCGAAGCAATCTAGAGCGGAAACGGCATCGATACCCACTCCGAACAGATCGTGCGGAAATGTCTGGAAGAACGGCAGCGCTTCTGGAGTGACTTTGCAATACTTCGTCAGAAAATCCGCATAGCTGATCGTGCTCAGCTTGGCGCGTTTCTCCTCGCGCGTCATGCCAGCCAGGTAATCGATTTTCTCGGTATACACACGTGCGATATCGCGTCGCACCCCATCACTCAGAGGAGCTTGCGCAAGAAATTCCGGCCATGGCGTCTTGTTCATGCCGGTGACAATCCGGTCTGTTCCGAAGGTCTCCTTGTTAAAGAAAAAAGCGGTGCCGAGATTCGAATACAGCTTTCGATCGTAGGCCTTGTAAAAGGCCGAAGTGTCGATCCCGAGGTTCTTCAGCAGACCTTTGGCCACGGTGCTGTATGAGCCGGGGCTCTCAATCGATTGTGTTCCACCATTACTCAGCACCATGCGGCCGGCGACGGTGAACTCGTTGCGCTTTGCGTGTCCGCCAAAATCGTCGTGGTTGTCGAGGATAAGGACGCGTGCCTTGCTGCCAGCCTTCTGCCTGTAAAAATAGGCGGCCGCAAGGCCGCTGATGCCGCCCCCCACAACCACCAGGTCGTAGCGTTCGTTGAGCTCAGCCGGCTTAGGCGCGCTGTCCCAGAAGGCGTCGTCACGCAGCATGTGCGCGTACTTGTAGGTCGCATCGTAGCTGCCCCGCATTCCGGTTAGCGCGGGAGGATAGTAACTCTTGCTTGCCTGCGAAACCGTTTCGTGGTCCAGCGTCGCGCCTTCGAGCGTCGCCAGCAGCACCGTCTTTGAAGCTAAAATTGCGCCGCCAATGCCGACGCTGACACCATTCAGGAAATCGCGCCGGGTAATGTTGCGTGACATCCCCAGCTCGCGATCCGAATTTTTCATTTCATTATTATTCTGCGACATTCCCCGACCCCAAACCTTACTGTAATTCAGCAAGGTTAGAAAATTGCGGACGGGCTGTCAAACCTACCAGGCAAGGCTCCAGTGGTTCTGGCATCAATCGCTTCGTGTTGATTTTCGGTGTATGCTCCATGCGACTATTCTTCCTTCCCCCAGCGTTTTAGGTCAGCAGGAGGTCCCTCGCATGAGCGACAACGTCCCAGAACGTATCGGCGATTACGAGATCATTCGCGAGTTAGGCCATGGTGGCATGGGCAAAGTGTACCTGGCGCGTAATGTGCTGTCGGATCGTATCGAGGCGATGAAGGTTATTCTTCCAGACCTCGCGGGACGTAGCGAGTTTGTCACGCGCTTCATGCGCGAGATCAAGACCCTCGCCGCCCTCGACCATCCCAACATTGCGGCCCTGCGCACCGCCTTCACCGCCGGCGATCAGTTCGTCATGATCATGGAGTATGTCGAGGGCGTCTCGCTGGCCGACCGCCTTCAACAAGGCCGCATTGCAATCGCTGACGCACTGACCTACATCGAACAGGTGCTTTCTGCATTGAGCTACGCTCACGCCCGTCACGTGATTCATCGCGACATCAAGCCCGGCAACCTGATGCTCACCCCACAAGGCGTGGTGAAGCTGATGGACTTCGGCCTTGCGCGCTCAGCCGACGAAGTTGGATTGACTGTGACGGGGGCAACGCTTGGTTCCCTCGACTTTGCCTCGCCTGAGCAAGTCCAATCCCAACCCACAGACGAGCGGTCCGATCTGTACTCAGTCGGCGTGTCGTTGTACCAGATGGTGACCCATCAACGCATGTTCAGCGCAACTAGCAGCTTCGCCATCATGCAGGCGCAGGTCAAGGAAATGCCGCGTCAGCCTGCTGACATTGTGGCCGGGCTACCCAAGGGACTGAACGAGATCATCATGAAGGCCCTCGCGAAGAATCCTGCCGAACGATTCCAGTCAGCGGACGAATTTCGCCGGGCGTTGTCGCAAATTACCGAGGCGACGCAGGCGTCGCAACCTGTCGCCAGCGTAGCTCCTACCATCGCAGTGGCGGCTATGACTCCCCCGCGCGCTGATCCCGGCTTTAGCGTCCCCAATTCGACCGGCTCCGCATCGCCTATCAATCGAAGCCTGCTCCTCGTTGTCGGCGTGGTGTTGGTGGCAGCGTTCCTCGCCGGCGATGCAGTTTACAAGTCGCATCAGCAGCGGCTGCGCGAACAAACTGCGACTCCACCGGCTCCGGAGGCAAAAGCTACCACGGCGGCCACGACCGCCTCCGCCCCCACTGTGACGGCATCGGCGGCAACCACTCCTGCGCCGCCCGACAACCCCACAACTCCGCCACCGCCCGCGCCTGCCGAGACGCTTCAGGCCGCAACTCCGACGGCGCTCAGCAAGCGGGCGCCTTCCGCACGGCCGACCGCTGACAATCTTCCACCCGCACCTTCAGAGGCTGATCTTCAGGCGCAGCAACAGGCGGCGCTGGAACAGAAACATTTGCTGGATGCCCTGGAGACAGAGCTCGATCAGCTCCAGGGCCGCGCCGCCACGGTGGAAAGCAGCCTGGGAACATTGGAGCAACAGTTGCACAGCAGCGGCCTGGGTCTGCGGGGCGATATGGTGGCAGCCCGTAGCAATATGCGAAATGATCTGGACAAGGCCGCCCAAGCTGTGAATTCTGGCGACACCGAGCGCGCCCGCCACTACATCGACGTGGCCCATCGTGAGATGGAGAAGCTCGAGGCCTTCCTGGGCCATCGTTGAGCCCGTGGACCGAATTGGGCATAGGCTGCCCCGCGGGGGCCTCATTTTGATTTTGTCCTTCGCCGCAACGTCGTATTATCGCGGTGTTGCTGCGTTCTTCCCGAGGAGGGACCTTTTGAAGCGCCTTTCGTTCTGCATGCTTTCTGCTCTTGTTTGCAGCGCAAATTTCGCGTTCGCCGATCTTAAGCTCACCACCCGCACTACCGTCCAGGGACACACCATGGAAAGCACGGTGTATATCAAAGGCGCTCGTGAACGCCGGGAGATGTCCTATGGGGGGCGCACTGGTTCGGCCACCATCACACAATGCGACCAGAAGCGGATTGTCACCGTTATGGGCGATCAGTGCATGGTGATGTCGATGGCTGGAGGCGAGACGGCCTGCCCAACGGCTCCCGGCATGCGCGATATCACCCGCGGAATGGCAGGAGGCGAACCGGCCGCTCCACGCAAGGGTGGCGTGATTACCATCACCCGCACCTCTACCGACACGGGCGAGCGCCAGGACATGTTCGGCTACAAAGCCCGCCACATTAAGTCTTCGATGATCATGGAGTCGAGCCCCGATGCCTGTAATCAGTCGCACATGAAGATGGAAGTCGACGGTTGGTACGCAGACCTGTCGGCTAACTTCTCCTGCGCCAGCGAAGACTATCGCGCCATGGCCTGCGGCGGACCTGGCGCAAAACCTGGCTGCATGGATCGCGTTGTCGTGAAAGGCAGTGGCAGCGCGACAGAGCTCGGCTTCCCAATGAAGCAAACCACAACTATGACCTCCGAGCACGGAACCTTCACCATGAGCACGGAGGTCGTCGCCGTTTCCAACACCACACTGGAGGCACCGCTGTTTGAGATGCCGCCTGGCTGCCGCGTGATGGATATGTCGGCCATGGCCGGTGCCGCATCGAATGCCGCCGCCACGGCCTCCGCTCCGGACCCTGCTGCCCATCCCGGTGCCGCGCCTGCACCACCTGCGTCCGCGCCACCCGCGCCAACGCCCGTACCGGTCAAGGCGGCTGGCGCTATTCGCATCGGAGTGGTGAAGATTAAAGACATGACGGGGCAGTCGTTGCCCACCGACAACCTGCGTCTCAACCTGATCAGCGAGCTGGAACGCAATAAGCTCGAAGTGGTGCCGCTCGACGCTCAGTCCCCGCATGCCGACGTCGAAAGCGAAGCGCGCACCAAGCAATGCGATTACATTGTGTACACGGTTCCGACCGCGGTGAAAGATGCAAATACCGGTGGGCTTCCGCCGTCATCACTACCCAAAGGCGTAATGCTGGATCCCGCCAAGTATCAGGCTGTCACCAGCGTGACCCTTTACAAAGTCGGTAGTGCTTCTCCCGACTTCAAAGATATGTCCCTTGCTGCTGACGCCAGCCAGTTTGCTGTGGATGCGGTGCTGGCGACGTTTGTCGCCGAGTCTGACACTGTGGCACATCAGATCGACGAAGATGCGCATCCCAAACCGACGGCCAAGAAAACTGCGGCAAAAGCTGCGCCAAAGACCGGTGCAGCAACCAGCAAGCCGAAGCCGTAACCTTTGCTGTTGCCTTGTAGTGAAGCGCAACGCCAGGGCGAGTGCGCGCTTTGCATGGCTGTGTCATAATCCCACCGCCATGAAAACTACTGTCGTGCTCCTGATCTTGTTGTGCGCTAGCGCGCTTCTCGCTCAAAGTCCGGCGGCGCCTGCTACTGCGCAACCGCCCGTAAATCCGCAGATCAAGCGGGCGCAGCAGCTCAACAGCGAAGGCAAGCAGGACGAAGCTCTCGCTACCCTCACGCAAATATTGGCCACTGATCCCAACAGCTACGAGGCCAACCTCAACGCCGGCATCGTGCTCGATCTCAAAGGAGACTACACAAAGGCGCACACCTACTTGCAAAAAGCGTTGGAAGTCGCTCCGCCTGATCGCCACCTTCAGGCGCTGCGGACACTCGCCATTTCCTTCGCATTCTCTTGCGATCTGCCGCTCGTTACCGATAACGAGCAGCAGGTTTACGAGGCCCAAATGCAGGCTGCGAAGCCTCTCGATGCCGCGGCCACTGCCAATGAACTGGCGCGCATCGCTCTCGAATGTGGCGACACTCACGGAGCCGCCAAGTGGTACCAGACCGGCTACACCACCGCTATGCACGCGCCGAATCTTTCAGATGCCGACAAGGACCTCGCGGAATTCCGATACCAAAGCGCGAAGGCCCGCATCGCCGCGCGAAATGGCCAGAAAGTTGAAGCCGACGAGGACGTCAAGTTTGCCAAGACCACTCTCGACAAGGGCATGCTCCCGCCCGAGCAGCAGCGCTTCTACCCATACCTCGCCGGATATGTCGACTACTACAACGGTAACTATCAGGCTGCCATTGACGAGCTACGGAAGGCAGACCAGAACGATCCATTCATCTTAGTTCTGCTCGCCCAGGCTTATGAGAAGAGCGGGAACAGGGACGAGGCAATGAAGCTCTACCGCCAGGTTATGACGATCAACTTCCATAACCCGACCAATGCCTTCGCGCGGCCGCTGGCAAAGAAGAAGCTGGGCTTGCCAAGTTGAGAAGACGGGGCACTCGCGCCAAGAGGGTTCACTCCACGCGGTTCACTTGTGCCTTTCGCGGTTTGCCTTTTGCGATCTTCACCACGGCTGGCCCAGAGACAGAAGGAATTTTGATTTAGTTCTTCTCCGCAGACTCTGTGCCTCTGTGGTGAAGGCTCTGCTACGACCGAGCGTTACTACTGCCGTCGTGTCGATTTCGTTCTTCGCGCATCTAATTGAATTGAACAGAAAGAGAAAGATAGGAAGTAGTTTTAGAGGTAAACATCATGAAATTGCTGGGTTTGAAGGCCTCCGCAGCTTTCTTCCTGGCAAGCGTTCTTTCTGCGCCCGCGTGGGGCGTAGGCACAGCGATTCCAGGAAGTATCAACTACGTCGAAGGACAAGTCACTTTAGCGGATCAACCGCTCGATTCGAAATCAATCGGCTCGGCCGAGCTCCAACCCGGACAGTCTCTCGCCACGGGAAATGGCAAGGCAGAGATTCTGCTCACGCCGGGCGTATTTTTGCGCGTCGGCGATAACAGCACGGTGGAGATGGTCTCGGCGAATCTGACGAATACGCAAGCCAACCTGGTAAAGGGACAAGCCACAGTTGAAGTAGCAGAGATTCATCCCTATAACCAGCTTCGCATCGGCGAAGATGGCGCCACCACCGAGCTTGGCAGGGACGGTCTGTACGCCTTCGATGCTGACCGCGCAAACGTGCTGGTGGTGAAAGGCGAGGCTCAGGTCGAGGACAATGACCAGAACGTCAAGCTCAAAGGTGGGCACGAAGTCGATCTGAATCAGTCTGGCAAACTGAAGACGGTGAAGTTCGACAAAGATGCGTTGGAGGCGAGCGATCTTTATCGCTTCAGCAGCCTCCGTTCGCAGTACCTTGCTGGGGCGAATGTCGATGTAGCGCGCCAATACTATGCTGGCGGACCGGGTTGGTATGGTCCGGGATGGTACTGGGACGCTGCGTTCTGGGCTTACACGTGGATTCCTGCCGACGGCATCTTCTATAGCCCATTTGGATGGGGCTTCTACTCGCCTCTATGGGTAGGCTATGCGCCGTATTACCCATACCGGTATTACTGGCCTCACGGATACAGTCACGGCCGCGTAGCCGTTCCCGCCTATCGAGGGGCAGCTCCCCCGCCGAGAATGGCACCAGTTCGCCCGAGCCTAGCAAGACCAGCCCCAGGTCCCGGATTTGGAGTGATGGGTCCCAGCTTCCATGGCGGGTCGGGCGGATTCGCGGCTGGAATACACGGGGGTGGAATTCCGCGCTGATAGCAGTACGAAAGGGCAGGGCTTCCACCGTGTCCTTATTCCGTTAGGGTGAGTTCAGCGTTCGGGCAGTTTCTTCAGCTCCGCCTCGTAGAACTCTGATTTCTCCTGATTCTTGCTGAGTTCGGCCGCCCTGCTTGCTCCTACTAAGGCATTCCGTCGCCCCGGGGATTGCTGCAGCGACGGTTCGAATTGACTCAGTGCCTCGTTTGGCTGCTTCAATTCAAGCAACAAATCTGCATATTGTTCTCTCGCCGGAACGATCGGTCCAGGTGTTAGCGGCAGCTTTTCGATCGAGTCCTCGAGATCGGCCGCCTCACTCAGCTGCTTCCTCGCGGATGTAACATTTCCTCTTGCCATTTCGATCCACGCATTCGCTTCCGCAATCTGAATTGCCACCTGATCAGCCCAATACTTGTTGCCACCGTTGCGCAAGCGGACTTCTGCTGCCGTCAATTGCTTTACTTCCGCCGTCGCGTCGTCCAAACGCCCCAGCCGTGCCAGCCCAATCGCTCTCGCCCACACTACCACCGCAGCCACCTCGGGCGGCGCGTTCGTCGAAGCCTCGCTTGCAGCGGCATCCGCCCATTTGCGCCTTTCGACAGCAAGTCGCACAGGCATCGCGGTTGCCGCGTATCCCACTTTGAAGTTCAGCCCCTGCAGTCCACTCATCTTGTTTAAGTCGGCAACCACTGCAGCGGCATCCTCGCTACGTCCAAGCTGGAGGTATGCATACGTGAGATAGTCCATCGCATGCAACTCCTCATCAACATCGTCATGCTCACGAGCGGCTTGCCGGGCCGCTTGGTTCGAAGCGACGCTTTCATTCCACATGCCTAATCGCGTGAAAATATGTGATGGCATGTGCAGCGCATGTGGCACCGACGGCGCAATCTTCGAATACTCACGCGCTGCTTTCACTCCCTGCGAAGCCATCTCCGCGTTGTCGTATGCATGGATCATGTAGTGCACTATCCCTGGATGCTCGGGGTTTGAGGCGTAGAGTGGTTCCAGCAGCGCTACCGCTTTTTTCTGATTGGCATGGGTCTTATCCGTCGGCGGAGCTGTCGACAATAGCGCCAGAGCATAAAAGACCTGCGCTTCGGTATCGTGTGGATTCGCTTTTGCCACTTCCGACA
Organism: Binatia bacterium; assembly: GCA_035638375.1. Classification (GTDB taxonomy): domain Bacteria; phylum Acidobacteriota; class Terriglobia; order Terriglobales; family Acidobacteriaceae; genus DASRAA01. The sequence continues at coordinate 942 of DASRAA010000013.1, read as the reverse complement.
TCTTGCGTTCGTAAATCACCATCCGTTCTCGCAACGATTGCTGGTCAGCGTTCGAGTAGACCGCGTTCAGGGCCGCGACGTATTGCAATTCGCGCTCCGACTTTGGCGGTGACTTCGATACTTGCGCCAACTCCGCCGCACCTTTCGCGTAGCTGTCATCGAGTGGCGGCTCCCACAGTTGGTGATAGTACGACATCGCAATACCCCAGTGCGCCATTGCACAGTTCGGCTCGAGCGCCAGTACCTCCTGAAATCCTTTTTCCGACTCGCTATAGGCAAAGGAGTGAAGCAGGGCCACTGCGCGATTGAACTGGGCCTGCACCTTGGGTGAGCAAGTGGTGGGGAAATCGACAGTACCAAGCTTCTCAGGCGCTGGATGATCATGCTGCGCGATCATGCGAATGGCCGTCACGAGAATAATCGTGAACATCACCATCTTGCATACTGAGCGCCGATACATGTTTCCTCCCGCAGATAATTAACGACTAGAAACTCACCAGTGAATTGGTGCACCACGGAAGCAGCCACACAGAAGCAGGGTGACTCATCTTACACAATTTTCCGAACCTGGGTGCCAGGACTGGGGCGGGTCCCCTTTTCAAAAAAGTCCGCGGATCGTTACCGCATCCGCGGACTTTTGTTTTTCTGAGCAGCAGTGTTCGCTACTTTGGGGGAGGCTGTTGTGGCCTCGGCGGGTTATGTGCCACTGAGGGCGCCTCCCGCTGTTGCATCTGTTGAATTTGCTGATTGTGTCGCGCCTCCATCTGCTGGGTTTGTTGCTGGTGTCGCTGCTCCATTTGCTGCGTTTGAGCCTCGCTCGCTTGCTGTTTGGTAGCTTGTTGATGCTCTTTCGCCTGCTGTTGCTCCAGTTGCTGATGGTCTTTTTGTTGCTGTGCCTCTAGCTTCTGCTGCTCCTTCTGATATTGCTTGTCCTGCTTCGCG
>DASRAA010000012.1:0-3099 GCA_035638375.1 Binatia bacterium | reverse complement strand
ATAACGTCATCGGCCACGATACCTTCGGGCAAATCAGCGATACCGACGGTGATCCGCGAATTCTGCAGTTCAGCCTGAAGGTAGAATTCTAGATCGGCTGTATTATCATCGTTTCCCGGGCAGTCCTCGCGAGGCGCCCTCTATCCACGTCGGCCGGTACTGCTTCTAAAGCCAAGCTCGAAGACGAATCATAATCCAATTTTTGGGCCCGCTACCACTTCAAGCCGTCGTAAGGCCAGTAGGCGAGAAGCGCGTTTGAACTTAGCCGCAAGCGGCAGGCGCGCGCCCGAGCAGTGGGGATAGCAGAAAGGGTAAACCAACGGACGAAAGGAGTTCGTTGGGATGACCCCACTACGCAAACGAATGATGGAGGAGTTGCAACTGCGCAACCTCTCCCCTGTTACAGCTGATACCTACTTGCGCGTCGTCGAGCGCTTTGCGCGGCACTTTGATCAGTCCCCAGACAGGCTGGGACTGGAGCAAGTTCGCGAGTACCTGCTTCATCTGCTCCGTGAGACGAAGGTGGTCGCAAGTACCGTGATGGTAAATCGCGCTGCGTTGAAGTTTCTCTACGCAGCCGTACTGAAACAGAAATGGTTCGACGCCGAGATCGCCTGCCCCAAACGCCGGCCCACACTGCCCGGTATCCTGAGCCCTGATGAGATCACAAGTATTCTCGATCACACCCACAACCTGAAGCACTGGACCATCATCGCTACGCTTTATGCCACAGGCTTGCGCGCAAACGAACTACGGCATCTGAAAGTGAGCGACATCGACGGTAAGCGGATGGTGGTGCATGTGCGCGAAGGCAAGGGTGGAGTGCCACGGGACATCGCTCTGTCCCCAGTGCTGCGGGAGCGCTTACGCGTCTATTTTCGGTGGCGCAGGCCGACCGATTGGTTATTCCCTTCCAAACAGCGTCAGGATCAACCGCTCGATCTGGCTTCGATTCGTAATCTGTGCCGCAATGCCGGAAAGCGAGCCGGTATTCCTCGCAGGGTTTATCCGCACCTGTTCCGGCATGCCTGCGCCACTCACATGCTCGATGGCGGCGCCGATCTACGTACCATCCAGGCGCTGCTTGGGCATACCGATATCCGGACCACCGCAAAGTATCTTCGCGTGTCCCTGCAACGGCTGCAGGCTCTCCGCAGCCCCTTCGACACGCTGCAACTGAAGTCCATCGACCATTCCGAGGATAACGGCCGGCAGCGCTGATGGAACATCGGCTGGAAGTCGCCGATGTCTTTCGACAGCACGAACAGGAGTTCCTTGCTCGTTGGGGCGATACCCTCTCACCCCAACAGCGTAAGGCGTTCCGGGACATCTGCGCATGCAAAACCGCCGCCCTCGGCGCGCGAATCGAACAGTGTGACCAATGTTTCTATCAGAACATTCGGTTCAACTCGTGCCGCAATAGGCACTGTCCAAAGTGTCAATCCACCGCGCGTGATAATTGGCTGGCCAGAACGGCAAAGGAACTTCTGCCCGTTCCTTACAGCCATGTCGTGTTCACGCTTCCGGGACGACTCTCTCCACTAGTGCTCCAGAATCCCAAGCTGATCTACTCCATCCTGTTTCGCAGTGTTTCGGAAACTCTGCTCGGGATTGCTCGAGACCCGCGCTTGCTCGGAGCACAACTCGGCTTTCTGGCCGTACTGCATACCTGGAGTCAGAAGATGCTGCATCATCCGCACCTGCACTGCCTGGTTCCAGCCGGTGGCCTGTCTGCGGATCACTCGCGATGGATTCGGTGCCGCAAACGATTCTTCCTGCCTGCTGAAGTGCTCAGGCGCAAGTTCCGCGGGAAGTTTCTGGCGTTGCTCGCCACCGCTTTTCGCCGCAAAAAGCTCCGGCTATTAGGCCAACTCCAATCGCTCAAACGGCCGGAGGCTTTCGATCGTTTCCTTTGCGAACTGCGTCGACCGAGATGGGTGGTTGAAGTCAGACCTCCGTTCGGAGGACCCGAACACGTCCTCAAGTATCTCGCGCGTTATACCCATCGCGTTGCCATCTCTAACGGGCGTCTGATCGAGTTGCACGATGGCCAGGTGACATTCCGCTGGAGAGACTCGGCCGATCACAACAAGCAGAAGCGCATGACGCTCGATGCCATCGAGTTCATGCGGCGGTTCCTGCTACATATCCTGCCACCTGGCTTCGTCAAAATTCGCCACTTCGGCTTCCTCGCCAACTGCAACAGGGGTTCCGCTCTCCAACTTTGTGAGGTGCTCCTCAATGCGCCCGCGCCGCCGCAGCTATTGACAGATCGACAGCAAGATGCCGTTGCACGCAAGTGTCCCTGTTGCGGCGTTGGAACTCTATGCTTACTGGGATGGATTCCGGCAGGAACAATAAACTGCGCGCCCGTCTCGATTCCGGTCGGTGTGAACTCGTCGTGAATCAGTGATGCATCGCTACTGCCACAGTAAGGATCAACGGCCCATTTCACGGCGCTCCCCAGCGCCATACCTGGAGTGTGCCCACTCAGCTGGAATCCCGCACCTAGACCTTGTCTCTGGATCGCCTCCGACGTTTTCCAACCCTTGCCGCAGCGACACCAATCCATTCCTCTGTGCCTCTAACGCCCCATTCAACCACCAGAAATTCGATCAATACCCCTATATACGGTCCGGCTAAGCTCAAACGTCGTTATCGCGAATGCCCGGGCGAAGAACCATCCACCACTCCCAACCATTCTCGCGCCCGGTCACTCGCGATCAACGCTAAGGGTATCCAGGGAGTTGGACAGCCCAGCCATCCGGTAGCACCAGCCAGCTAGCCAGACGCCGCTGAAATCGGGGTAGTCTTTCGCTCGTTACTCACAAACATCCAGGCTATTCCGTCCGGAGTGCCGTGACAGGATCGACTCCTAGTGCCCTTGCAAGCGGACCGAGAGTGGCCACGACTGCCACGAGCGCCAGAATGGCTGACGGGACGGCAAATGCCATCAAGTCGAAGCGTTCGGCACCAAGAACCAACGTCTTGAGGACTGCATCGAGCGCCAGCGCTCCGCCCATGCCCACCCCTATCCCTGCCAGTGTAGGAGGCAAAGTCTGGCGAAGCACTGCGCTCACCACGTGTGCCTGTGTCGCG
>DASRAA010000011.1:0-10220 GCA_035638375.1 Binatia bacterium | reverse complement strand
CAAACCGGATGGGGCAAGATGCACGGGCTGCCAGGAGTAGTGCAGTTCTTCGCTAGCCCGGCATCCCCGCGCCGCCCTAAACGCGTACTTCGCTGGGCAGCCGGCTCATCGCGCCGTTACTGGCAGGCGATATGATCGTGGCCTACATCACGGCAGATCGCGAGGCGTTGCTGTCGATCTTTTCCGATCCCGGCAAGTTCTATAACGCTGATCCGTACACCTTTCTGTTTGCGGCGCTGATGGTGCTCATTTTTGGGTCGGGGAAGTTCGCGCTCGACTATCTCATCGAGCGGAGATGGGAGCGATTTGGTGGAGCACCGCATCAGTTGTGTAGACTTTGTGGGGTTTGACAAAACGGCTCTAGCGGCTGAGGTAATATTCTCGAACCAAGAACGATTCTGGCCATCTTAAGTTTCCATGCAACTTTGCGCCAAGTCCATCAAAACGCATGTGAAGGCCTCCTCTCTTGCACAATCCGGGCGAGCTACCCTCATCGGATTAGTGCAGCAAACGTCCTTGCTGGCCTTGCTAGCTGCGATTGCGCCTTTGGCCAGTTGTCAACAAGCTCCGCCGAAACGCTCTGAAACCATGAAAATTTGCGGCTCGACGATCGACATCAACTTTGATGGCGAAAGTAATTTGACTTCCCGCCCTGAGCTGATTACGTGGGTACGCCGGGCGGGCGAAGCCGTTTGCACCTATTACCGCAAGTTTCCCGTCTCGCACATGAAGCTCGATGTACGGATACGCGGCGGAACCGGCGTTCACAGTGGAACGACCTTTCCTGATAGTGACGGATATACTCGAGTCTCGGTCGGCGAGGAAACGGCGGTTGCCCAGCTCAACGACGACTGGATGCTGACACACGAGATGATCCACCTAGCATTCCCGTCGATGGCGCGACGGCATCACTGGATTGAGGAGGGCATTTCGGTCTACGTCGAGCCGATTGCGCGTGTGCAGGCTGGGCAGCTCTCTGCCGAGCGCATGTGGCACGACGTAGTGCGCGATATGCCGCAAGGTGAGCCGGAAAGCGGCGACCGTGGCCTGGATTACACGCACACCTGGGGCCGTACCTATTGGGGCGGAGCGATGTTCTGCCTCCTGGCCGATGTCCGCATTCGCACGCAGACGCACAACCAAAAGGGATTGCAGGATGCGCTGCGGGGCATTCTCAAGGCGGGTGGCAACATCAACGAGGAGTGGGAGATTGAAAAAGCGCTGGCAGTCGGCGACAAGGCAACGGGATCGACCGTGCTGATGGATCTTTACCGTGAGATGGGGGACAAGCCGAGTCCGGTGGATCTGGCGGCGCTGTGGAAGGAATTGGGTATTGTAAGAACCGATGGGTCGGTGAAGTTTGATAATCGGGCGCCATTGGCATCAGTGCGAGAGGCGATCACGAAAGCGCCAAACTAATTCCCTACAAGAAGGGAAGCCCAACTTTACAAATAGACCCTCTCCTGTGCGCGCAAAGCCTTGTAGCGGGCGAAAACTGCGCGGTCGCTCTCTAGCCCGAAGGCTGAGCGCAGGGTGCTGCCGCGGAAGGTGTGTGCCAGCATGCGGGGCCAGTTCTTCAACACGAACCATGGCTCTTTGGCAATGACAGCGGGGATGTGGGCGGCTTTCATCCAGCGCTCGGCGCGCCACCGGTGATATTCGATCTCTTCTGCAGCCAAGTGCTCGGTGGCTACTACGGCGGTCGTCCCGTCGTACTCCTCAAGACGGTCGATTTTGATGAGGTTCCGAGCGCGGAAGTCCTTTGTCATTGGCGTGCCGGGATAAGGCGTCGGATGCTGGATGTAGGGCCAGTCCACGTACTGCTTCGCGAACTCGAGATTGGCGTGGATGGACTCAAGCGTGTCATCGGGATTGCCGACGATGAGGCCCCCGACGATGTACATCTTGTTCTTATGCAGGATGTCGATCGCCTGGATGGTGGCGTTGCCGACGCGACGACCGCGTTCACGCAGCGAGTTCTTTGCGGATGCCTTCAAATAGACCAGGTCGTCTTCGAGAATGTTCTCGATGCCGAGGAAGACATAGCGGAATCCCGCCATGCGCATGAGCGGCACGAGTGACTGGCCGTGCATGGCAATAGGTGAGGTCATGGCCTGCACGCTGTAGACAATGTCGTTTAAGCCGGCATCGATAATGGCCTGGCACAGGGCCTCGAAACGGTGGACGTCGAGGGTGATGTTGTCGTCGACGATGAAAATAGCGCGCGCGCCATTTGCCTTAGCGTCGCGAATGTCAGCGATGACGCGGTCGAACGAGTAGGTGTGAAAGTTGCGACCCCGCATCTCGATGATCGAGCAGAAGCCGCAGTCGAAAGTACAGCCGCGGGAGGTTTCGACCACGTCGATGGGGCGTCCGAGCATGTGAAACCCGCCGAGAGCGCGCGCCTTGCGATTGGGCGGGCGAATCTCGCCGCCCTCTAGAGAGTGAACAGGACGGGGAATATTTTCGCGCCAGCCGCAGCCCTCGCGAAATGTCAGGCCCGCTATGCCGCGAAAATCGTGCCCGGTTTCCAGCCCGCGCAGAAGTTCGCGGAAGGTCAGCTCGCCCTCGCCTCGAACGATGAAATCAACGCCGCTGCCGGCATGTTGATAGGCTTCGGGAGCAAGACTGGGATCGTATCCGCCGACCACGACCTTTACTTCGGGCTTCAGGGAGCGCACGAGTTCAATGATTTTGAACGCGGTTTTGCGCTGGAAGGTCATGACTGAGAGGCCAATCACGTCGGGATCATGCTGGAGCGTCAGATCTTGAACAGCTTCGCGAACGCGGTCTTGGACGACAATCAAATCGGCGATCACGACATTGTGGCAGGGATCGACATTTCCTGCGAGTGACGCCAGGCCACCATTCGGCATGCGCACCGCGATGGTAGGCATGTGCTCGAACGAATCGGGCATGGCAAGCAGGAGAACGTTCACTTCAGCGGAACCTCTTATGCTACCCGGGTTACCCACAAGACTCGATGGCTTGATGGTACACCGAAATTGGCGTTGAAATTGAGAAGTTGTGTCTAAGTAGGGGGCCGCCGCAATTCCGTAGCGCATCGTGGGTGTAGACTCGTAGCCGTCGCTATACAAACAGGCGCGAAGGTTCCAGGAGTCTTTCCAATTAGGTGGCATGATGATTCGTAGACTACTGCTTGCAGCGTTGTTCCTCTCATTCGCCGTTTCGGTGGTCGGACAAAGCGCGCCATCGAAGCCAACGGTTGTGGATGAGACTGGGTTGAAGAAGGTCGTCCCCGAAGCGTATTTCTTCCGCGGGCTGAGTGCGACCACGCAGCTGCGCAACTCGGCTGCCGTTCACTATCCCGATGATTTCTACGTGATAGCGGGATTGGTGGATACGTCGGGATATTCGTCGGACATCAAGGCGAAGTACACGGGGCTATTCATCACGGAGAAAAAGTTGCGGTTCGATGGTGGCGCGGTGTTGGGACCGGGAGAGTACGGAATGGGTTACACGGCAGACGGAAAATTTCACATCCTCAATGTGGCGGGAGACGAGGTGCTAGTGTCAGACATTCACCTGGACGACAACCTGAAGCGGCCGCAACCCTTAAAGATTGTCATCGACGGTGACAACGCGAAGCTCTACCTGGGGAAGAAGTACGTGAGCTTCACGACGGCACAGTAGTTAGCGATGATTACTTGGTAATTACTCCGCAGGCGATGCGATCGCCGGCGTTGCCGGCGGGATCGGTCTTCATATCGTCGGCCTTGGCGTGGACCATCAGCGAGGTGCCGCCGTTAGCAAAGAGCGAATTGGCTCCGCTGCCGGTGCCCAGCACGACGTCTGCATTTTTGATTGTCGCTTTCGCCGTTCCGTTCGGTTTTACCGTGAAATTCGCCATGTCGCCGTTGTGGTGTCCTTGCGGATTGAGGAACCCGTGCTGCTTCTGGTCAGGATTGAAGTGCGGACCGGCTGATTTGAAGTCCGGGGGATCGCACCTGGCGTTCTGATGGAAGTGCAGAGCGTGCTCTCCGGGCGGAAGGTTCTTGACGTCGAGCTTGACTTCGACTCCCTTTCCCGAAGACTGGATGGTGGCGGATCCTATGCTGCTGCCCTTGGTGTCTTTCAAAGCTACTGTCGTCTTCTTAGTGGAACCGGCAGGGTTGGCGTCATTCCCGAAGGCTGCGAAAACCAGGGTGAAGAATATTGCGATAACCAGGGCGGCGGTGCGTAGGCTCATCGAAGTCATGGCAGGAGAGTTGTACCACACTTATCGGCCGGAGCGGGCAGCCAACAGCTGGGCGACTGGATCTTGAACGGGAGGATCGTCCAACATCTGGACGGCTCAGTATCTGATTTCTGAAAACTGAACAGGCCCTTCGAAAAGTCAAGCCAGTTATCTCCTTGCTATTTTAACCTTCGAGCGAGTTGCAACTTGGTATGTGCTAACTGCAAAACTGTGGGGTTTAGCACTTAAGGGCCGCGCTCATCGGATCTTAAGTGGCATTTTTTTACGTTTTGGACCTTGAGTCGCTGCAGCCAGATTTCGCTGACACCGGAGTGTTCCGGAGCGCACAAGGGCAACGCGCATTCTGCTTCGTTTGACAACAAACTCACTCTCCGCGAAGTCGAGTTCTGCTGCCTCGAGGCAGTATTGCAAGAACCGTCCGGCTCGGTTGACTGCGCGGCGCGATGTTTGGGAATCCCACGAAGCTCTCTATTCCAAGGTGAAGAACAAGGAAGTAGAGCGGCGAGCCGTCGAATCGTGACGGCACACTTGAGGTGATGAAAGCAAGTAGCTTGTGTTGCGGCTATGATGAGTGCTTTGCGGCAAGGACGGACTCAGTACGCGCTCCCTTCTTCCACGCGAGGACCCTAGAATGCAGGAAGCCTTTATCTGCCACGCGATCCGCACGCCCTTTGGCCGTTACAGTGGTGTGCTGTCTTCCATTCGGACTGACGACTTAGCGGCAATTCCTATTAGGGCGCTGATGGAGCGTAATGACGGGGTCGAATGGAAGGCGATTGATGACGTGATCTACGGCTGCGCGAACCAGGCCGGCGAGGATAACCGGAACGTGGCGCGCATGGCCTTGCTGCTGGCTGGCCTGCCGCAGGAGGTTCCAGGAGCAACGGTGAACCGCCTATGCGGCTCAAGTCTGGAAGCTGTCTCTCAGGCGGCACGCGCGATAAAAACCGGGGAGGCCGAACTGGTCGTCGCCGGAGGTGTGGAAAGCATGTCGCGAGCGCCTTTTGTGATGGCCAAATCTGAAGCTCCATTCTCGCGGGCCGCTAAATTGGAAGACACGACACTGGGCTGGCGATTCATCAATCCGCTGATGAAAGAGAAGTACGGCGTCGACTCGATGGCTGAGACGGCTGAGAACGTCGCGAAAGAATACGACATTTCGCGCGAAGACCAGGACGCATTTGCATACCGCAGCCAACAGCGCACTGCTGCAGCCATCGCCGCCGGAGCCCTAGCCGAGGAGATCTATCCGATCACAATTCCACAGCGCAACGGCGCCGTAATCGTCGTAGATAAAGATGAACAGCCACGGCCCGATACGACAATCGAAGGATTGGCTGCCCTCAAGCCCATCGTCAGGCCAACCGGGACCGTTACTGCCGGAAACGCTTCTGGCATTAACGATGGCGCATGCGCGCTGCTGTTGGCATCAGAAACGGCGGTCAAGAAGTTCGGACTGACGCCGAAGGCACGCGTGATCGCTTCGGCAGCTGCGGGAGTAGCGCCGTCTGTGATGGGCATAGGACCAGTTCCGGCCGTGCGCAATGTCCTGAATCTGGCTCGCCTGACTATAGGCAACATAGACGTTATCGAGTTGAACGAAGCCTTCGCGGCGCAGGCTCTCGCAGTTTTACGGCAGCTCGGCCTGCCAGACGATTCGCCCAAGGTCAACTCAAAGGGAGGCGCAATTGCGATCGGGCATCCATTAGGTGCAAGCGGAGCCCGGTTAGTGACAACAGCTCTCTATCAGCTCCACTGCAGCGGCGGCCGATATGCGCTCTGCACGATGTGCATTGGGGTCGGGCAAGGTATCGCGATGGTGATCGAACGCGTGTAGATCAGATCTTCCAGTTCACGGGCCGGTGTGCGCTGTGCAATCTGAAATCGGCAGGGATGCCGCGATGCAAGTTCTGCTCGAAGGTGAGTTCAACATTCAACGCCCACAGGGCAGCGGCAATTGCCAGGGCGGCTAAAATCCAGAAGATTCGATTCCTATTTCGCAAACGCAGCACCTCAAACCGAAGCCTGAATTTGGCCTACCTCAGATACTTCGCCAGGAACGCAACTGTCAGCTTCCACGCTTCGGCAGCGTCATCAGCGCGGTATCTCTGATCGTTGGGGTTCTGGAATGCGTGTCCGGCATTCGGGAAAGAGTGAATCTCCACCGTTTTTCCCAGCGCCTTCAACTGCGATTCGAACTTGTTGACGTCAGCGGGCGTGATGCCTTTGTCCTGCCCGCCAAAGATGCCGAGAATGGCGGCATTGATCTTTTTCAGGCTTGCGTCATCAGTCGCAAGATGTCCGTAGTTGATGACTGCAACTTTAAGCTTAGGATCAGCGATCGCCAGATCCAACGCGTAACCGCCACCCATGCACCATCCGATGTCGCCAACCAGGGTCGGGTTGACATTCGTCAGCGAGCGCAGATAAGCGCCCGCCGCCAGCAGATCACGGTTGGCGCGGTCGGAAGGCACGCCTCGCATAATCTGGTGTGCTTCATCGGACGTCGTCGCCACTTTGCCGCGGTACAGGTCAATGGCAAGCGCAACATAACCCTGATCGGCCAGCTTGGAGGCCTGCTCCTTGACCCAGTCGTTCAAGCCCCACCACTCATGAATGACAACCAGGGCGGGGAACGGCCCTTTGCCCTGGGGCGTGTACAGGATGCCGTTCACGGTTTCGTCTCCGCTTTTGTAGGAGACAGGTTTGCCCTCGGCGGCGAAGGTTGAGGTTGTCAATGCAAATACCACCACGGACATGAGCAAGGCTTTCATCGTTCTCTCCTTAAGACACATTGGGTGGCAAAAGGTTCTACTGCTTGGAGGTCTTCAGCGCTTCCAGCAGTTGCTTGCCGAGCTTCTGTAACTCGCCAAATCGCTTTTGGTAGTCCACAAACAGGCGATTGTATTCGAGCGAGTGCTCAGCATCGAGGTGAGCGCGCAAAAGCATGTCGCGCAAATGGACGGGGTTCGGCAGAGTCGCGTCTTCATTGAGCTCTTCCAATGCTGTTGCAGGATCGTAATGGTACATGGTGCAACCTCTATAACCGGTGAATAATCACTAGATGATGCAGCGGGCCATGGGGATGATGCAAGCATGTTGGTCGCAGACGGTATCGTGCAGTGACATTTACATCCCATGTCCGCCGCCAACGTAGACTTTCTGCCCAGTCACCCATCGAGCCTGATCAGACGCAAGGAACAACACGACATCAGCAACATCCTGCGGATCGCCGATTCTGCCTAAAGGGATGGTAGGCAGTAGCTCTCGCTGAAGTTCGGGAGTGATCCATCCGGTTTGAACCGGGCCCAGCGAAACTACATTCACTGTAATTCCGAACTGGCCGAGCTCAGCTGCCGCGCTGCGTGTGTAGCTTTCCAGCGCATACTTGCTGGCTCCATAAGTTGCCTCAGAGGGGAATTTTTCAGCTGCGGCTGTGCTCAGGTTGATAATCCGACCCCAACGAGCCCGGCGCCGAATATGCCGACGTGCGAACTCTCCCATGGCCAGAGCCGGGGACCGAGTATTCACCGCGAACGATCGATCGAAGCTGCCAGCTGTGATGGCTGCGGGCCGATCTGTCCACAACTCGACGAGTCTGTTGGTTAATTCGGCGCCGGGCGGAACAAATGTATCTGCTTCCCAGTACGCCGCGTTGTTGACCAGAACGTCGACTGGCCCGAGCCAGCGTTCGGCCTCGTCAAACAGCGGTGGGACCGAGCCTGCGTCTGAGAAATCACACTCCCACGCGTATGCTTGCCCACCCATGGCGCGAATGTCGCCGAGTACCTCGTCAGCAGACTTGATTTGTTGGGAGTAATAGAGCCACTCACCAGGTGAACCAGCCTCGTGGACTCCTTCGCGCTGAGCAGCTCTGATCCTGGCGCGAAAAAAGTGCAAGAACACCCTTGATCCCTGGGCAGCAAAGGCTCGCCCCATCGCGGCACCAATACCGTACGGATTGTTGGCGCCAGTAATCAGAACGACTTTGTCTGTGAGTCCGGGATCGATCATGATATGTCAGATGTGCCGTCGCTGTATCCCTAAGGTCTAAGGTCTAAGGCGCGAGCACTCTTCGCTGCCCCGCTCAAAGCCCAATCGAAGCGCGCGCACCGTTGGGCATCCCTCGAATTCCGGTAGAATAAAGGATTCTCCTACAAGGAAAGTAACAAGAATCCAATGCATCGTTGGTCGAAGCTCTTTATTCCTACCCTTCGTGAGGCCCCGGCTGACGCCGAGGTTGCCAGCCATAAGTACCTGGTGCGCGCCGGATATATCCGGCAACTGGCCGCCGGGATCTACTCATTCCTGTTTCTCGGGCATCGGGCGATGCTCAAAATCGCCAACGTGGTCCGCGAAGAAATGGACACCATAGGGCAGGAGTTCTATCTGCCGGCGCTGCATCCGCGCGAGATTTGGGAGGCAAGCGGACGTTGGCAAGTCATGGGCGACAACATGTTTCGCCTGAAGGACCGCAGCGGACGCGACCTGTGCCTGGGCATGACGCACGAAGAGGTCATGACCGAGATTGCGCGCAAAGAACTACGCAGTTACAAGCAGTTGCCGCAAATCTGGTACCAGATCCAGCAGAAGTTTCGCGATGAGCCACGCCCAAAGTCCGGTCTGCTGCGGGTGCGGCAGTTCACCATGAAGGACTCGTACTCCTTCGACATGGACGCGGCAGGGCTGGACATTAGTTATCAGAAGCATCATGACGTGTACTGCAACATTTTCACGCGCTGCGGGCTGAAATTCGTTGTGGTGCATGCCGACTCGGGAGCCATGGGCGGATCGGGTTCACAGGAGTTCATGGTGTACACCGAGGCGGGCGAGGATCTGGTGGTGAGCTGCCCGGAATGCGGATATGCGGCGAACCTTGAGAAGGCAACATCGCGGCTTGAGCCAGTGGAGGAGTTGGCGCCTATGGGTGATGGCACGCCTGAGCTCGTGCACACGCCGGGTAAGGGTGCGATTGCAGACGTTTCCGAATTCCTGAAGGTGTCGCCGAAGCAGGACATCAAAGCGGTGGCCTACATGGCCATGGTGCGTGGGGCGCAGGGCGCCGACGGCAAACGCCCGGTCGGTTGGCAGCCCTTGGCTGTGTTTCTGCGTGGCGATCACACGGTCAGCGAGACGAAGCTGTTGGCGGTACTGAATCGCGAGGCGCAGAAGCTGGGTCAGGGCATTGCTGTGTCGGAGCTGCGCCCGATGGGGGCCGAAGAGGTGGAGCAGTTCTTTGAGGGGCCCGGAGGATTCATCGGTCCGGTAGGACCGCAGTTCGCCCGGCAGGCCCTCGATGGAACTTTAACGGCGGTGATGGATCAGGGGCTCGACGGTCGTCATGACATGATTTGCGGCGCAAACGAGGTCGACTACCATTTCCGCAATGTCACACCTGGGCGAGACTTCCAGCCGACAATCCTGGCGGATGTGCGAAATGCCGTTGAGGGTGAGGGCTGCCCTAGCTGCGGGCATCCGCTTAAGGTCGGTAAAGCGGTCGAGATTGGCCACATCTTTAAGCTCGGTTACAAGTACTCGGAATCCATGGGAGCGCGCGTGCTTGACGAGCACGGCAAAGAAGTAACGCCCATTATGGGCAGCTACGGCATCGGTTTGGAGCGAATATTGACTGCCTGTGTCGAGCAGAATGCCGACGGGAACGGCTTCTGGATGCCGGCAAATATCGCTCCGTTCGAAGTTGTGGTGACGCCAACCAATACAACGGACGAGAAGATCAACTCAGGCGCGCTGGATCTCGCCCAAGCACTAGCAGCTGCAGGTCTTGAAGTGCTGCTCGACGATCGCGACGAGCGTCCCGGAGTGAAGTTCAAGGATGCTGACCTGATCGGTGTCCCCTACCGCATTAACGTGGGCAAGAAGCTGGGAGAGGGGCTCGTAGAGCTCGTCACGCGGGCAGGCAGCACGCACCAAGACCTAAGGGTCAGCGACGTTGTCGAGCACACGAAGAAGCTGGTGCGGGCAATAGGCTAGGAAAATCACA
>DASRAA010000010.1:0-5242 GCA_035638375.1 Binatia bacterium | reverse complement strand
CCCACTGCTCGATGGTTTTTTTGATCCATTCGGTAACAGGCACGGTTCGAATGTGTGGCCACCTTTGCCGACCAGATCAACAATGGCCCAATGTTGTCTCGCGCTGCTGTAACCGCGTGAAGTCCAGCTCTTCCCCTGCTTCTCGCTTTGATGGCTGCTGATGCCTTCGCCGGCTGTCGCACCGCCCTGTGCGCGTAAAGCTCTTGAATTTCTGGGCCAGATCTTCCATTCTGAACAGTGCCTAGCTCGTTCATTTCGAAGCTGACGCGGTCCGAGCAACGAAAGTTACTTGACGATCTGAACTACCTGAACACGTCCGAAATCAAGAGATTTTGTAAGAAGCACTCAATTCCGTATGCTATCTCCTTAGAAACTCTAGACGGTCGCCGCCGACGCACCGCAGAAGATGATCGCAAGGGCGTGATGCTCGACCGGGTGCGCCACTTTCTTACGACCGGCGCGGTGCCGCCCGAGACCTGCTTCCCTGCTGCGGTCGTTTGTTTCGATCCAGGCCGCCAACCTCGCGCTGCCGACGACCAACTGCATTATGGGCAATACGACAAGGCCAACCGCGCCTTGATGTCAATTCTCAGGGACCTTACCGACGGCAAGTTCAGGAATGGTGCGATCGCCCGTATCCTTGCTCGCGAGTTTTGGAGCCGCGGTGAAGCTCCGACTCTGGAGGCGTTCGCAGCCGCTTGGGTTCGAGCCGCACGGGAGCACACGCGCCCAAATCCAGAGTGGGCTTTCCTATCCGATCGGGCGAACCAGAGCGCCAACAAAAACTGGAAGAAGCTTCGAAATCAAAAAGCCAAGAAAGTTCTGGAGATTCTCGATAAGATCCACGCGTGACGAAGCTGAGACTCCTCTGATCTGCCCACTACGGAACCCACCTACTCACCGCAAAAACACTAGACGGAATCTTCAAAGGAATCGTTGGTTGTTGCGCGGTGTCTTGCGCGAAGAACTGAATCGTCATCGCCAGCCCAGCGGTTGAGACTCAGAGCTGTGATCCATTTCCGGAACACAGGTCGCTGTTGGGACGTCACGCGGATTACGCTAAAGGGCTGACGCGCGATCACTCGGACGAGAAGTCGCCGTTCCGTCCTTTCGACCGGACCTCCCAAGACGATGGTTGGCGTCAACGTGACCAGACCCCGCCTATCTTCCGGGTAGCGCATGATATGGGAGCGACCGATGGGTGCAGAGTCTGGGCACGTTGGTCGGCGTCACAGGCCTGCGCCATACGATCGGGTATCTCCTCGCCTGCCACTTCAGTTAGCATTGCGGCCTGCGACGTTTCTGTCGGTGTCATGTATGCACAAATCATCGTTCGACGATAGCTCCGAGCCACACCGCACCCGCGACGATGCAGCGAAGGCTGACGAACGCCGTTTCACTAGCTGGTTTCCCGGTCTTGTGGTTCTCCGTGCCTACAATCTTTCCGGGCTGCGGTATGACTTGACGGCCGGCCTGGTAATGACCGCCATGCTTGTGCCTGTGGGTATCGCGTATGCCCAAGCATCTGGTCTGCCGGGTATCACCGGGCTGTATGCAACCATTGTGCCCTTACTTGCCTATGCGGTCTTTGGACCGAGTCGGATCTTGATCCTGGGCCCGGACTCGGCTCTGGCGGCGGTGATCCTCGGTGTGGTTTTGCCGCATTCGGCGGGTGATCCAGAGCGTGCTATCCGCATTGGAAGTTTGATGGCAATCGTTTCTGGGCTGGTATGCATAGCCGCCGGGCTGGCGAAGCTAGGGTTCATAACCGAACTGCTGTCAAAGCCCATCCGGTACGGTTACATGAATGGCATCGCGTTGACAGTGCTGCTCAGCCAGATACCGAAGCTGGGCGGGTTTTCCGTAAAAGCCGAAGGACCATTACGGCAAGTGTGGGGCATCGCACAGCAGATTCTGGCAGGCAAGGTCAACCTGGTTGCATTTGGAATCGGCGCCGGCACGCTAATTCTCATTCTTTTGCTGAAGCGCTGGCTCCGGGTTCCTGGCATTCTGCTGGCTGTCGTCGTCGCCACTCTCTTGGTTGCCGTTTTCGATTTGGATAAACGTGCAGGTGTATCTGTATTGGGTGTCCTGCCGCGGGGATTGCCGTTGCCCCTAGTACCCTTTGTGCCGCTGGAAGATCTTGTACCAATACTTATGGGCGGGGTGGCGGTGGCGCTTGTCTCTTTCGCGGACACGAGTGTCCTTTCTCGAACCTACGCTGCGCGTTTGCGTACACCGGTTGATCCCAACCAGGAGATCTTTGGGCTTGGCGTAGCTAACCTCGCGGCGGGCTTCTTTCAAGGGTTCCCGATCAGCAGTAGTTCATCCCGCACACCGGTAGCTGAGGCTGCTGGCGCCAAGACACAACTCACAGCGGTAGTTGGGGCGGTGGTAATCGCCTTACTGCTGGTATTCGCCCCGCAATTGCTGCGTTATCTGCCCAACACAGCGCTCGCCGCAGTAGTCATTGCATCCGCCATCGGTCTTTTCGAGATTTTCGACCTACTTCGTATCTATCGAATTCAGCGCTGGGAGTTCTGGCTGTCGATGGTCTGCTTCGCGGGTGTGGCGGTGTTCGGCGCCATTCAGGGCATCGCGCTCGCAATCGTGATCGCCGTGATTGAGTTTCTGTGGGATGGCTGGCGCCCCCATTTTGCCGTGCTGGGCCGGGTCGAAAACCTCAGAGGTTTCCACGACATAGCCCGCTATCCCCAGGGGCAGTTGATTCCAGGTCTTGTCTTGTTTCGGTGGGATGCGCCACTGTTCTTCGCCAATGCCGAGCTGTTCAATCAACGCGTTTTGGATTCAATCGCGAAATCACCAACCCCCGTCAGGTGTGTCGTGGTCACAGCGGAGCCCGTCACCAGTGTTGACGTGACCGCAGCAGATGCATTGAATGAGCTTCACGATAACCTTGTTGCCGCGCAGATCCAATTGTGTTTCGCTGAGATGAAGGATCCCGTGAAAGACAAGCTTAAGCGCTTCGGACTCTTCGCTCGCTTTGGCGAGCGGAACTTTTTCGCCACCATCGGTGAAGCTGTCGATTCTTACCTGACAACATCTACCTTCGGAAGGACAGATGTGTCGAGCAGCACTGGAATTTCCCGCGAGTGAGGTTTTTTCCGCTTGCCTGGCCCACTTATATCCGAGATTCGCGAGCAGGCTATCCAATGCCTTGACAGGGGACCTTTTCCCAGAGAAGAACGCCAATCAGGGCTTGCTTGCGCTCCTCGATTCTATCGGATTTGCTGGGAAGCGCCCTTTCTCAGAGATCAGGAAGATTAGCTTTTCTTCCACTCCCGTAGGTATTGCGTCGCATTACGGGCGACAGGCCTTCCGTGGCCGAACCCGACAGCGTCAAAAGAAAGGCCGGCAAGTTTGCGCTGACTCGCTCGGCCAATACTTATGTCTTCGAAACCGAGAGGATCACCAAGTCCCATGATGTTCATGAACACATCGGCCGCGAACAGCATGCGACCGGGGCGCCAAAGCAGCGCGACTTGGCCCGCGCAATGTCCAGGAACATGAACGACATCAATGCCTCCAGCGATATTTAGGGTCTCCCCGTCGGTCAGAGGCTGGTCGATGGCGACTGGGGCTAAACGCTTGTTATGATCGTAGATCACCCTACAGAGTATCTGCCGAAGCAGGCCCGGCGCCGGGGTCATGGGCCGGAACGGACCGCCAGTCTCAGCAAGACGGATATCGAGCGGATGCATATACGTCCGTGCGCCGGTCTCCCGCACGATCGCGGCGGCGCTCCCGATGTGATCGGGGTGACCGTGAGTAAGAATCAGATGCTTTAGCTGATCCGGCGAACGGCCGAGTTCACGAAGTGCTTCTACGACGGCGACCTCCTTATCCGGAAAGCCGGCGTCGATCAGCGTTAGCCCGTCCTGCCCGTCAATCAAGTAGGCGTTCGCTGTCCCCATAGCGACGAGATGCACGCCTTCGATCACACGCTTAAGTGCCATTGGCAAAACTCTCGATTTAGTTTACAGTGTACACACCAGGCAATTAGTATACACTGTAAACCAAAGACGTCAAGTGGATGCGCAACTTGGACTTCGGAAGAGGTTAATCGCCGCAGCGCTTAAGATACTGGAGGCTGAGAGGGTGGAACCCAGCCTTCGGGCGGTGGCGCGTGCGGCGGGGGTATCGCCCATGGCTCCGTATAGGCACTTCGCGGACAAGGCTGCCCTGCTGGCCGCTGTAGCGAGTCACGGCTTCGAAATTTTGCGAAATGCCCTGATTGTCGCCGACGACCAACCCGACGATCGCGAAGCCCTGTTTGCACAGGGCATGGCCTTTATCGATTTCGCCCGGACAAATCCAGCCCTGTTTCGGCTTATGTATAGCCACCAGTACGGCTTCGCAGACTCTGACGCGGTATGGGGCAGCTACGAGGTTCTAGCCAGGCGCGTGGCTAGAATATTGCCGACGCATGTCGCCGCTGCCACCCTTGCCTGTCGATCATTGGTACAAGGTATGGCCTCGATAGAACTGGGCGGCAGGCTTACGCCGGCGGAACCCGACGACATTGCCATCGCTATACGACTATTCGTCTCCGGATTGGGCGAAGGTATGAAGTGAAGGTGGCGCTCGGATTGACCCTGACGGCGGATCTTCTCAATAGCAGCAAGATCGAGCGCGAGAAAGCTCGATGCAGGGCCCGGAGCGGCGTTCAAGTTGACGGGTTGTCGCCGTCCCGACCTTGTGACCGGGACCTCCAAGACGACGGGTTGGGCGTTACGGCCAGATGAACGGAAAGCATTCGAAACACTGGCCGACAAGGCAGGAGTAATCCGCGCAGCGAGGGTCAGCTTCCGGGTGGTCGACTGACCGTCCAGAATGCCGCATTGGGGGTCTGTTCACAGTCAGGCATGGAGAACGAGATCTTCCGAATCTTCCTTTTTGTTAGGGCAGGGCTACGCGCCCGAGAAGATCCTTAAAGCGCGCATCCGAGCGGTATCGGTCGAAAATTGGGTCAACAGCAAGGTATCCCATCCAAACCGCGTGATCGTCATACGCGGCCTGCAGCCATTTGAACGCATCATCATCCTTGTGTAACGCTGCATAGATCTGGGCCAATCCGTAAGGCGGTGGTTGTGCGCCCGGCGACAGGAACTGTTGCCGGTTGGCTACTTCCACCTGGTCTTCAGCGTGCCGCACGCGCTGGTCCCTTTGATCTGGCAAAACCAGAGGTATCTATTCGGACTCTTGTTCGAGGCCAGCGCCG
>DASRAA010000009.1:0-7210 GCA_035638375.1 Binatia bacterium | reverse complement strand
GACACGAATACGTCCCTGACCTTAAGTCTCCCCGCGGGCTCAACCGGGATGATCCAGAGCGACTCCAACAGTTCCTACCTGACTACCACCACCTTGTTGGTCGCGAGCTACGCTGGCAGCGGCGCGACTCAGGTTGAAGTTCTCTCTTCGTTTTGTCCCGGTGGCATCTGCCAGTCGGGCACGAACGCTTTTGGAACCTATACCGCCGCAATGGGCAGCGGCGGAGGCTTTGGGGGCGTGTTCGACGTCACGTTCGTGAGTCCCGCCATCTTGGCGTTCTTCGGCGATACGGGTCAAGCGGTTAACCCGAATGGCGGAATCGCCTTTACCACCCATAGCAATACATGGACGACCGGAGGCACAACATCCTCTGCTCAATTTGGGAGCGGTACCATGACTGTCCAGACCGCTCCCGTGCCTGAGCCGACCACTTTAGCTCTCATTGGAACCGGGGTACTTGGATTGGCCGGCTGATTCGCCGGAAGATGTAACTCCAGGCTTTTGAGCCACGCTAGGCTCTAATCTCAGCGCGACTTTCAGCGCTGGTGGTTTCCAACTACCGGCGCTTTTCTATTTTGCTCTGTATTTTCTGCCTCGGGCACGGCCGCCCGCCAACATCGACAGTGCACGATGACTGGCGAACGCTGGTACGGTAGGATCGAAGTATGCCGCCGTTGGTGCGATGCTTGAGGCTCTGCTATGTCTGACGGATTCCAGGTGCGCGGTGTTGCGGTGGGTTCCAGGCAGCTCTTCCTCATTGCGGGGCCATGTGTCATCGAGAGCGAGCAACACGCGACAGGGATGGCTGAGGCGATCGCAAGAATTGCCGCCGAGAAGAACATTCCTTATATTTTCAAGGCCTCGTACGACAAGGCGAATCGAACTTCGATTCGCAGTTTTCGGGGGCCCGGCCTAGACGAAGGTCTCCGAATACTTGGCACGATCCGCAAAAGCCTGAACTTACCGGTTCTCACCGACATTCATGAAGCTGCCCAGGCTGCCCTTGCGGCCGAATACGTGGATGTGTTGCAAATTCCAGCGTTTCTGTGCCGCCAGACGGACCTTCTCGCGGCGGCCGCCCAGACGGGACGGGCCGTGAACATCAAGAAGGGGCAGTTTGTCTCCCCCTGGGACATGCGGCACGCCGTGGAGAAAATACGCGAAGCCGGTGGATCAGCCGTCTTTCTCACCGAGCGAGGGGCGTCGTTCGGGTACAACAATCTTGTCGTGGACATGCGGTCGCTAGCCATAATGCGCCAGTTTGCCCCGGTTGTGTTCGACGCCACACACTCGGTCCAACTGCCTTCGGCGGGCAGGACGGACGGACAAGAGTCCGCGCACCAGAGTGGTGGACAGCCGGAATTCATTCCCTTGCTCGCCAGAGCGGCCGTCGCCGCCGGTGTTGACGGTGTCTTCGTGGAGGTGCACGACGATCCGCCGCGCGCAAAATCCGACGGCGCGAATGCGCTGGACTTGAAAAATCTGCCTTCATTGTTGGATCAGTTGGTGGCAGTTCACGCCGCCGTGACGCGTCCCTAACCGAAGCGGGTAACCAGAGGCTAGTGGGCACTAGGCGCATTTCGTCTCGTCCGTGCGTTCGTGCGACCTGAGAACTTCAAGGTCGGCAATAATGCGCAGGACATTCTGTTTGAATTCGAGGAACACAGGGTCGTCTGGACGGAGACCCTCCTTCGATTGCATGCGCAAGAGAGCTCCCCATAGCAGCTCGGCCAGGTCAGGTACCTTAAATTGCCCGTCAGATTGACGCAAATCCGCATGCCCCGCTTTACCTGTCAGATGCATCTGGTTATCTTGGGCTGCTTAGCGTGTCGCAGCGAGTTGCGATGGTTTTCGTCAGTGGCCACGTTAATTGCGATCAGTGCTACTGACGTGCTTGAGAAAATGTCCTTGCATTGACGGTCTTGCCGTCCGATTCGCCCATAGGTCGCGTCAAACTGACCCAGAAATTGTGCCATTCGATGCTGCAAATTCGCCTTTGAGGTTAAAATAAGAGGCGCTGTCGTATTCGATTGGTATTCTTAAGACGGCCTGACACGACAGGATGTTTTGTCCCGTCGAACTGCTCTTCGTCGACCACGCCATAAATAGCAAAAAGCAAGAGGAGCTTCCCTTGTCGAAAAAACGATATCTGTTTACGTCTGAATCGGTGACGGAAGGTCACCCGGACAAAATTGCGGACCAGATTTCTGACGCCATCCTGGATGCCTGTTTGAAAGAGGACGCCTACAGCCGCGTAGCCTGCGAAACCCTGACGGCGACCGGTTTGGTAGTCATTGCCGGGGAAATTACCACCAAAGCCTACGTCGATTTCCAGACCCTAGTCCGGGGAGTGGTGGCCTCCATTGGCTACGATAACGCCCTCTATGGATTCGATTCGAATACCTGCGCCGTGATTTCGTCCATTAACAAACAGTCGGGCGACATCGCGATGGGCGTGGACACTGGCGGCGCCGGCGACCAGGGCATGATGTTCGGCTACGCCACGAACGAAAATGAAAACTACATGCCTACGCCGATCTTCTTGGCGCACAAGTTGACGCAGCGCCTTTCAGAAGTCCGTAAGAACGGCACCCTTCCCTACCTCCGGCCCGACGGCAAATCTCAAGTCACTGTCGAATATGACGAGAACCACAAGCCGGTTCGCATCGATGCCGTCGTCATCTCTTCGCAACACGCCGAGACTGTAACGAACGAAGAGCTCCGCGCTGACATCCTGAAGCACGTGATTCAGGCAGCATTGCCGGCCGAACTGCTGGATGAAGACACTAAGTACCACATCAATCCCACGGGCCGGTTCGTGATCGGTGGTCCCATGGGCGACACCGGGCTGACTGGCCGCAAGATCATCGTTGACACCTATGGCGGAATGGGCCGCCACGGCGGTGGCGCTTTCAGCGGTAAGGACGCAACCAAGGTAGACCGTTCCGCTTGCTACATGGCCCGCCACATCGCCAAGAACATTGTGGCTGCCGGACTTGCGGATCGTTGCGAAGTGCAGTTAGCCTACGCCATCGGTGTAGCTGAGCCGGTGAGCATCCTGATCGAAACGTTTGGTACTGCAAAGATCGATGAGGAGAAAATCTCCGAACTGGTGCGCAGGAACTTCCAGCTGACTCCCAAGGGCATTATCGAGTATTTGAACTTGCGCCGCCCGATTTACCGCAAGACCGCTGCGTACGGCCACTTCGGACGCAACGAGCCTGAATTCACATGGGAAGCCACCAATAAAGCGGCCCTGCTGCGGGAGCAGGCCGGTCTGGCTCCGCTCGCGGCAACGGCGGCCACCCAGTAGATTTGTATCCTCGGGGCGCTCGCAACCTGCGCCCCAAAACTTTTTGTTTTGCCTATGCCTAGCCCGGGCTGACGCCCAGGCAAAGCCTCACCAGGTTCAACAGAGACAGGGAGAGTATGTCGACGACTACTACCACGCAAAATGCAGGCGACATCGCCAATCTTGAACTCGCGGATCTTGGCAAGAAGCGTATTGACTGGGCCAACCAGTCCATGAAGGTGCTGCAGATCATTCGCAAGGAGTTCATCAAGAACCAGCCGTTGAAGGGAATTCGCATCTCCGCTTGTCTGCACGTCACGGCGGAAACCGCGAACTTGGCCATCACCCTACGCGACGGCGGCGCCGATGTCGTGCTGTGCGCCTCCAATCCGCTTTCCACACAGGATGACGTGGGGGCCTGCCTGGTGCGCGACTACAACATCCCGGTGTACGCCATCAAGGGTGAGGACAACGACACATACTACAGCCACATCATGTCGGCACTCGACCACAAGCCCCACATCACCATGGATGACGGCGCCGACCTGGTGACGACCGCGCTCACCAAGCGCAAGGAAGTCCTGGATGGCATCATCGCCGGCACGGAGGAAACGACGACCGGTGTGATCCGCCTGCGCGCTATGGCGAAGCAAGGAGTGTTGAGCTATCCGATCATCGCGGTCAACGATGCCGATACCAAACACCTCTTCGATAACCGCTACGGCACGGGTCAGTCCACTATCGACGGCATCGTGCGCGCTACGAACTTCCTGCTCGCCGGATCGAAGTTCGTGGTTGCCGGCTATGGCTGGTGCGGGCGCGGATTGGCCAGCCGCGCTCGTGGTCTGGGTGCTGAGGTGATTGTTACCGAGATCGATCCAACCAAGGCGATTGAGGCGGTGATGGATGGCTACCGCGTGATGAGCATGGACGAAGCCGCCAAAATCGGCGACGTCTTCTGCACCGTCACTGGCAATAAGAGCGTGCTTCGCAAAGAGCACTTCGAAGCTATGAAGGACGGCGCTATCATTTCCAACTCCGGGCACTTCAACGTGGAAATCGACATCCCGGCCCTGGAGAAGATGTCATCCTCGAAGCGCACCACCCGCGCTTTCGTCGAGGAATACTCCTTGAAGGATGGCCGCAAGATCAATCTGCTGGGCGAAGGCCGGTTGATTAACCTCGCCTCAGCCGAAGGTCATCCGCCTTCTGTGATGGACATGAGCTTCGCCGACCAGGCGCTGTCGGTCGAGTACCTGGTGAAGAACCATGCGACTCTTCAGAAGAAGGTCTTTCCGGTTCCGGAAGAGCTCGACAAGCGCGTGGCCAAGCTGAAGCTGGAATCCATGGGCATCAAGATTGATCGCCTGACCCTGGAGCAGGAAGAATATCTGGCAAGTTGGTCGGAAGGAACGTAACTACAGTTGCCAGAAGTCAGTTATCAGTCGGGCGGTACGTTGCCGCCCTTTTTTCTTGCAAACAACTACAGAACGATAATCGTGATTCCGCGGTTGCCGCGTTCGAAATCCTTATCATTCTTGAGGGCAGGGAAACGCTTCACCAAGTCCCACGTGGTTGCGTCGCTTCTGCGCCAGTTTTCGCCGTAGATGCAGCCGCGTATTTCACCTCGCTGTGACATCTGCTGCACCGCGGATTGCAACGCAATCCTCAGATCGCCGCCGGCGCCTGACGATCCATATCCATGAATGACCTTCAGGGCGGTGGTTTTGCTTGCTTGCGCATATCGCACTTCCTGAACCAGCCGAGCGAGTGCCTGGGGAATCGATGGAGAACCTTCTTCGATGTTCACCAATCTCATGGTGAGACCCATGCCAAGCCCCCTTTTATGTCATCCACCTTAGTGGTGAAGAAGATGACCCTATTCTGGCTGGACCAGCGAGAATTGGTTACCCTAGTAGTGGTACAGTCGAAGCATCACCTGTATCCGATTGATAATATTACTCAAGAAAGGAAAGATTAGATGGAGCTGGTAATTTTTTCGTGGCCAGTGAGGTAACCTCGGTGGTACTTTAGTAACTTCAGGTTGGGATGAAATTCGTTGTATTGTGAGTTCACGAACGTTATGAACCCGGAAACTCAACCTGATCTGCGTAATGCGGTTCGTTTTCCGTTGCACCTCCCGGTGACGTTGAAAACGTCTACGGATGAGCATCGGGTTGAGACCATTGATATTTCGGCCGGCGGTATTCTGTTCCGAAGTGAAACTGAGGTTCAGGTTGGCTCCGCGGTGGAATTTACCGTCGCCATGCCAGGCGATGTATTGGGATCAGACCGCGACATTCTGGTCAAATGCAACGGCCGGGTCGTGCGATGTTCGCACGAACGATCTGGCTTGAGCATTGCGGTAATCATCGATGAATACAAGTTTGAGCGCCTCTGAAGTTTCGCCTGCGGTAACACGTCTGGATGTGGACCGCCCGCCTCTTCGTACTTCTTCGCCACAGCAACCCGGCCCTTCAGAATCCAAGCGACTACCGGTGCGGGTGATCGTTGCCGATTCGGAAGCCATCTTCCGGGTGGGCATGGGAAAGATCTTCGCGCTGGAGAAAGATCTCGAGGTCGTCGCCCAAACGGAGAACCTGCAGCAAACACTGAACGCTGTATCGACCACGCCTGCCGACATAATCCTGTTCGAAGCGGGGTTGTCGCCCAATCCCGCCGAATCGGTCACGGAAATAATGCGCCGCGCGCAACCGGGCACGAAGATCATCATCATTGCGCACTTTACCGGCGAAGAAGAGACGGTGGACTACCTGCGGCGCGGTGTTCGCGGCATCCTGACGCGTTCCATTTCTCCCGACCTGCTGGTTCGCTGCGTTCGCAAAGTCGCCACAGGCGAAACCTGGCTCGACAATCAGGGCGTCAACTGGGTTATCGAAGCATACCGTAATCAGGCCGAGCATGGGGTCACGCAGAAGCATCAGCTGCGCCTGAGTGAGAAGGAAATGCTCATCATCGGCGGCGTAACCCAGGGTCTGAAGAACAAAGATATCGCTCTGGAAGTCGGCACCACCGAGCAAGTGGTGAAGAACTATCTGCGCAAGATTTATGACAAGCTCGGCGTTTCCGACCGCCTGGAGCTGGCGCTCTACAGCATGCACCGGCGCCTGCTGGAGGGCTATGTGCCTCCTCCTAGCCGGGAGATTCCTTCCGTGCAGCTGAACGGAGTTGCGGTGCCGGAAGGAAATGAAGCTTCTGCCAGCCTGCCCGAGTGGCAGAACGGTGCGGCCAAAAAGTAAGCTGGCAGATGTTCGTGTCCTCAGTCCTCGCGACTATCAATTGTTTCGCGCGGCCCGCGCTACAATGGTCAGTCCTTGTTGGGACCATCAGGACAATTTCTGCTCACTGTGAGGCCACATGAAGGGTGATGCCAAAGTCATCGATTTTCTGAACCAGGTCCTGAAGGCCGAGCTAACGGCCATCAATCAGTATTTCTTGCACGCCGAGATGTGCGAGAACTGGAAGTACGAACGGCTTGCCAAACTGATTCGCAAAGAGTCGATCGAAGAAATGCAGCATGCGGAGAAGTTGATGGAGCGCATTCTCTACCTCGACGGCACGCCCAACATGAGCGACTATTTCAAAATCAACATCGGTGTCACCGTAGAGCAGCAGTTCAAGAACGACCTGCAACTGGAGTACGAGGCGGTGAAGCGCCTGAATGACGGAATTCAGTTGTGCATCGATAAGAGCGACGGCGGATCAAGGGAATTGGCTGAGAAGATCCTCAGCGACGAAGAGCATCATATCGATTGGCTCGAAGCGCAGTTGCATGCCATCGAAGAGATGGGCTACCAGAATTACCTCGCGCAACAACTCAAAGAGGAAGAATAGAGCAAATGCGGCAGTTCGCCCTTCTTTTTTATCTGTACTGCGGCGAGCAGACGATAAGCGAGA
>DASRAA010000008.1:0-3964 GCA_035638375.1 Binatia bacterium | reverse complement strand
CGGGCAACGGCGTGCATGTAGTTACTGTGAACGATTACCTGGCCAAGCGCGACTCGGAGTGGATGGGCAAGTTGTACACCTTTCTCGGGCTGACGGTCGGAGTGATTGTGCACGACCTGGATGACAGGCAGCGCAAGGAAGCTTACGCGGCCGACGTGACGTACGGCACGAACAACGAGTTCGGCTTCGACTACCTGCGCGACAACATGAAGTTTGACCTTGCGGACTGCGTGCAGCGCGGGCACAACTTCGGCATCGTGGACGAGGTGGACTCGATTCTGATTGACGAAGCGCGTACGCCGCTGATCATCAGCGGCGCGAGCGAAGAATCCACCGACAAGTACTACAAGGTGAACCGGATTATTCCGCAGCTCGAACTAGGGGAAGAAATCCAGCAGTCGATGGAAGACAAGGTCCTCACCGGCGACTACGTGGTGGACGAAAAGCACCGCACAATTACCGTCACCGATCAAGGCTGGGAGCGTGTGGAGAAGTTGCTCGGCATCGGCAACATTGCTGATCCGGAGAACTGGGACCTTAAGCACCACGTCGAGACGGCGGTGAAGGCGCATTCGTTGTATCGCCGCGACGTGGAGTACGTGGTGAAGGACGGCGAGGTCATCATCGTAGATGAATTCACTGGCCGGCTGATGCCGGGCCGCCGTTGGTCGGATGGATTGCATCAGGCGGTTGAGGCCAAAGAGAACGTCAAGATCGAGCGCGAGAACCAGACGCTGGCGACGGTGACCTTCCAGAATTACTTCCGCATGTACAAAAAGCTGGCGGGCATGACCGGTACGGCGGAGACGGAAGCGCCGGAGTTTGACAAGATTTACAAGCTAGAAGTTGTGGTGATTCCGACGAACCGCGAACTGCGACGGATCGAAAACCCTGATGTCGTGTATCGCACTGAGCGGGAGAAGTACAACGCGGTCGCGGGAGAGATCCAACAACTGGCCGAGACTGGGCAGCCGGTGTTGGTGGGCACAACCTCGGTAGAGAAGTCGGAGCGGCTATCCGACATGCTGAAGAAGAAGGGCGTTCGGCATGTCGTGCTTAACGCCAAGTATCACGAGAAAGAAGCCGAGATCGTTGCCCAGGCCGGCCGCAAAGGCGCGATCACCATCGCGACCAACATGGCAGGCCGCGGAACTGACATTCTGCTGGGCGGGAACCCAGAGTTCATGGCCAAGCAGGAATGCCTGAAGCGCGGTAGCGCACAGCAGTTGAAGGCTGCTGCCGGCGAGGTGCTAGCCAAGCCTGACGATCCGAACCTTTCGTACTTTTATTACGGCGGCAACGAGTATCAGGTGCCCACCGCGCAGTGGCAGGAGATCAACGCCAAGTACAAAGAGCAGACAGACGCGGAACACGAGGAAGTGATTGCCAGCGGCGGGCTGTTCATTCTAGGCACCGAGCGGCACGAGGCGCGACGCATTGATAACCAGCTTCGCGGACGGGCGGGACGCCAGGGTGACCCCGGCGCTTCGCGCTTCTATTTGTCACTCGAAGATGACCTGATGCGCATCTTCGCCAAGGAGTGGGTGTCGAACCTTCTGCAAAGGCTAGGCATGGAAGAGGGGATTCCGATCGAGTCGGGACTCATCACGCGGCGCATCGAGGCGGCGCAGAAGGCGGTCGAAGCCCAGAACTTCGAAGCCCGCAAGCACGTGCTCGAGTACGACGACGTGATGAACAAACAACGCCAGGCCGTCTATGGGCTGCGGCGGCAACTGCTCGAGGGCTTAGATCAGAAGGAGCTCATCCTCGAAGATTACGTTCGCGACATTCTCGGCGGAATGCTGGACAAGTTTTGCGGCCGGGAAGTGCATCCTGAGGACTGGGACCTGAAGGGGCTGAAAAACCAGGTGTTCACGCAGTTTGGAGTGGACATCGACGCGGAAGGCATCGACGGGACGAAGCTGAATCGGCAGGAACTGGGCGATGCTATTTTCGAAAAGCTCACCCAGCGCTACGACGCGAAAGAGCAACTGATTGGCCCGGACGCGATGCGTCATCACGAGCGCATCATCATGCTCAGCGTACTCGACCAGCAGTGGAAAGACCACCTGCTCAGCATGGATCACCTACGCGAGGGCATCGGTTTGCGCGGGTATGGGCAGCACGATCCGCTGGTGGAGTACAAGCGGGAATCGTTCGACATGTTCGAGGCGATGATGGAGCGCTTCGAAGAGGAGACAGTCCGTTACCTGTACCTGATGCAGATTATCGAGCGGAGAGATGACGGCACCTATAGCAGCGGTGGTCCGATCGATGGCGGCACGCTGGGTGGTCCGGGATCTCGAGTACCAGCAGGCACCGGTGGTGGTAACGGAGGACCTCGGCCGCGCTCAAGGGCCGTTACTTCGATGGACGACATGGAAGCGGCGTTCCAGCGACGCAAGAAGCGCGAGTTGGAGGCCGCCCGAATGGCCGGGGTGGGTGCGCAGGAGGCAGTACAGCAGGTGGTGCGCGGCGACAAGGTAGGGCGAAACGATCCTTGCCCATGCGGTAGCGGCAAGAAGTACAAGAAGTGCTGCGGCGCCTAAGCGCTAGTGTTAGCAGAGGATGTATCCCGTCGCGGTGGCGACGGGATATTCTTTGTGTGCCGAGCATGGTCAACAGCTTGGGGGTGCGAGTCCCCTGCCGAGCCGGATGGAGGCAAACGGCCAGAGAAGCGCAAGGGCGCCGATCGCAAGGTCGGGTCTGAAGGAAGCGCGGAACAAACTTGCGAGCCGATGAACCAGAACCGGAAAGGAGGCCTACGGTGCCGGGCGAGCTAGCAAAGGATAGCGAAGCCCATATCCATCAAAGGCACTGGTGGTAAATCCGGCGGTGGTGCGAGGAAAGCGGTTGATCTTACCTGGGGAGATCCGCTGCAGGTCACGAAAACGTGACTGAGGGAGAAGCAATTCACCCTGACCCTTCAGCGGAAGTCAGCAGAGGGCAAAGTAGGTCAGGCAGTCGGCCAGGCTAATGAGGCACTCCAAAGGGCGAAAGGCGGAGAACCAAGATAGGCCGAGCCGGGAACGATGATGGAAGGCCCGAAGGGTCCTCCGCAAGGAGGATAAAGAGAGCGACGAGTAAGCGGTGCGACTCAACGACGACCAGCGGCAGAAGAACCAGCTACAGCAGGCGCTGGCCTTTCCCGAAACAGGAAGGAGTGAAGCTCGGGAGAGTTCGCGGCCAGGGACCGAATCGTCGGCGGCGAAGCACAAGACTGAAAGTCCGGCTAGTTCGGATCGGTTAATGGAGGAAATCTGCGAGCGGGAAAATTGCAAGCAGGCATTGGCAGGAGTCAAGGCGAATAAGGGCAGCCCGGGAATCGACGGCATGACGGTCGAGAAACTCCCGGACTACCGGAAACAGCACTGGCCCGAAGTCCGGGAACAACTCCTGAGTGGAACCTACAAACCCCAACCGGTGAAGCGAGTGGAAATTCCCAAACCGGATGGCGGGATAAGAGAGCTGGGTATCCCGACTGCCCTGGATCGACTGATCCCACAGATGGTGCTGCAGGTACTGCAAGGGAGTTGGGATCCGACCTTCTCCGAACACAGCTACGGGTTTCGACCCGGACGCTCGGCCCATCAAGCGGTAGCTCAGGCACAGAACTACATTGCCGAAGGCTACAGCTGGACGGTCGATCTCGACTTGGAGAAATTCTTTGATCGAGTCAACCACGACCGCCTGATGGCAAGGCTAGCGCAACGAATCAGCGACAAGCGCGTGCTCAAGCTGATTCGCCGCTTCCTGCAAGCCGGAGTGAGGGAGAACGGGCTGGTGAGTCGGGTAGATGAAGGCACGCCGCAGGGTGGTCCTCTATCCCCACTGCTGAGTAACGTCGTGCTCGACGAACTGGACCGAGAGTTAGAGCGACGGGGACATCGCTACGTCAGGTATGCCGACGACTGCCACATTTACGTCCGCAGCCAACCTGCTGGAGAACGAGTGATGGAAAGCA
>DASRAA010000007.1:0-15328 GCA_035638375.1 Binatia bacterium | reverse complement strand
AAACCGGGTCCTCACGCCGTCGGTGAACAGCATTTGCCTCGACTCTGGCAGGCAATGGCTAACAGATTGGCTTGCGCTTGTTGACAGCTCGGGCTTGCGCAGCGATGTCATCACTTTTCATGGTTACGACTGCCAACCCGAGAATATCGGCCAGAACATAACCTGGCTACGCTCGCTAGCCGATGCGCATGGACTGGGGAACGCGGAGATCTGGGACACTGAGGCCAGTTGGGGCAAAGAACAAGGCTCCGCCGAGGAACTGGAAGCTAGCTGGTTGATGCGCTCCTATGTAGTACAGGCGGCCAGCGGCGTGACGCGTTTCTATTGGTATGCATATGGCAGCTGCTCATGGGGCTCCCTCTATGGACCCTCTTGTGGAAGTTCCCTAGACAATCAGCAAGGTATGAGGGAAGCTGGCATCGCTTACGCTACGGTCTCGAAATGGTTACGTGGCGCAACGATTGGAACCTGCACCAGTGACGAACAGCAAACCTGGTCTTGCATCTTAACCCGGCCGAACGGTTATGTGGGTGTCATCATATGGAACCCCAATTCATCGATACAGGTCCCGGTACCAGCCCGAAATCTTGTGCAGTTCCGCAACTGGCAGGACACAGTAAGTCCGCTTGCGGCAACCGCTGCTGTGTCTCCCTTGCCGATCTTGTTGGAAAACGAAAGTACGCCGTAATTCGTGAGACTCCGAATGTCGGCGGCAAGTTCAGGTGATAGGGCCACAGCTGGCGCACTTTAGCCGATTTTTCGCAATACTAGAACCCCCACCTTAGAGCCTACGCATGACCTCGGAATTAACCTATGACGCCGACCCACTGACCGTTGGTTTCGGTCCGACCGAAGCTCGTGGGGCAAAACAAAACTTAAGGAGGGCCACGTGAAGACCACGCTCGCGGTCATTCTTTTGTGGATCCTAAGTGCGGGTTCTGCAACGCTTGCGCGAGCAGTATACGCAGGCGTATCAGTGAATTTACTTCCGGGCACTCCTAATCGCCCTCGCCTCTATATCCGAGTACCTATGAACGGTAGAATACCGATATTCGCAAACGTTCTGAAGGTGGGTGTTATGGAACCTTACATTAAGGTCGGTCAACGGTTCAGGTTTTATGTTGTGTCTGACACTGCTTCCAAGGAGCGCGAGGGGGTAATTACTCGTGTGCTTTCGAATCGCGAGGAAGGTCTCTCTCCTGAGGCGGATAACTTTGTAGCAAGGTGGGTCAAGGCCCGCGAAACCCCGGAAACGTCACCGTCAAAGACCTTGGTCTTTAGCCGCGGAACGGATGGATCGACCTATCTCGAGGGACGTTTAGTGAGTCTCACGATGCAACCTTAAAGTCTTGTCGATGGGTACTTACCAGCGTAGGGGCAAGTCGAGGTGGTATCCGACTGTCCATTTGGATAACCTCGTGCCCGTCGGCACCATCCTTCCGAAGTGGGTCGTCCATCTTTTCCGCTGAGACTTCCTCCCTGATCTCCACCTCGATTTTCCATTGGATCCTGGATGTAACTTCCTGATGGCTTCCTAAAGGATTAAGAAGATTAGCTTTCTCCGTCGCCAACCGGGATCTCTTGTGCGAGCCGTTTTAGCAGTCATCCGAGGAGCATTCCGGATGTCGCGGGTCGAGCGTTTTTGCTGATGCGCTTGGAGTCAATGACCGCAATGTAGCTTTCACGCCATACGAGGAGTTTTGTCTTAAGGCACTATTCTGGCGTCCCGGCCAAGGCCTTAATCATCCTGCTGATTGCGTGCGCGGCTCCGAACGATTCTGATATAGAGGATTGGTCGAGCAACCCTAAACCGCAGGTGGCGGTAATCAAGGCCCGTTGAGCAAATTCCTGAGGATCGCCAGCATGAGATGCCGCTTGTAGCCATCGCAGGAAAATCTTAGCTGAATCGACCGCGTTCACGCCTGTTCGGGTGGGGACTATACCATACGCAACCATTCCACCCATATGCACGAAGTCAAGCACGTGCGAATCGGAAAAAAATACGTCAAGACCCTCATGGGCATCGAACGATAGAATATCTGGTTTGACGCGACGCATGCGTTCGAATGGGCGAGCAGCACAGCAATGCAGTCCTGCGTATGCTCCGCGAACTCTCACATCCTCCAGTATCACGGTCAACGCCTCGAGCACTTTTTCCTCTGAGATAGAGTTCCCGGTATTTATTTCCAGGCACAGAGCAGGCTCATCCACAAACAGCAGGACTGGTAAGTCCGCCATCTGCAGCCGCTTCATCTGCCAGCAGACAATCTGCGACACATGAAATGCAATGGCCGAGAAGAGTGCCGAATCGCAGAGGAACGGTCGGCCCCGATGAAAGAGATAAGCCGAAAGGGTGATTGGACCTTCGATCTGACCCTTAACTGCGACTGCGGAATCAAAGGTCCGAGATGACAGCGCCTTTTCGAAAGCCCAAAAGCCCGCCGCGTTCTCAGGCGTCAGTTCTCCGTCGCTCCGGTGGAGGACTTCAAGCACTGAATCGATGCGGCCTTCTTTCACTTGATATCCATAGCCTTGGTTGCGAGGCTCGATGTGATCGGCGACTATGCCCAAACCCTGGCCGATGATGCTTTCGCGATCGGAGAGTTGCGGCAGTTGAGGCCAGAATGGAATCTCGGCTGAAAACTCCGCGATCGCCTGAATTGCAGAGGCAGCAGACATGAGAGGCAGGCTGCCGATTCCGGTCACCGCTCCCGACGGAACGAACGGCATTCGAATCGGGTGAGCCCGACTCGTTGTGGAGGCCATTGGCGTTTCACTCACTGTCATACCGTTCTCGAGCTTGATCTGCAAGAGGTCGGTCCCTCCCAGCATCGCTATAATTCTACAAGGCTCGCGGCAGCATCTAATAAGGCCAGATACAACCTGAGACAAGGGTAGGCGAACCAACTGAAGAGGAAGCCATTCAGTTGGCGTTGATCTCTATTTAGACAATCGTGAGATCAGTTGCGCCTGACGGGACGATGGGACCATGACGAAATCAAGCCAACATCCGATCGAGCAGATCCTCGAAAATCGTATTGCGATTATCGATGGAGCGATGGGCACGACGATCCGTACATATGGCATGACGGAAGCCGATATCCGTGGGGAGCGCTTCAAGGATTTAAAAAAGAGTCTGCTTAACAACGGAGACATGTTCTCACTGACACAGCCAAAGATGATTGGCGACATTCACCGGCGGTTTCTGGAGGCGGGCGCCGACATAATCGAGACGAACACCTTTGGCGCGACCAGCATCGTGCAGAGCGAGTTTTTTGTGGATGACCCGCGCGAACACGGTGGCCGCAAGGATCCTGAGTTCTACCAGCAGATTATCGACGACGCATTCCTGGGGAACTTAGCCTGGGAGATCAATGAGAAATCGGCACAGCAGTGTCGCCAATGGGCCGAGCGCGTAAGCAATGAAACGTCGCGTCAGCGCTTCGTGGCGGGAGCGATTGGTCCGCTGACGGTGTCGCTCTCGAACTCGCCCGATGCCGACGATCCCGGGTTCCGGGTCGTGACGTTCGACCAGGTAAAGACCGCTTACATACAACAGGTGCGCGCGCTCATCGTCGGAGGCGTGGACTTTCTTCTGGTAGAGACGATTTTCGATTCGTTGAATGCGAAGGCGGCGCTGGTGGCTATCCGCGAGGTGTTCAATCAGGATGGCAAGGAACTGCCGGTAATGATTTCGGCGGCAGTGGGGCGCGGCGGCGAGACGATGATCTCGGGACAGACGGTGGAAGCGTTCTGGAACGCAGTGGAGCATGTGAAGCCACTATCGGTGGGGCTGAATTGCTCTCTGGGTCCAGACTTGATGTATCCGTTTCTGGAGGAGCTTTCGGAGAAGGCCGATGTGGCCATCTCGTGCTATCCGAATGCAGGATTGCCGAACCCGCTAGCGGAAACGGGATTCGATTTCGGGCCGCAGGACATGGCTCGTTATCTGACAGATTTCGCGCGGGGAGGGTTAATCAATATTGCGGGCGGCTGCTGTGGCAATACTCCGGAGCACATTGCAGCGATCGCGAAAGCGCTCGAAGGCCTACCTCCGCGAAAGTTGCGGACGGCTGCTTTCGCCGGGGCTCACACGGCTGGGGCGAGGGAGGAGAGCGAGCTTGCTGGATAGCGAAAGCACCGCCTCGGCTGCGGAGACGAGACTGCTAAGGCTCTCCGGATCTCAGCCCTTCACGCAGCAGTCTGGCGTGTACATCATCATCGGCGAGAGGACGAATGTCGCCGGGTCGCCGAAGTTTGCCAAGCTGATTAAAGAGGGCAAATACGAAGAAGCGGTGAGCATCGCCCGCCAGCAGGTGGAGAATGGCGCGAATGTGCTCGACATCTGCATGGACGAGGGAATGATCGATGGCGTCGCAGCGATGACGCGTTTTCTGCAATACCTCTCGAGCGAACCGGAAGTGGCCAAGGTGCCGTTCATGATCGACTCCTCGAAGTGGGAGGTGATTGAGGCGGGCCTGAAGGGCATGCAGGGCAAGGGCATCGTGAACTCGATCTCGCTCAAGGAAGGCGAGGAGAATTTCCGAGAGCATGCAGGTACGGTGTTGAAATATGGGGCGGCCGCGGTTGTGATGGCCTTCGATGAGCAGGGGCAGGCTGCGAGGTATGAAGACAAGATCCGTATCTGCCAGCGCGCCTACCGCATCCTGGTCGATGAGGTTGGCTTCCATCCGGAAGATGTGATCTTTGATCCGAATATCCTCACGGTTGCGACAGGCATGGAGGAGCACAACAACTACGCGGTTGACTTCATTCGGGCTACGCGCTGGATCAAAGCTAACCTGCCGCACGCAAAGGTCAGCGGCGGCGTCTCGAATATCTCGTTCAGCTTTCGCGGCAACAATAAAGTGCGCGAGGCGATGCACTCGGCGTTTCTTTATCACGCGATTGCGGCCGGCATGGACATGGGCATCGTCAACGCCGGAATGCTCGAAGTGTACGAAGAGATTGATCCTGAGCTGAAGGTGCTGGTCGAGGACGTCCTGCTGAACCGGCGTCCGGATGCAACCGAGCGACTGGTTGAGTACGGCGAAACGCTGAAAGGCGTGAGCGCAGGGGGAAGCGCGAAGAAGGAAGAAGAATGGCGCAACGGCACGGTGGAGGAGCGGCTTTCCCATGCGCTGGTCAAAGGAATTGATACCTACATTGAGGCCGATACTGAAGAAGCGCGTGCGAAATTAGGCCGGCCATTGTTGGTGATCGAAGGTCCGCTCATGGACGGGATGAGCGTCGTCGGCGATTTATTCGGCGCAGGCAAGATGTTTTTGCCGCAGGTGGTGAAGTCCGCGCGCGTGATGAAGAAGGCGGTGGCCTATCTGACTCCATTTATGGAGGCCGAGAAAGAGGCACTGGCAGCCAGCGGGCAAGAAGTGAAGGCGCAGGGGAAAATCGTGCTGGCGACCGTCAAGGGAGACGTTCACGACATTGGGAAGAATATCGTGGGAGTTGTGCTCGCGTGCAATAACTACGAGGTAATTGACCTGGGCGTGATGGTGCCCTGCGAAAAGATTCTCGAGCGCGCGAAGGCGGTGAATGCGGACCTGATCGGACTGAGCGGTCTGATTACGCCTTCGCTCGACGAGATGGTGCACGTGGCACGCGAGATGGAGCGCCTGGGCTTTAAGCTACCGCTCCTGATCGGTGGCGCAACCACCAGCCGGAGGCATACGGCGGTGAAGATTGCTCCTCACTATAGCGAGCCGGTGGTTCATGTGCTCGATGCGAGCCGCGCGGTACCGGTAACTACCAGCCTTCTCAGCGAAGATGCCAAGCAGGCATTTGTGGAACAGCATCGCGCCGAATATGAAGCCCTACGCAAAGCGCACGCGGCGCCGCGGCTGCACGTCGTTTCCCTGGAGGAAGCGCGCGCCAGGCGGACTCCGATTGAATGGCAAGCTGAAGATATTCCTGTACCGCCGTTTACCGGCGTCCGGGTGCTGAAGAATGTTCCGCTGGCGACGCTGCGGGAATACATTGATTGGTCGCCGTTGTTCCACACGTGGGGATTGAAAGGTACCTATCCGCGCATCCTGGAGCACCAGGAGCAAGGTGCGCAAGCGCGCCAGATGTTCAAAGAAGCCAATGCGCTGCTGGATACCATCGTGGAGAAGAATCCGATTTGCGCAAATGGCGTTTATGGGTTGTTTCCGGCCAATGCCGTGGGTGACGACATCGAACTGTATTCCGAC
This sequence comes from Binatia bacterium, assembly GCA_035638375.1. Classification (GTDB taxonomy): domain Bacteria; phylum Acidobacteriota; class Terriglobia; order Terriglobales; family Acidobacteriaceae; genus DASRAA01. Next base: position 9,119 of record DASRAA010000007.1, on the reverse strand, counting down.
GCTGGGCGCGAACATGTTCTGGAGCGATTCCACTTTCTGCGCCAGCAATCGGACCGGGAGGGCAGCGAACCATGCCGGTCGCTTGCTGATTTTATTGCTCCGAAAGAGACAGGACTGCCGGATTACATCGGGGCATTCGCGGTGACCAGCGGAATGGGCCTCAAGCAGCTGTGCGACCGGTTCCGAGCGGAGCATGATGACTACAACGCAATCATGGCAGAGGCTCTGGCGGACCGCCTGGCGGAAGCATTTGCCGAATATCTGCACAAGCGGGTGCGGTGCGAATGGGGTTACGGTTGCAATGAAGGCCTGAGTAGCGAAGACCTCATCCAGGAAAAATATCGCGGAATTAGGCCAGCGGCGGGTTATCCGGCATGCCCAGACCATACGGAAAAGGGTCCACTATGGCGTTTGCTGGATGTGGAGAACAGCACCGGGATGCGGATTACCGAATCGTTTGCAATGTGGCCCGGTTCGAGCGTGAGCGGGCTCTACTTCGCCCATCCGCAATCGCGATACTTCAACCTTGGCAAGATCGATCGTGATCAGGTTTCTGACTATGCCGAACGCAAAGCGATGAGCGTAGCAGAGGTCGAGCGCTGGCTCGGGCAAAACCTGAACTACGAGCCGTCGGCGTAAAGGCGAATTGTTTCCGATTCAGCTTCGGGCAATCACCGGACGAACCGGGCTTAGAACATCTCGTGGCGTCACCGACTGTCAATCGGGCGAGCTGTTCAAGAACGGCACGAAACTTAAGCTACAGGGCCGGCCCATCGCCGTCCTCGCACTCCTGCTGGAACGTCCGGTGAACTCGTCTCTCGCGAGGAAATCCGCGAGCATCTTTGGCCGGAAGACACCTTCGTCGATTTCGAACACAGCCTCAACACGCACATCAAGAAGTTACGCCAGGTGTTCGACGACGATGCCGAGACGCCGCGCTACATCGAAACGCTGCTGCGGCGGGGGTATCTGTAAACAACTACGGAAATGTCGCAACAAGTCTTCCCAGCAAATTCTTTGCGCGCGAATCCTCTCCCAGGAAACTGACGAACAGAGGCGTTCCGCTAAGGTGGGAATGGTGCTTCCTGTCGCACGATTCGTATCTCGTGGTCGGTGAACTTGTGATGCACGTCAGGAAATTCGTACTTTGGCATATGACAATTCGTGCAATTGTTCTGCGCGACAGGACAGGCGTGGCCCGGATGATCGGCATTTACCATCGCCTTTGCCGACTGCAAGTGGCACGCCAGGCACTTCTGGTCGTAGGACGAACTATCGTGCACCAGCGGGCGATGGGGACTATGGCAAGCCGTGCAGGTAATCCGCGCATCGTTGCTCCAGCAGCGGCTGTTTTGCAGCCGATATGCGGGAAAGCGTACCGACGGCATACCGGGTATTCCCGACATCTGCACGTCCATCGAGGTCGCGTGGCAGGCCCCGCAGAAATCCACCTGGTCCACTGGCCTGAGGTGCGTGGGATTCAACGTCAGGGCTCCTGCCTGCGGTAATTCAGCCTGCTCGGCTGCCGAGTGTGCCACGCCTGGACCATGACACGTCTCGCAGGTAACGCCCGCTTGGAACCCGACGATCGGCCCTTCCGCAGGTACATTCGCCGCGTGGCAGGCAAAGCAGCGGCGGATCTCGGTCGCTGCGACCGTTTGACCGCTTGCGCGCTTGAGCGCGTCGCCGCTTGCCTGTACGCTACTGGCCTCAACCCGAAGGGTCGGTTGGGCGGGCGTGATATCGAATCCGCGAACCGCGTCGAACCAGCTGAAATGACTCTCGTTGAAGCCGTCCTTCTCGGGAGTCATATAGACCTGGCTCAACTTGCCGGAGCCGAATGCCCAAACCAGCGGCTTGGAAACGGTGTCGTTGCCTACGCGCACGGCAAACGCAGCACTGTCTGCGTTACCCGTCAAATGATAGGAGAATCCGTCAACCGAAATGGTCTGTCCGAAGTTGGTCAGGAGAGGTAGCGCACGACCGGCCGGCTGCAATGACTGCGCCATCTCGGCCGTAGCCTGGGCCTTTGCGATCTCGGCGTGACATGACGCACAGACGGCCGTTCCCACATACTTTTCGGAACCGTGGGAGAGTTTTGTTGGCCACCAGGCGTTCTTCTGCAGCCGTTCCTGCGTGGTCATCTCGTCAACCAGGCTGCTCTGCGCCGTCGCCAGCAGTCCCACTGCGGAAAGCACACCGAGGAGGAAAATCAGCTGCGTTGTGACTGCTCGGTACCCCATCACCCTGCCTTTACGCAGTGTCCACAGTTTCGTCAGCTTGCGCGCTGACGGCTCACCTCGGGACTGAATCGCCCGCGGGTGGCTCGGGTTTTGCAAATTTCGAATCATCCACCGGAACATTGTGCTGCAGTTGTTCGATCTGGATAACGTATCTCCCCTGCGGTTGCGAGATGGTTCGACGGAAGGGGACCTTTGTACCCTCTACGTCGCGATAGTCCGAATAATCAATCTGGGTAGGGTACCGGCCCAACGGAGATTCGAGGTAGCGAACCATGCGCACCAGCATGCCGGAATCGGCAGCGAAGTAGAGCTCAACCGGCGGTAGCGCCGGACTGCTCGCGCGCAAAACGTTCACAAGCCGGCCGTCAATTGTGTCGTCTGGCTGGGTTTCCATCGAGGCGAACATCGTTTTCAGATTGGCGGCAAATTGCAGGTCGGCATCAATATGCGCGGCTACTAGTTCACTGGGATTCAGCGTCTGCAGCGGCATGCCCGGAACAAGGCTCCAGCCGGAATTCCCATTCACCACATCGAGGCTCTCGCCGGTCGGCAGGTGCGTGACCACGGTGCGCGTGGCAGGACTCTTGATGTAAATCTCGACGGGAAACTGCACTCCCCGCCCGAGATCTATCGTCCCTTTTTCCACTTCGGTCCTAATCTTCTGCAGCGCAGCCCCGCCTCCGCTGGCCTGTAGAAAAGCAGCAAGCACGGCATCGGCTGAGCGCGAACGTTCTATCGGCGGGTTGGTCTGTTTCGGCACGGTTCTCTCGGTCGCAACTGCCGGAATCGTTGCGGGACGAAGGCTTCCACGATGGCAGGAATAGCAGCTGACCTCGCGTTTGCTCTGAAAGCTGTTCTGATTGAGCGCCATCACCATCTGGATCATCTGCCGGGCAGTCTGCTTGGGTTTCTTGTCGTCCCTGTCGAAGGCGTTCTCGACATGGCAATGATCGCAGTGCACGCCGAGTGAAGCGCAAATGAACTGCATTGCGGGAATCAGTTGATCGGCCGGGCTGTCCTTGAGGACTTGGATGTTGCTATAAATCTGCTCAGCGGTCTTGCCCGGAGCCGGGCTTCGGGTCTGGCCGGCGCATACGATGACGCTAAGAGTGAAGGCAATCCCGAGAATTGGAACGAACCGCAGTGAAAGTTTTCTCATGGGAGGCGATTGACGGCAGTGGGACTATTCATCGGCCAATCGCCGCAGTTTTTTGAACTGTTCAAGGATCTCGCGGATGCAGCCAGACGCGGAATTGGGTAAAGGAAGAGCATAGCTTCAAGAGATCGAAAGTCTCAGCCGCTGTTGCCCCGAGAGGTGCAGTGGCTTTTTTAGCGAAACCTCCAACCTTTCTCGGAAACCGTTCCGCCTCGAAACGGTTTCCTTTCGGAACAAGTGAGGCAAATCGAAAAGAAATATATCCAACGGATTTTCGGTCGGTCAGGTTGCGAGAAAGCCCCCTGGAATGATTTCGGCCCTCAAGGCCCAATAGTTCCGAAATCAGCAAAGCAGAATCGGCGCTCAAGTGGCGACACATGGTTCTATCCGGGACTTGTGGTCCATAGCTTTTTCTGGTTGTCCGAGAGGGCCGAGGCTCTCGCAGCGAATGGACGAGCTTACCTGATTGACCCGCATGGCGGGGCAATATTGAACCCGCGCCGCTCAATGTGAGTCATGTTTTGTACTTGCCTGTGGTTAGTTATAGATATAACATCTACTGAGATGTCTGTAACAGAGGACGGTGTAAGTTGGATTCTGCTGATCTTCAACCTGCCGACCAAGCAGGCGAGCGAACGTGTAGAGGTTTGGAGGAAGCTGAAGCGTTACGGAGCGCTGCCGCTGCCAAGCGGCGGGCACCTTCTTCCAAGTACCCCACACACGCTGGAGCATCTTGAGTGGTTAGCGGCAGTGATTCGCAAGTACAAGGGACAGGCCTCAGTCCTGCACGTTCAGTCCGTTGACGACTGTCCGGACGTCGAATTACGGCGTCGGTTTGTTGATGCCCGCTCGAAAGATTATGAGCAATTGCAGTCAGAACTAAAGAAACTGCTGAAGTCTCGCACACGACCGGCAGGTGCTCTGGGACGCATCCGAAAACGCTTTGCAGAGGTTTCAGTCATCGACTTCTTCAACAGTCCATTGCGCAGTCGAGTGGAAGCTCTGTTAGCCCAAGTCGAAAGAGTCGAAGACCCAACCTTGGAGTCGCAGCGGCAGGCGCAGCGTGTCAGGAAGGAATATCTTAATCGGACCTGGATCACGCGGCCCCGCCCTGGGATCGATCGCGTTTCTTCGGCATGGCTGATCACCCGTTTCATCGACAAGAACGCCAAGTTTGTCTTCGATACCGACGCCTCGCGCTATCCGACGGCGGTGCCTTTTGACATGTTCCAGAGCGGCGGCTTCGGACATCGTGGCGACGATTGCACTTTCGAAACTCTGTGCAAAGAGTTTCGTATTCGCGATACCAAGGTCCAGGCAATTGCCCAGATCGTTCATGACGCCGATCTGGAGGATGAAAAGTTCGGCCGCACGGAAGGCGTGGGTTTAGATCGTGTATTGGTGGGATGGGCGAAGCACGACATCAGCGACGATGAGCTGCGGAGGCGAGGAATGCAATTAATCGAGGGACTGTACAGCGCTTACTAACGACTCTTTGAGGAAGTTGCTATGTCACGTCTGCTCTTGATCAGCAACTCGACTTTGCATGGCAGCGGATACCTCGACCATGCTGAGGCAGAGATCAGGGATTTCATCGGCGAGCGAGCTCGCGTTGTGTTCATTCCATATGCCCTTCACGATCGTCGGGCATACTGCGAACAAGCGGAAAACCGCTTCAGCAAATTGGAGCTCGCGTTCCGGTCGGTGCATGACGTTTCCAACCCTTCACGCTCAATCGAGCAAGCGGAAATCATCTTCATCGGCGGCGGCAACACCTTCAGATTGCTATACGAACTGCAAAGGAATCAAATGATGGAGCCGATTCGGAGAGCTGTTCGAGCCGGTACGCCTTACATAGGTTCTAGCGCAGGATCAATTATTGCGTGTCCGAGCCTGAAAACGACGAAGGACATGCCGGTCATCCAGCCCTTATGCTTTGAAGCCCTGAGCCTGGTCCCGTTTCAGATTAGCCCTCACTACCTTGATCCAGATCCTGCCTCAACCCACATGGGAGAGACGCAGGAACAACGGATCCTTCAATTTTTGGAGGAGAACGAGGAACCTGTCGTTGGCCTTCGCGAAGGTTCTATTCTGCGGGTTGAAAGTGACGATGTAACCCTGAAAGGTCCGCATTCTGCCCGGATCTTTCGTTGCGGCATCCAGCCGATTGAAGTTGCCTCCGGCAGCAACTTGAGTGAACTGTTGTTCCAGCGCTCATCTTTGGCAGGTCTAGTCGCATGAACTCGGAGAAAGTGTTGTTCCTCTCATCTCGCGACGTCAAGGCGCTGCTGACGATCGACGAATGCACCGCTGCCGTTGAGCATGCGTTTCGTCTTCAAGGTGAGGGTAAGACGCTTGCGCCAGCGGTCCTCAGCCTTCATGTTTCGACTGGCAGCTTTCACATCAAGGCTGGGGTTCTTTCGCTTTCCAGAAATTACTTCGCTGCCAAGGTCAATGCGAATTTTCCGGAAAACCTAGCACGCTTCGCGTTACCGACGATTCAAGGACTCGTTCTCCTCTGCGATGCGGATAACGGTGCTCCGCTCGCCATGGTTGACTCGTGTGACATTACCGCGCGGCGAACCGCTGCCGCGACCGCCGTGGCGGCCAAATATCTCGCGCGGCCCGATTCTGGGGTGGTTACCATTTGCGGGTGTGGAACACAAGGTCGCGCCCAAGTCGCTGCGCTCGCTCGAATGTTTCAACTTAGGGCGGGGTTCGCCTACGACAAAAACCCGCGGCAAGCATCGGTATTTGCAAATGAGCTTAGCGCCGAGCTGAACACGCCAATCACCGCGTCGAATGATTTGGCAGACTGTATTCGCCGCTGTGATGTCTGCGTTACGTGCACGACTTCCCATGAGGCTTTCGTTGGTGAAGGCGATGTTCACCCCGGGCTTTTCATCGCTGCTATAGGCGCCGATAACCCTCACAAGCAAGAGATCCACGCCGCAGTTATGGCGCGCAGCAAGATTGTCTGTGACGTTATCGAACAGTGCGCCGATATGGGTGATTTACACCACGCCCTAGCCGCCGGTGTTGTGAAAACGGAAGATGTCCATGCTGAGTTGGGGGAGATTGTTGCTAACCGGAAGCCTGGGCGGGAATCGGAGGAAGAAGTCATTGTCTTCGATAGCACTGGGATTGCATTACAGGATGTTGCTGCTACGGCACTCGTTTACGAAAAGGCTATTCGCGCAGAAGTTGGGACAGTATTGCAGCTCGCAGCCTGAAAACGGTGAGGAGTGAGGGCGCGGCCTTCGACTATAGCTTGCGGTTTCACCCTCAGATGGAGCCACAGTATGAATCTCCCAAGACGTCTGAACATTGTTCTCCGCGCCCTTACGATGCTGCTGTTATGCTCGTATCTTTCTCCCCAGACGAAAACGAATAACGGCAACACGCCGCCGCTGAAGACGGTAGCCGACGTTCCACTGCCCGGCCCGGCTGTTCGCTTTGACTATCAAAGCCTCGATACCACTACTGGCCGCCTTTACATTGCGCATATGAATGCGGACCGCATCGTGGTATTTGATACCGCGGCGCGAAAGGTCTTGGCCGACCTCGCGGGTTTCCCGCGGGTACACGGCGTTTGGGCGGTGCCTGAAGAGCAACGCGTCTTCGCGTCGGCGACGGGCAATCGCGAGGTGGCCGTGGTTGATACCCAAACATTTCGTACGGTTGCGCGCGTCGGGCCTATTACCTATCCCGACGGTCTGGCGTATGCGCCGGGCCCGAAGAGAGTGTTCGTATCCGACGAACATGGCAACAGCGATGCTGTGATCGACACGCAAACCTACAAGCTGCTCAAAAAGATCGATCTCGGAGGCGGCGCAGGGAATACAGTGTTCGATCCCACGGTTGCGCGCATCCTGGTGGCGGTCCACGAGAAGAATGAATTGGTTGTTATTGATCCAGTGAAATTGGAGATCCTTGGCCGTTACCCAGTCCCGGGCTTGCGAGAGCCACATGGAATTGCACTCGACATCGATAATCGCCTGGCATTCGTTGCGGGTGCAAGCAACCACACTCTCGCTCTTATTGACCTAAACAGTATGAAGACGCTGGCGACATATCCCGTAGGCGATGATCCTGATGTTCTGGCGTTTGATCCCGGGCTGAAGCAACTTTACGTTTCCGCCGAGTCGGGGAATGTCTGGGTGTATCGGGAGAAAGGCAAGCAACTAGAGGCAGTTGGCCACTTCTTTATGCCGAGGGCGCACACAGTATGCGTAGATCCAAAAACTCATTTAGTTTACTTTCCCTTGGAAAACATCGATGGTCGGCCGATTTTACGCGTTATGGAGCCTACTTCTCCTGCTCAATAGAGGCGCGCCGACGTCTTAGTTCGAAATGGATTGGAGGTTGTATGAAAGGTTGTACGACAATTGGGGCGGCGATCCTAATGATCGCCACAGTTTCACCCGTCCTTGTGCTGTGGGCGCAGGAGATTCCTCCTGAATACCAGCAGGTTCTGGCTATCACCGGCAAACCAGGCGATTACAAAGCGAACGTGCTGAAGGTGAACGTGCCGCGCAACGATCTGCACGTCAGCGTGAACAAGCTAGCCTTGCCAACACCGTTCGGGTTCGGCGGCTGGTTCGCCATGACAAAAGGCGACGGTGGCGAAGACGTCATGATGGGAGATCTCGTGCTGCTGCAGGAAGAAGTCAATCCGGTCATGTCGGCCCTGCTCGACAACGGCCTCGAGGTAACAGCGCTGCACAACCACTTCTTTTGGGAAGAACCGCGGATTTACTACATGCATGTGCATGGGCACGGAAAGCCCGCCGATCTGGCGAAGCAAGTCAAACCCGCTCTTGACCTGATCGGAAAGGGAGTCTCGCAGCCCGCGGCAAAGCCGGCGTCGAGCCCAGCAACCACTCTCGACACCCCGAAAATCGCGAAGATTGTTGGCCATGAGGGGGAGCAAAGTGGAGCGGTCTACAAGATCACGATTGGACGCGACGATCTTAAGCTGAAAGACATGGGGGCAACGATCAACGCCCGAATGGGACTGAACACTTGGGCTGCGTTCTACGGGACCAACGAGAATGCTGCAATTGCGGGCGATGTTGCCATGCTTGGAAATGAAGTCACCCCTGTGCTGAAGGCGTTGCGCTCGCATGGGCTGGACGTGGTCGCGATACATAACCACATGATCGGTACGCAGCCGGCCGTAATTTTCCTGCACTACTGGGGACAAGGCAAGGCCGACGACCTGGCAACTGGATTCAAAGCCGCTCTCGATCAGTTAGGTCATTAACTCCGGAATGAAGCCGCCAACGCATTCCGCGCCCGTTGAAACCGAAGCGCAGGAAACTGTGCGTGGCTTTGAGATGCGCGAATTAATTGCGTACTTTCTTCGCCTGGGAACGTTTGGCTTCGGCGGACCCATCGCGCTCGTCGGCTACATGCAAAAAGATCTGGTAGAGGAGCGGAGCTGGTTCTCCAAAGACGATTACCTGCAGGGTCTCGCATTCTGTCAGCTTTCTCCCGGACCCCTGGCAGCGCAGCTTGCCATCTATCTTGGATGGATTCGAGCCGGTGTATTGGGTGGAACGCTGACCGGCATTGCCTTCATTTTGCCGTCATTTCTGATGGTGGTGGTGCTGGCGGCCTTGTACGTGCGGTTCGGCAGCCTTCCCTGGATCCAAGGTGTGTTCTACGGAGTGGGTGCCGCAGTCATCGCGATCATCGCCCGAAGCGCCGTCAAGCTG
>DASRAA010000006.1:0-5511 GCA_035638375.1 Binatia bacterium | reverse complement strand
ATCGAGTACAAAATGAAGGTATACGTTGGCCAGGAGCGGGCTGATGATCTGCCCTTGTCCTGTCCCCGTCTCGCTCACCAGCAGCCGTCCGTCATCGATGACACCCGTGTTGATCCACTTCCGTATCAGTCTGAGGATGCTCGCATCACCTATCCGCCTCTCAATCATCTCCATGAGTTGTTCTCGCACAATGGCGTCGAAGTACGAGGTGATGTCCAACTCTAGGACACACGAAGTTGACTCGCGGCATATGGCCCGTCCAACTTCGTCCAGCGCTTGTTGTGCGCCGCGTCCAGGTCGGAACCCGTAGGAGCAGTCCAGGAAATCCTGCTCGTAGATGGCGTTGAGCAACTCGACCACCGCCTTTTGCGCAATCTTGTCCTCCAGGGCGGGAATAGAGATTGGCCTCTGTCGCCCGTCCTCTTTCGGAATGTAAATTCTGCGCAACGGCAGTGCTCGGTATGTCTTGTTCTTTAGCCGCTCATGGAGCTGTTGGATCTTCTGCTCTGCCTGCTTCTCGTAGTCCCTGTATGTGACCTGGTCCACGCCAGCGCTGGCGTCCCTTCGCAGCATCAGAAATGCCTCGTGCATTGCTTCCGGTGTGAGAAGGTGAGCGATCGAGAGGAATTTCCGCCCTGGATCTTCCTTTGCCAGTTCGGTTATTCGACTAAGTCCCATTTGACATACTTTCTCGAGTTCTGAGTCTCGTATATGCGGCACTGTGTCGATACGTCGACCTGTTCGCCCCTTCCCTCCAGTGGCTACCGTGGCCGCCCCTTTCGGGAGCCCTGCGGTTCTCCACCTTCGCTGGTACTATGGGCTCATACGACCACTCGCCTACCCTTGCCTGCCACCTCTGGTCTCCCTCGGCAGCAGGTTCTCCTCGTCGAGGGTTTGTTCGCTTCCCGTGGGCGACCCTCACGTCCCTCGGGACCTGGTTCCATTTGGGTTGGGCCGAACCGCACCCAGTTCGGGAGAGGTAGGAAGTTCTCCTGGGTTCACGGGGAATCCACTTGAAAGCATGCCCCGGGCTAGGGACTCCGGCGACCCCAAACAACCTCGCATTATCGGTCATCTGGATGCTGCCTTCCGCTAGGCTAACGGCGTCGGCGTCACGACGACAAACGATTTCGGAGCTGAACCCTCGCGGCCTGCTTCCTTGCTGTCTACGCTTCGCCCGCCGATCACCCGGCCAGGCGCAAGACTCGCTACCGGCCTGCCTGCTATGGCTTTGACCGGGCTGGACTTTCACCAGCTGGACTCCCTTGAAGGGTTTCACCTACTCATCTCAGATCCCCCCTTCCCGCGCTTTTCCCAGCGCGATAGCCTGGATTTCCACGGCAAAGAATTCCCCTAACGCTGGTGTCGCTAAGTGATTCATGTGACTCAAGATTTTGGGATCAAACGTTATCCAAAATGGTGCGCTGATAGGCTGATAGTGCAGTGTCATTCGCTTTGACGGTGCAGTGGCATTTAAATCACGTTACCTCGGCGGATCTGACGAAAATAGCTGCAGGACAAGGATTTCGTTGCAGTGATCTTGCTTGTAGCTCAGATTAGAGCTTGACACCATATGCGGTATGTATCATCGTGAAATAGTGTCTATCGGCGCACCATATAGCCTAACAGAATGCCAACGCTTCTTCGAGGAGCCTGCAACCCCACGCCAGCGCCAATATGAGGCCCTGCGGGCCTATTTCCTGGAAGAAATGCCGTCAGAAGAGGCGGCCAGGAGCTTCGGCTACTCGCCTGGGGCCTTCCGCGTGCTGTGCCATGCCTTTCGCTATGGTCAGTTGCCGGATTTCTTTACAACCGGGCGCACCGGTCCGCGCGAACAACCCAGGAAGAGCCGCGCTCATGAACAGATCGTGGCGCTGCGCAAGCGCAACTACTCGGTCTATGAGATCAGTCAGGCGCTCAAGGAGCAGGGGACGCCGCTGAGCGCCACCGCGGTGCGAGAGGTTCTTGCCGCGGAAGGCTTCGCGCCTCTGCCGCGCCGGCTCGACGAGGAGCGCCCCAAGCGGGTCGGTCCCAGCGCCGAGGCGGTCGCCAATGTCCGCGACTTCGTGCTGTCCCCGCGCGAGTTCACTACTCGGGTCGGAGGCCTGTTCCTGTTCGTCCACGATCTGGTGCGTCTCGACAGCGACGCACTGGCGCTCGGCGCCAAGCTGCCCGGCTCCGGTATGATCCCAGCTGGCCATGCCTTGCGGGCTTCGCTCGCGCTCAAGCTATGGTCCATCGAACGCAAGAGCCACGTCATGTCGCTCGTGGCCGACGAAGGGCTCGCTCTGTTCTGCGGACTCAACGCCGTCCCTAAGAAGAGTTTTCTGTCGGAATATTCCTCGCGCATCACTCCGCAGAAGGTCGCCCGCCTGCTCGGGCTGTGGCACAACCAGTTGACCGGGCAGGTCCTCGTGACCGGTGAGTCCCTCAACCTCGACTTCCACTCAGTGCCCTATTTCGGCGAGCATCCGCTGGTCGAATCCCATTATCAGTCCAAGCGCAGCCGCCATGAGCCCAGCATCCTTACATTCCTCGCCCAGGACGCCGACAGCCAGGTGTTCTGCTATTCGAACGCCGACATCCGCAAGGGCGAAGAGGTCGAGGAGATCTTTCGCTTCATCGCGTTCTGGAAGCGCCAGTACGGCAGCCTGCCGCAGCATCTTGTCTTCGACTCCAAGCTTACCACTTACGACCGCCTCGATCGGCTCGATGCCGCCGGGATCACCTTCATCACCCTGCGCCGGCGCTCAAAAAGCCTTCTTGCCGAAATCGACAGCCTTCCGCCTTCGGCCTGGCGCACCGTCAAACTCGAGATCTCCAGCCGCAAGTACCGCACCCCGCGCTACTACGAGCAGACGGCTCGTCCGCACAAGCGCGACTTGCGCCAATTCTTCATCACGGATCTCGGCCACGACGAACCCACCATCCTGCTCACCAACGACACCAAGTCCACCGCCAGGGTAATCATCACCCGCTATGCCAAACGTATGCTCATCGAGAACGCGCTCTCTGACGCGGTGCGCTTCTTCCACATCGACGCGCTCTCTTCATCGGTTGGCCTCAAAATCGACTTCGACATGGCGCTCCTTGTCCTCGCCTCAGGCCTCTATCGCCTGATGGCCCGACGAATGCGCGGATACGGTGATGCTCAAGCGCGCCAAATCTTCCGCGACCTTATCGACATGCCAGCCGACGTCGCCATCACCGAAAGCGAGATTACTGTCCGCTTCCACCGTCGCGCCCACTTGCCCATCGTTCTCGCCTCGGGCCTCATCGATAAACCCGTCCCCGTCCCGTGGTGGGATGGCCGCGCGCTCCGGCTGGTCCAATAGCCCCGACAACGCCACCGTGTTAGGTTAATTCCGCGCCGTGGAAATCCAGGCTAGGTCAACAACAACGACACCTTGGGAAAGATCTTATGAGATCTGGCAGCGGTAAACCAAGAGGGCATGTTGCAATATCGATCACCCGGAGAACGATTTTGGGCGGGACCGGCGCCGCGGTGGCCGTGGCAGCGGCGCCTGCGCTCGGGGAAGAGTGCCGGATCGGACCGCCGGCTCACGAGAAAGGTCCACGTGTGTGGATGGATATGGATCAGATTGAGCTTGATGCCGCCTACGATCAGTCCTTCTATGCACCGCTGCAACGACAATCCCTTACCCGATTTGCGAGCGCCAATGAATCGGTGCGCCAACGCCTTGGCGCGCCGCGCCGCGAGGCTTATGGTCCAACGGACATCGAGCGGCTTGACATCTACCGGACTAAACGCCCGAAGGCACCGATTTTCGTCTTCATTCACGGCGGCGCATGGCTCGGCGGCTCCGCCAAGGATCACGCCTTCCCGGCGGAAATGTTCGTCGATGCCGGTGCCCACTACGTCGCCCTGGATTTCATAGCGATTGGCGCCGCGAACGGTGACCTGCGCGTGATGGCGAAGCAGGTACAGCGCGCCATCGCATGGACGTACAAGAATGCCGCGAGTTTCGACGGCGATCCTGACCAGCTCTATATCGGCGGCCATTCCTCGGGCGGCCATCTCTGCGGCGTCGCTCTGATGACCGACTGGAAGAACGATTTCGGCTTACCCGAAACCGTTATAAAGGGTGGCCTCTGCATGAGCGGCATGTACGACATGCAGCCCGTGCGACTCTCGAAGCGCCGGGCGTACGTCAAGTTCAACGACGACATAGAGCAAGCGATGAGTCCGCAGCGCCACCTTGATCGGCTTCGTGCGCCCGTCGTCGTCACCTATGGGACCTATGACACGCCCGAGTTCCAGCGCCAAAGCCGCGGCTTCGCCGCTGCGGCAAGGACCGCCGGCAAACCCGTTGAACTGATCGTGGCGGAAGGCTACAACCATTTCGACAACATGGAATCCCTTGGCAATCCTTATGGGCCGAGCGGCCGTGCGGCGCTAGCGCTGATGAAACTCGCATCGAAATGACTGAACACGCCACTTGCATGCTGGCATGAGGACTAAAGTGCTCAAGCCGATGGCGTGGCCGACTTCATTGAGCGGCGGCCCCTTGCTCCCATATCATGAGCAATGCGTCCAGCAAGGTCCGGAATGTGCGGATGGCATTCAGGTGCAATCCTGACTGGCGCGACCTCGGCGACGCACCGTCCCGATCGCACGCCAGGTCGAGCTCGACCCCGCAACCGCGGGACCGTTGCTCCTTGGCTGGTCAAATCAATCATCATTATCATCGCCCAACTTGTTCAAATCTTCGTCTTTTAGGGTTGTCCTTAAGATTTCGTGGTAAACTTCTTTGGCCTCTTTCTTAGAAATCGTTTTATCGTTGGTTCTCAGAGTAAAAACCAGATCATATGGATTAGTGATATGTCGGCTAGTGGATGTCCAGGCGATGACCGTAAATTTGTTCAAGTTAGGATCGACAGAGGTCGGCGATACGCTGACTTTCACGTTGGAAGATTTCTTGGTTCCCTCGCGAATGGCCACGACGGCTTGATCGATGCGCTGCTCGTCCCCTTGCAGACGAAATTGGACCGTCCCATCCGAGTTGTTCTTCGCTGATCCTGCGAGATTATACTCGATGGCCTGCTTAAGTATCATTGCCCGGAAGCCCACTTTTTGGACATTGCCGCTAACGGATGCCGAAATAGCTTCTAGCTCCGCATTGGCACCGGCCGCCGTTCGTATGGCGGGCCCGATCGCCAGGGCAACGGCAAGGAGCAGTACGACGCGATAGCCGGTCATCCTCATAGGGTCGTCCTTTCGAGCTGGGGCGATCGATGTTATAGATGCTGCATGGTTCAGAATTCGTGTTGTTTACTAAGCCAATAAACCTGCGGGTTAGGAGACCGTCGCGCTTCCTCGCCGTTAACGCCACACACGAGCGCGTTCTTTTATGTGACGACGCCAGCGCAACCGCCAGTCAGTGACCGAAGCTCCGATCGTGGCTAGCAGCCAGTGAACGAACCCCACGGTTTCTGGTCTGTGGGCGAAGCGTGTTCCCTGAGACCGCTCGCAGGACTAATTCCAGATCG
>DASRAA010000005.1:0-2365 GCA_035638375.1 Binatia bacterium | reverse complement strand
ACGCCGGAACCCGCGTCGATCGGCGCCCCAGCGCAGATCGGCCGCCGAGTCGACGGCGCGCTCGGTCGCCTGTCGAAAGAACGAGCCGACGCCTAAGCGCAGCGCGCCTTCGAGCACGCTCGACAACGTAACGGCGTACACCGGCAGCGGGGGCTCGCCCGGCGCGCCCCAGACGCGCTGGTAGGGATTGGCGAACAACGCTTCGCGCACGTCGTGAAATCGAGAGCCATAGTACGCCCGATCGTCGGGGGTAACCGCCTCACCAAAGGCCACTCGCGCCATTGGATCCTCCTTTGCGGCAACGTGTTTCTGCCGGCACGCGCTTGTGTCGGCACGCTACGGAGCATAGACAACATAACAGGCGTTCCCGGACGGGGCTGGTTAAGGGTTCGGCTCCTGCCTTGGCACAGGTGGTGTCTCGCCTAGCATGCCGCTCACCCGCCTCAGCTCGCTCGACCCGCGAGGAGGGACTTCATGTGCGCGGTGGCATCGGGCTCCTGGGCGGCCGGCGTCCGATCTGGCAGACTACGTCAGAGGACCGACGGCTACCCGGGAGGCGACCGCTGCCGCAGCGTGCTAATGTCGCCAGCCAGAACAGGCGGTCAGCTCTACGGAGTTTGGGCGGGCACCGTTCGCTTGTAGACGGCGAGTTGCCCGCCGTTTGCCGGCGGCTTCCTCGTGCCGAGGGGAGAGCAGGGGCCGGCCCCGTAGCGTGATTTAGATCGCCGGGAGTCGGGTCGCTAAGATCGAAAGCTTCCGATCCCTTCAATTGTCAAGGCTTCTCCATTCCGGGCTTTATTCTGCTCCTGTATTCCTTTCAGCTTATCGGGACAGTCTTTGCAATTCGCGCTTTTGACGAACGTATATACACCGGAGTAAGTCCCCTTCGGCCCGGTCATCTTCTTCAACGTATCTTCGGCAAGCTGCTGTGATGCCTTGACACTGGTCTGTTCTGCGAGATTGCTGACTTGGTCATCGAACCCTATCGTGGCCTTGCTCTCCTCCATGGCAAAGCAGGGCTTGTCTCTTCTGATCAATCCCCACGAATCGTTGATCCTAGTGCGTGAGCCGATGTCGACGATGTCGATTCTGAAATCCGTCTCAGTTTTCAGTTCGCATTGAGCAGTTAGCAACGTGAGGGTGCTTTCAACAACCTGCCACATCTGCTTTACACCGGTTGGAACCGGAGGCAGAAGGTGATCAAACTCAACCTGATAAGAAGGCTCTTTTCCGTCTAAAAGACGTGGCCCTGCCGTTCGTACACGGGCCCACGCCTCCTCCACGACCTCCGGTTTCTCACCCAGGACCACCGCGCGACAATAATCCCTGTTCGCTTCTCCCATGATCCGTATGCAATCGAGGAGCTCAGTCGCCTCGCGAAACGGCAGCGTGCTGCCGGTCCGGCCACCCGACGGCGATGGGGATGATGACGTTACGGCATCGCCCATGAAATCTGCTCCCCGTTCAAACGGGCTTCCGAGCTGGTTGATCGCCGGCTTGGCCTGGACAGATTTCCAACCCGCCTGCTGCACCACGTGCGTTCCGGAGTCGCTTGGCTGGATCGGGCCGCTTGCAGCGGCACCGTCGAGGTCTGACCGCTCGACTGGTGCGTGGCCTGGTGTCTTTCGATGGGCGTGGGGGTCCGGCACTCGCCTAACCTGATCGGCAACGCGATCCGCCTCTTGCTCGTAGCGGTCTTCCGGCGGACCAACCGTCAGTTTCGCCCAGAGTCCAACCGGCGCGCTCGCGAAGGATGGAATCTGGCTCAAGCGGTGTTGGGTCCTGAGGCGTGGTAGGACGGTCTCCTGCTCAGGATGGACTGACGACCCAACTAGAAAAGCTATCCCGTATGCACGACCCAACAGTTCGCCAACCCGGTGGTTCCCGATCGTGCGCTGCAGGTGGAGCAGTTGGTTGGACTCTAGGACCCTGCCCTCGGTACTTGGCAGCTTCTGCTCGCCTGTGCCTAGCCACTGCTGTGCAGTTGAGGAGAGCCTGTTGACGCCTGGCTTCGAGAGCTCGGAGCGTGAAGGATCTTCGGTAGCTCTGGCGGCATAGATGCGCATTTCTCTCCCCTTGCCTCGAAAGCCCTGCAATCATCTCACGAAGTGGACCTAGTAGAAGCGGCTTGCCAAACGGTTGAGGACGATGCTGGTCGGCCTTGATGGGAGCTTCAGCGTCGATGCAGACTCTGTTCGCACATCTCGCTGATCAGCCGATATCGTGGACCAGTAGGGCCCAAGGGTCCGCGTTGAATAGCGATCTCGTCGTGCCGCCGGGACAATCCGATCCGTTGCAGTAACCAAAATCAAAATTGCATCCGTACTTGTGGACCCACTCATGTACGAGAGCCATAGCTCTCTCT
>DASRAA010000004.1:0-41943 GCA_035638375.1 Binatia bacterium | reverse complement strand
CAGCGGGTTGGTTCCGACGGCAGTGTAGGTGTATGGCACGAAACCTTTCTCGTAAATGGCGGGCATTTTGAATGCATATAGAGCAACTTGCCGCGAATCGGGCTTGCTGCGGCAACCGATCACGTGCCTGCAATTGGCAACCGAGAAACCGCTCGGCTGCGTATAGGTGGCCACAGCGAACTGGCTGTGCCGACGCCGCCCTCCGCTGACCATTCGGGAGATTTTGATTGAGTTCTGTTCTGCAGGGACGACTTTCAGGTCGGTCCGTGCGGCCATTGCATTTCGACTTCTTTCAGAGATGGTTTAGCCACCGAGCGAGTCAAGCAGCGCCTGCTTGGCTGTAAGCTGCAACCTGTCTGAATCTTCGCCCTCCCTTGTTCAATATTCCTGGTGGCGTGGATGTGATCGAGGAATACAATGAGTTTCATCGAACCATAACAGTCATCTGTCGTCGTTGCGAAGCATTTTCTCGCCCAAGCAGGGGTGTATGGGCAAAAGCAGGAAGTCCAAGGAAAAGAAGAGCAAGCGGCATGGCAAAAAGCCAGGCGACAACGCCAAAGCGCCGGCGCCCGTCACCGGCCAGCCAATCCCTCCGCTCATTACCGGTGGTCCGATGTACGCCGACGGTACTCCCCTCGACAACGTAAACTATCTTGAGGCCAAGCTGATCCTGAAACCGGACCCCTTCACCTCGGTGGAGTCCTTTCGCGATTTTGGCAAGATCGTTCAGAAGATCGCCAAACGCAACGGCGTTGGATTCGTGGCCGATCCCGGAACTGGGCGACGCCCGCAAATACGCGAGATCACCTTCGGTGATACCCCTGACTTCCGGCTCTACAACAATGCCTTCATCCTTCGCCGTCGCGTCAGTTATGAGGACGGATTTCCGGTGGGTGATCCCGAGATTGTTTTCAAATTCCGCCATCCCGACGAGCAAAAGGCGGCGGTCTTCGATGTGCGTCCGGTTATCGCGGGCAAGTATCGGATCAAATTTAAGGCTGAGGCGCTCCCGCTAAAAGACCGGGTTGGCGGCTATCGCATTCTCTATTCGCATAATTGCCAGTTCGGACTCAGCCAGATGCACGAGGAGGATCAGACCTCGATGGCTACGCTGGTGCATGTGTTCCCAGGACTTAAGGTGATTTACAAATCTCCGGAGGAGCACATCACGCTGGTGAACGAAGGCATCGTGGAAGAGGTGCTTCTCCCGCTCGGGCAGTTGGATTTCGGAAAAGGCATGGTCGGCAAGTGTGATATAAGTCTTTGGCGCACTCGTGGTGAACACAAGCAACTGGTTGGCGAATTTGCTTTCCAGGTGATGTTCTCGCGCCGCGAAGAGGTTGCCGACAAATCAAAGAAGCTGGCCACGCAGTTCTACGTTAACCTCCAAAACGAAGTGAAAGACTGGCTCGCCCTGGGCGTAACTAAGACCGGTATGGTGTACCGGCTGAAAGGAAACCCACCACAAAGCCATGAGTGAAACAGCGACTAACTCTGCGGACGAAAAAGCGTTGGTAGCGGCGGCTCGCGCCAAAGCTACTGTATTCGACATCTTTTGGCAGTTCCTCATCATCGGCGCCACAAGCTTCGGTGGAGTGGTGCCCTATCTGCGCGAAGGTCTGGTCACGAAGAACCACTGGGTGGACGACAAGGAGTTCGTCGAGCTGTTGTCCATCAGCCAGAGCCTGCCAGGCTTGAACGCAACCAACATGGCCATCCTGTTGGGTGACCGGCTTAAGGGCTGGATGGGGGCCCTTGCCGGCATTGCGGGCGTCTGCCTTCCGGGCGGCTTGCTGCTGCTGTGCGTTGGCATGTTCTACCGCATCCACGGTGACCACGCTCTTATCACCTATGCGCTCAAGGGCGTGGCCGCCGCCGCCGCCGGTCTGTTGCTGGCGACGGTGATTCAGCTCGGCAAGAAGTCGCTCTCCCACCGGTTCGATCTTGCCTTCGTGCTGGTTACCGTGCTGGCCGTGAACCGCCTCCACCTCGGAGTACCCAAAACACTGGTTGTCGTCGGGTTGGTGGCCACCTTCTTCCACTATCCGCGCAAGAGCGAGAAAGAGAGCGTTAAGCAATGAACCAGATTCCAATTCTCCTTCGAGTGTTTGCTTATCTCTCCCTCCTGACCGTCGGAGGCGGTATGGCGGCTTTTCCCGAGATGGAGCACCTCACCGTCCAAGTTCACAACTGGATGACTTCCTCTCAACTGGTGCACATGTATAGCCTCGGCCAATTGGCACCCGGCCCCAACATGATGATGATTGTCTCTATCGGAGATTGGGCGGTCTGGGGAGTTTCCGGCAGTATGGCGCTGGGTATTCTAGGCGGGCTGGTGGTGATCATAGCCTTTTTTGGCCCTACGGCGCTGCTGGCCCTGGTTGTGGGACGGGGCTGGAACAAGCTCGAAAAATGGCCCTGGCGCGCGTCTATCCAGCAGGGGCTGGCTCCCGTCTCCGTGGGCCTGTTGCTGGCCGGCACCTTGAGCATGGCTAGAACAGCTGTGACCGGTTGGACTACTGGCGGCATTGCCCTCGCCGTACTGCTCACCATGCTCTGGCGCAAGGTGAATCCTGCGCTGCTAGTGGCGGGTGGCGCCATCGCCGGTCTCATTGCATTCATGCCGAAGTGATGCCCTATGAGTTGGAAGTCCCGCTTGACGTTCCAGAATGTCGCTTTTGTACTGCTGCTTCTGGTGTTGCTGGCCGCAATTCCATCTTCTTTGAGTTATGCCTACCATCACGGCGGGTTCTACATATTTTCTGCAGCGTTCATGCGCGATCTCCCCAAACGTCTCACCGGACCGGGCCGGTTTCGTTTCGTGTTGCAGCCTGCTGTTGCCATATTTCTGGGTATCCGCGCAGGAATCGCCGATGCCCGCGCCAGCCGGCCTCCCTACATTCTGGGACTTGTTCGCGGCAGCGGCCAACGGCTCAGCCTGGTGAAAGAAGCCGTGGCCCAGCTCTCTACGCTTACTGCGGTCGCGATCCTGCTCGACGCCATCTCGCAATTTCTCATCTTGCGCGCGATTTTCCCAGGTGCTGCACTGGTTGTCGGACCGGTACTCATCGCCTTGCCTTACTCGCTCAGCCGGGCGCTCTCGAACCGTTGGGCGGTTTTGAGAAGCCGAGCGGTCAATCCTTAACTCACCGGATGCGGCGCCTCCAGATAGGCCCAGCGCTCCACTAATTGCCGGTGCGCGATGCGCCAGATCACGATTCCGGCAAACTCTAGCTTGACTCCGTTCGCCGGGTTCGTCGCCCGCCATGTGTTTCTCACTACGACCTTGTCGCCTTCGGCAATGAGGTCCTCAATCGTGACGCGCATGTCGGGGAACTTTTTCAGCGCCCCGCCGACATATTGCTTCGCCCCTTCCGGCCCGGGAGGCGTCCCCGGCGGCACATCGGCGCCATGATCCACAAACTCAGGCGCGAAGTTCACATCGCCGATGTCGATGTTCTTCCGATTGACGAATTCCTCAAAGTGATTCCGCACAAACTCCTTCATCTCGGCTTGCGAGAATCCCGTCCCTGATTTGGCGGTCTCAACATCTGCCATCGTGTTCTCCTAACTTTTCGCGATCGCCGTGAATGCGAACGCATAATCGCGTAGGAACTGATCCATTCTTATCGGTTCGCGGCCAAGCACATCGCCAACGTCTGAGCTCACCTTTCCGCCTGGCCCATCGGTGTAATAGGCCTGCAAGTCGGCCAGTGCCTCCACCTGCCAGGGCGGCATGCCCGCGTCACGCAAGGATTGCCGAAGTTGCTCCTGGGTGACGGCAACGTAGCGTACCGCTCGGCCGAGCGCCGCCGATACCTTCGCTGCAACCTGCGAATAGTTCAGCAACTCCGGCCCGGTAAGGGTATAAGTCTTTCCTGCATGACCGTCGGAGGTCAGAATCTTCGCTGCCGCCGCTCCGATATCGCGTACGTCCACAAAACCGATGGGCGCTTCCTCGCCGGCGACATAAAACGCGCCCTCCGAGTTGATCGTCCCGGCGAAGTAAGTGGTGATGTTCTGCATAAAACTCTCCGGCCGCAGAATGGTCGCCGGAACCCCAGAAGCGCGCACCTGCTCCTCCACCTTTCGGTGCCATGCCGGAAACGACTTGTTATAGGTGTCGGCCCCGAGCGCTGAATTCAACACCAGATGCCGGATACCGTGCTCCCGGCACGCGTTCACCATATTGCTCTCCAGCTCAACCAGTTGCGGAATCGGAGAACACACCAGGTACACCCGATCCACACCCTCTAATGCGCGGTCCAGGCTGGAACGGTCCGCAAAATCGGCAATGACCGGATTCGCACCGGTGGGCGCCCTACCAGCATCTTCGCCGGAACGATACATGCTGCGAACCGGAGTGCCCGACTGCAGCAACTCCTGTAGGACAGCGCCTCCTACGTTTCCTGAAGCTCCTGTTATCAGAATCATGCGCAACCTCACATTACAAAAAATGATCCCGCGTGGTCCGGCATCAATTGGCTGCTGAAAAATCGGGCTGCGATGTTTTGTATCAGGCATGACTTCAGTCATGCCGGAAAGCGGTAAAAGTTAGATGCGGGCTTCAGCCCCTGAGGTAATTTCCCAAGCCCTAAAACGACTTTTCAGCGTCCGCTTTATCATGCGACTGTATCCTTAGTATGCTTCTTTGGGAAGTACGCACAATTTTGTAAGTGCTGGAGAAGAAGGTGAAGCCGAATTATGGCTGTCCGGTAAAAAGCACGACGAAAATAATGGCAGGTAAGTGGAAGGTCGCCATCCTATGGCATCTGTCGTTTGGAACAAAACGCTTCGCCGAGATTCGCGACCTGCTGCCCGGCGTCAGCGAAAAGGTGCTTACAGCACAGCTCCGGCAATTGGAAAAAGACGGCGTGCTGCGCCGCATCGTGACTCCAACGGTCCCTCCTCGCGTTGACTACGAATTATCTGCGCCAGGCTGGGAGTTGATCCCCATCATGGAGTCCATGTGCGACTGGGGCACCAGGCATCTCGGCATTCTGCCCACGCTGCCGCGCCGAGTGGCGCTGTCGGCGTAGGAGCTCTCTAGCTAACTCGCAAATCAGTTTTGAGCGGCGCGATCACACTAGCTGCGGAATTCCCGATCTTGGGATCAGGATGAGTCAGGGCAAGCAAGACTCTAGTCGTGCCTTGCGAGCCCTTTCTTTTTCATAATTCCGGGCGGGCTGCAAGCCCGCGAGAAATCCGTTTTTGGATTCTTTCCTGCAGCCTGTTCATCTGTGCTGCCGAGATCTCCTGCCGGTACCCCCCACCCTCATGCGATAAGATGTCTCTCACTGAGGCGTCTCATGTCAGAGCTAACCGGTTTGCCGTCCCTCTCCCGCCGTTCGTTCCTGCAGGTTTCCTCCGCCGCGCTGGCCTGTCATTTCCTCACCGAGGCCGTCATGGCGCAGGACGCCACGCTACACATTACCTATCCCGATGGCGCCGTCCGCATCAACGCCAACGAAAACCCGCTGGGCCCGTGCGTGGCTGCCCGCGAGGCAGTCACCGCCGCAGCCGCACTGGGCGGGCGTTATCACTTCAACCTCACCGATGAATTGATCAACACCTTTGTCCAGCAGCAGGGACTCAAGCGCGAGAACGTAATGGCCTACGCCGGATCGACGCCGGGCCTGTATTACACGGTGGCAGCGTTCACGTCCCCCAAGGCAAGCTTCGTCACCGCCGAGCCGGGCTACGAGGCCGGCGTCGGCGCAGCGAAGGCCGTCGGCGCACGCGTGGTCAACGTCGCGCTGACCAAGACCTGGGCGCACGATGTGAAAGCCATGCTGACCGCCGCTCCCGATGCCGGCGTCTTCTATGTCTGCACACCCAACAATCCCACAGGAACGTTGACAAGTCACGACGACGTCGAGTACCTGGTCGAGCACAAGCCCAAGGGCTCGGTCGTGCTGATCGACGAAGCCTACATTCATTTCAGTGATGCACCGTCCTGCATCGACCTGGTGAAGTCCGACAAAGACGTCGTAGTTCTGCGCACTTTCTCCAAGCTCTATGGTATGGCCGGACTGCGTTGCGGCTTTGCGATCGCCCATCCCGACTTGCTGAAAAAGCTCATTGTTTACGGCGGTAGCAACCCAATGCCGGTCACCGCCTGCGCTGCCGCAACTGTCAGCCTGAAGGAACCAGACTTGGTGGCCGAGCGCAAAGCCGCCAACACCAAGGTACGCGAAGCAACGTTTTCCTGGCTCGACAAGAACGGCTACGCCTATTCGCCCTCGGTCTGCAACTGCTTCATGCTGAAAGCTGGCAAGCCTGCGAAAGAAGTCATCGCCGCCATGGCCAAACAGAACGTCTTCATCGGACGCCCCTGGCCCTCCATGCCCGACTGGGTCCGCATCACCGTCGGCACGCAAGATGAGATGGAGCACTTCCAGACTGCCTTTCAGAAATTCATGAAAGGCACCGCCGCCGGCCACGTTTACGACCCGACCTTGGAGCGGGATCTCGACGGCGTGATCGTCACAGCTTAGTTGGATCAGCATTTCAGCTCTCGTTCAACCGGAAGTGAGGACGACTTGCATTGCTGAGCCGGGCAAGCCATGTCTGATCACTGCATCAGCCAGGAGACAATAGTCGCAAAGGCGTAGGACTTCGCTTACTACTCGACTACAAGGCGACTTGGCCCGGGAGGTGCGAATCATGACGCTGACCCTGAAACCTGTTTTCGAAGCCTGCGATTACGCGGCCGATCGCCAAAGCTAAAATGTACCGCTATGTCAATGAACCTGGTGAAACCGAGTCGAATGCTGATCAGTTTTGTGGCAGTGTCTCAGATCGCTGTGCCGAGTCCGGGAGAAGCAGCAACTTGCCAAAAATTTTCCGTTGAGCCCTTGATTTTAAAAGAGTGCACAACGAAAGAGTTTTGTGACTTTTGATTACGGGACATGGATTCCTTATCGGCTGTACTGGTTCTGCTTCTTCTCTGCGTGGCGCTCCAGCCCGAACTGGATGAGCCGATCAATCAACTCGGAGTACTTCAGCCCGCTCGCCTCCCACAGCTTGGGATACATGCTGATGGAAGTGAACCCCGGCATGGTGTTGATCTCGTTGACGTACATCTTTCCCGACCTTGGATCCATCAGGAAATCGACGCGCGCGAGCCCGGAGCAATCCACCGCCTGAAAAGCGGCGATGGCCAGCTTCTGCACTTCTTTCAGTTTGCCCTTTGGCAGTTCAGCAGGAATAATTGGCCGCGAGCCTTCCACCAGGTATTTGGCGTCGTAATCGTAAAACTCCTTGATGGGCACGATCTCGCCCGGAACCGAAGCGGTTGGGTTATCGTTCCCCAGCACCGAGCATTCGATTTCGCGGGCTTTGTTTTTCTTCCCACCGACTCCCTGCTCGATGATCAGTTTGCGATCAAAGTGCGCTGCCTCGTCCATGGCGGCGGCCAGCTCAAAAAAATCATGCACCTTGCTGATCCCGACCGAAGATCCCAGATTCGCCGGCTTCACGAACACCGGATACTTCAAGGAGCTTTCGATGAGCTTGCGAACCTTCTTCGGCTGCTCGCGCCACGTGCTCCGAAGGGCCGTCACATGCTTCACGATGGGCAGTCCAGCATCCCGGAACAGCCGCTTCATCACGTCCTTGTCCATCCCGGCTGCCGAGCCCAGCACGCCCGCCCCGACATAAGGAATGTCGGCCAGCTCCAGCAGTCCCTGAATCGTGCCGTCTTCGCCGAAGGTGCCGTGTAGTACAGGAAAGATGAGGTCTACATCGATGGCACTCTCGGAAGCATGTACTTGCAGGGTAGCGTTCTCGAATGGCACTAGCGCCGAATGCTCGTGGCTCGGAATCGGCGGAACCACTACCCCCTCGCCTTTTGCCAGAACGGCCGCGGCCGAGGTGGCGTCGGGATCTCCCGCGCGCAAGTGGCGCGGCTCGTGCTCTGGTGGCTTCTCGCCTTTCAATAGTC
The DNA here is from genome assembly GCA_035638375.1 of Binatia bacterium. GTDB lineage: Bacteria > Acidobacteriota > Terriglobia > Terriglobales > Acidobacteriaceae > DASRAA01. The sequence goes on along the minus strand of DASRAA010000004.1, from coordinate 33,998 downwards.
GTTCGGCATGCGCCGCGGTGACCCAGTGACCTTCTTTGGTAATGCCGATCGGCACTACTTCATATTTCTTCTGATCGATTGCATTCAATACGGAAGCCGCTGACAGTAGCGACACCTCATGCTCGCCGCTGCGTCCGCCGAACAACACACCCACCCGGAGTTTCTTCATGATGGCAGTGTAAACGGGAAGGCTGTGGCCAGAGTTAGCTGCCGAGATGCGCTGCCGCTGATTTCAAGCTTGCAATCGTTCCTAGATCCCGCCAATACGAACCGTCTGCGCGAAACGCAAACATCCTCTCACCCTCTGCGGCCAGTCGCAAATACGCTTCGACAATTGAAAACGCACCCTGTTCAGTCATCATCGTCAGCAAGCGCGGCGAGATCACATGAATCCCACAAAACGCCAAAGGCTCAAGGAACGAAGAAGAACGCACAATCTCATCGCGCTGTTCTTTCTCGAACCTCCGCCCACTGAGCACACCGTTATCGTCAAATAGCAAGTAGCGCGAACTCGCGCGTTGCTGCACCGCTAAAGTCGCCAGCGATTGCCGCTCGTGATGAAACTTCGCCATCTGCGCAAGGTCAATGTCGCTCACCACGTCGACGTTGTGCAGCAGGAAGGGCGCGTTATTCCCATCCTGCAGAAAGAACCATGCCGCCTTCTTTAGCCCACCGCCGGTGTCCAGCAGCAACTCATCCTCGCGAGAGATCTCGATGCGCATGCCGAAGTCCTGCCGGGCCCTTATGTACTCGGCTATCATGTCTGCAAAGTGGTGTACGTTCACGATCACCTCGTGAACGCCGACAGCGCGCAAACGCGTCAGGATAATTTCCAGCAGCGTGCGCCCGTTGATTTCTACCAGCGCCTTGGGCCGGTCGTTCGTCAGGGGACCCAGGCGTGTACCCAGGCCCGCCGCCAGCACCATAGCCTTCATGCTTCCGAACCGTCCAAGTCGCGATGTCGCACCACTACATCCACTTTGCCCGATGCCTGTAAATGTCTCACCAGGCGCTCAGCTAGATAAACCGAGCGGTGCCGCCCGCCCGTGCAACCGAACGACACAGCAAGACTCTTGAATCCCCGGCCTTGGTAGTTCTCGACAGCGGCATCAACCAGCGCAACAGCATTTTCCCAAAACTGATGCACGCTCTCCTGTTGCTCTAGGTACTCTGCAATCGCGGCTTCTCTTCCGGTGAGCAGCTTGAATTTCTCCAGCCGCCCGGGATTCGGCAGGCTGCGTGCATCGAACACAAACCCACCGCCGTGTCCTCCCTCGTCCTTCAGCGGACCGCGATGGAAAGAGAAGCTGGTGATCCGGACGGTCAGCCGGTCAGATTCATGCGCGATGCTCTGCAACTTCTCCGAACCTAGCATCGCCGTGAACGCCGCCATCAGGGCGGGCAATTCCACCGGTAACTTGACGTTGTGCAGCAGCCAGCGGATGTTCTTCAGTGCATAAGGCACACTCTGCAAAAACACCGGCTTGTTTTCATAGAACCCGCGAAATCCGTAGGCGCCCAGCGCTTGCATCAGGCGGACGTACACGAACCCGAAGTAGTAGTGAAGAAAGGTCTGCCGGTCGATCGGCAGAAAGGTGGCCAGCCTGTCGAGATAGTACTCCAGCAGCTCTTCGCGTAAGGAAGTCGTCAGATCCGCCTTCGAATCGAACAGCAGCGAGGCGACGTCGTATTGCAATGCGCCCTTCCGTCCGCCCTGATAGTCGAGATAATACGGACTGCCCTCAACCAGTATGACGTTGCGCGACTGAAAATCGCGGTACAGGAAGTAGTTTCGGTCGGCTTCCAGCAGGAACTTCGTTAGCTTGGAAAAATCATCCTCCAGCGCCTGCTCGCTGAAAGGCACTCCCGCCAGACGCAAAAAGTAATACTTAAAGTAGTTCAAGTCCCAGGCAATTGACTGGCGGTCGAAACTCGCGCGCGGATAGCAGACCTTGTAATTGATCTTGTTGCGCATCTCCACCTGGAACCGCGGCAGAATCGCAATCACCTTGCGGTAAGCTTCAACCACCGCAGGACCGATATCTTCGCCTTGTCGGTTCTGCGTTAAGAAGTGATAGAGGGTCTGATTGCCCAGGTCTTCCTCCAGGTATGCGCCGTGCTCCAGGTCCTCTCCGTAAATCTGAGGTACCGGCAGACCGTGCCGCCGAAACGCTCGCGAGAACTCGAGAAACGCCACATTCTCTTCCCGCACGCCATACAGAATTCCTATGGCGCTGTGCTCATCATTGCTTAATCGAATAATCTTCCGCCCCGAGCCACCGAGATTGCCTTGCAACGGCACTACGCTGGTCGGCGAAGAATGGAAATGCTGTTCGAAGAGCTGCTTGAGAACTTCCATGAAATTGGCAGGCAGACTAAAGGATTTTCTTTCCAAACGCAGACAACGCGAGTTCCACTGCCAGCTCAGCTGTCTGATTGCGTTCGTCGAGCACTGGATTCACCTCCACGATTTCAAAGCTCAACATGCGTCCGTGATCAGCAATGATTTCCATCGCCAGGTGACCTTCACGATACGTTGCTCCGCCCCACACCGGAGTTCCTACCCCCGGCGCGTCCTCCGGATCGATCCAATCCATATCGAGCGACACGTGGTATCCCACCGTTGCGCGGCCTGCTAGGCGCAAAGCCTCTTCCATCACCGTGCGCATTCCACGCTCGTCAATATCGCGCATGGTGAAGGCGTGAATGCCAGCCCGCTTGATATTGTCCCGCTCGGTCGTGTCTACGTCGCGAATGCCTACCAGCACGCAGTTGTCAGGCTTTACCTTCGGGCTGAATCCGTAAATGTTGCCGAGCGGCGAATCGAATAGTCCCATCAACGCCCCCAGCGGCATGCCATGCACGTTGCCGCTGGGCGAGCTGTCGGGAGTATTGATGTCGCTGTGCGCGTCAATCCAGATAAGGCCTATCTTCTTGCTCTGCCGGCGATAGAACTCCGCCACTCCCGAAACGGTTCCCGCTGCAATTGAATGATCGCCGCCCAGAACGACAGGGATGTTTCCCTTCTCCAGCGCTTGCAGCACCATCTCGGCTTCTTTGGTGCAGGTCTCAGTGATCTCGGTAAGATACTTGGCGCGAGGATCGCCCTCATGCCGCGTCTCTAGCAAAGCAACGGAGACGTTGCCGCTATCCTTCACCTGGTACCCAAGCGCCTCCAGCTTAGCCTCCAGCCCAGCCACCCGCACCGCCGATGGCCCCATATCGACGCCACGGCGCGACTGGCCAAGATCGAGCGGCACACCGATAATGCGAATCTGCTTCGGCGTCTCAATGTTCTGCAGTGGCTTCGTTGCTGGACTGGTTGCCATAAGAGTTTTCCCTGTTACCGATTACGGGTACAGCCGATACAGCATCCGCGCGAATGGAATCGTCTCTCGCACGTGCTCCAACCCGCAGATCCACGCCACCGCGCGCTCAATCCCCATACCGAAACCCGAGTGCGGCACACTGCCGAACTTGCGCAAATCAAGGTACCACTGGAATGCGTCTTCCGGCAGTCCGTGCTCATAAATGCGCTTGATCAGCAGTTCATGAGATGCCGTACGCTGCGACCCGCCAATGATCTCCCCGTATCCTTCCGGAGCCAGCACATCCACACACAACGCCAGATCAGGCCGCTGCGGGTCCGGCTCCATGTAGAAGGCCTTCACAGCTGCCGGGTACCGATGCACCATTACCGGCCGCTCGAACTGCGACGAAATATAGGTCTCGTCGGGCGAGCCGAAGTCGCCGCCGTATTGGAATCGATTCTCCAGCAGGCCGTTGGCATGCGCCTCCTGCAACATTTTCACCGCCTCGTCGTATGTGATGCGCGGAAAAGGTGTGTCAATCTCCTCCAGCTTCCTGATGTCGCGCCCCACCATCTCTAACTCCGGCCGCCGGCGCTCCAGGCAGCGCTTCACGATGAACGTGATGAACTCCTCGGCCAGATTCATCAGATCGTCCAACGAGGCGTAGGCTATCTCCGGCTCAACCATCCAGAATTCCGTCAAGTGCCGCCGCGTTTTGGAGCGTTCCGCGCGAAATGTTGGCCCGAAGCTATACACCTTACCCAGTGCCATCGCTGTGGCTTCGATATAAAGCTGCCCCGACTGGGTCAGATACGCCTGCTCGTCGAAGTAGTCCACCGGAAACAGTGTTGTCGTGCCTTCGCAAGCTGCAGGTGTAAGAATCGGCGGATCGGTCAGCGTGAATCCGCGGTCATCAAAGAAGTCACGCGCGGCTTTAATGATCTCCGCCCGTATCCGCAGAATCGCCGCCTGTCGCGGCGATCGCACCCACAAGTGCCGGTGCTCCATCAGGAAATCCACGCCATGTTCCTTGGGCGTGATCGGATACGGGTCTTCCGGATTCACGCGCTGCACAATCTGCGCGTCCGTCACGTCCAGCTCGTAGCCGCCGGGCGCGCGCTTGTCCGCGCGTACCTTGCCTGTGACGATCACGCTCGACTCCTGCGTCAGCGTCTTGACTGACTCAAACAGATCCGGCGATACCTGGCTCTTGACCACGACTCCCTGAATGATTCCGCTGCCGTCACGAAACTGGGGAAACAGTAACTTGCCGCTCTCGCGCAGGTTGTACAGCCAACCGCGAATGATGACCGTCTGGCCTTCGTACTTACCAACTTCCCGAATTGTGGTAATGGTGGGTGTTAAGGTTTCCATGAGTCCTGTCTTTATCTACCGGTTCAGCGTTCTGTACGCTTCAGCCATCTTCTCTGAAACTTTTTCCCCTTCCACGCCTTCGATCTCCAGCACCAGCGCCGGCACCTGCGGAGCGCTACTCAGCAGCTCTAGCGTCTCTTTCCAATCGACTGACCCGCCGCCCGGCCAGAGGTGCTCGTCGCGCTCGCCGTGATTGTCGTGCACGTGCGTGGTGCGAATCAGGTCCTTCAGCGCTTCAAACGCATGCCTCACACCCGGCGCCAGGTGCGCATGTCCCACATCGAGGCACACACCAATGTCTGTGAACCGGGCCGTATGCAGCAACTCGACCAGAGCTTCCGGTGTCGAAAGTTCATTTGGAATGTTTTCCACCACTACTTGCACATGCAGCGGCTTCGCAAACGCGCGTAGATGCTCCAGCGAGGTCATAGCCGCATCTATCTTTTTTTCGCCTGTCGATTCTCCTCCAACGCCCACGTGCTGAACCAGAAACTGAAACGGTGCATGCTCGGCCACCTCGATCGCGCGTTTGATCTCGTCCATCGCGGCGATTCGATCGCGTTTCTCCACCGCCGCAATATTCAGCGGCGGAGCCCCGGTGCGCCCGAATTCATCATCGCCGTGCATCGGCGCGTGCAACGAATGAAACTTGATTCCGGTGCTCCTGAACCAGTTCGCGATTTCTCGCACATGTTGCTGGTCGGAATAGTTGAAGTGCCCGCGCGCTCCAAAAATCTCGATGGCCTCCGCCCCGCCTGCCACCATCAGGTCGAGCAATCCTGGATGCAGTCGCTCCCTCCGCGCATATACCAGCGTTGACATCCCTCGCATCAGAAGCCCGCCGCCTTTCCGTTGTTACGCCCGTCGCTGGCGCCCAGCCGTTCACCTGTCTTGCGGTCGATGGCGATGCACTCGGCATCGCCCCAGTTTTCGCGATCGGTGTTGAGCTGGTGTCCCATACTCTCCAGCATCTGCAGCGTATCCGGAGACGCGCCGTACTTTTCCAGCATAATGCGGTCCGGCATCCACTGATTGTGGAAGCGCTCGGCGTTAACGGCCTCTTGGATGTTCATTCCGTAATCCACCACTCCCATCAGTACATTCGCGACCGTGGTGATAATCGTCGGCCCTCCCGGTGATCCCAGCACCAGAAACAGTTTCCCATCTTGCAGCACGATGGTCGGCGTCATCGCCGACAGCGGACGCTTATTCGCGCCCACGGCATTCGCCGGGCCTTGAATGAGGCCAAACATATTTGGCGCACCCTGCTTGACGGCGAAGTCGTCCATCTCATTATTCATTAGGAAGCCAAGGCCCTCGGCGGTCACGCGCGAACCGAAGTTACCGTTCAGCGTTGTCGTCACCGCCACGGCATTTCCCTCGGGATCGACTACCGAATAATGTGTCGTGTGCTCGGATTCCTGCACCGCGACCGGCTGCGCATGGAGGCTTGCATAGCGGTCGAGCTGTGAGAAAATCGCTGGCCGCTTCACATCGGCTGCCGGAGTGGCCTTGTGCAACGAAATTGTCTCCCGCCACGCCGCCGCGTAGCGCTTGTCGATTAGCTGCGCAACCGGAATCTTGGCAAAATCCGGATCGCCCATGAACTCGGCGCGATCGAAGAACGCGCGCTGAAAAGCCTCCGCCGTTAGGTGAATGCTGTGGGCTGACCGGTTTCCCTGCTTGGCGAGATCGTACCCCTCCAGAATGTTCAGGATCTCTACCAGCGTCACTCCTCCCGACGCCGGGGGAGGTGCGCTGATAATGTCATATCCGCGATACGTCCCCTTGATCGGCTGTCGTTCCTTCACTTCGTAGGCAGCCAGATCCGCAGCCGTTATCAGCCCGCCGCCCTTTTGCATGGCCGTGGCTAGTTCACGCGCCAGCTCGCCGTGGTAGAAGTCGTCAGGGTTCGCTGCAATCCGCTCCAGCGTGCGCGCCAGCTCCGGCTCCTTGAACACATCCCCCGGCTGATAGAAATTCCCGTCACGCTGGAAGATACGCTTCGACTCCTGAAACTTTCCCAGATCGTCCTCGCGCAGGTCCAGGGCCGTTCCGTAGTCCAGCACAAAGCCGTCACGTGCCAGCCGAATCGCTGGGGCCATCACCTGCTGCAAAGTTAGCTTGCCCCAGTGCTGCTGCGCATACGCCAGCCCCGCCACCGAGCCCGGCACCGCAATCGCCTTGTATCCGATAACGCTTAGGTCCTTGATCACGTTGCCGTTCTTGTCGAGATACATGTCGGGCGTCGCCTTCGAAGGAGCCTTCTCGCGGTAGTCGAGGAAGTGCAGTTCGCCGTCGGGCCTGCGGAATAGCATGAATCCGCCTCCGCCAATGTTGCCCGCCTTAGGATGCGTCACCGCCAGCGCAAATCCCACCGCGACGGCGGCGTCGACTGCGTTTCCGCCCGCCTTCATGATCTCCACCCCGGCATCCGTTGCATCCGGCTGGACCGAAGCCACCATCGCCTTGGGAGCATGGCTGGGGCGCAGCATCGTGCCAGCCAGCGCCTGAGCACACAGGGTAAATACCGCGATTTGGAGCAGGACAGAACGCGTCAACTTCATAGGGAATCGGTCGGAAAGACGTCACCGAAGCTCAAGTCCACAGAGCCTTACGGCAACGCAAGCCAAGTATTCGAGGCTAGCCCACGGCACTGGCTGAGTCAACTTCGCGTCCTGGCAGACCAGATTTTGTTAGCCCCTGGTTTGTACGTTTTTGCAGACTGAGGCAGGGAGGGTGGCCTCCGAACCTTCGCGGCGCTGCAGCTACCGCTTCGCAACTTCGCGTGCGGCCTGCATGACGCTCTTCTGCCAGCGCATCTCGCCTGCCCAGTAGAGGCTGATTTCGTGGCCGTCGGGGTCGTTCAGGTACGCGTGCCGCCAGCCCCATTCCATCAAGCGCGGCATTTGTGTGATATAGAAGCCCTTGCGGATGAGCTTTTGGCAGAAATCATCGAGGTCGCGAACCTCGAAGTAGAGGCGCACTCCTTCGCTGGCGATCGATGCGCTCGCGCCAGCCTGATGCAGGGCGATGGTGCCATCGCCACTAGGGGCACGCAAGCGTGCATAGACCGGCGTAGAGTCAAAGCGAAAATCCTCGATGAGCTTAAAGCCGAGCAAGTCGCGATAGAAGCCGAGGGCGCGGTTCACATCCTTGACGTAAATCATCGCGTGATTGAAAGTCAGCTTGCCGTGGGCACCTGGAGGCGAAGATACCGCAGCTTTCTTCGGAGCTGATTTCGCCTGCGTTTTGGAAGCGAGGGGTTTCCTCGCCCGCGTCTTCGAAACTTTTGCGGCTTTTGCTTTCGCGAGCTTTGCCGCACTCCGAACGCTCGATTTTTTCGCTGCCTTCTTTACGGCTTGCTTCGGCATTGGGCCACCTCGCATCTGACCGCTAAACGGCGCAAGTATGTTCAGCGGCCTGCATGTCTGTCAAGCAGGTTTCAGTTCCGCGGGAATCATTTTGTTGGGCAGTTGCAATATTTCTCCAGCCACTTGGCCTCCTCACGGACTTTAATCTTTCCGTGCCAGGGATTCAGGTCGAGTGAGTGTCCCTCATCGGGAAAGATGAGCAGGGAGCTGGGAATTCCCAGCACATGCAGCGCGTGCTCTAGCAAGTAATCTTCGGCGACCGCGACGCGGATGTCGTCTCCACCGGCGACAACATGAGTCGGCGTTTTCACCTTGTCGAACTGAAAGATAGCCGCTTCATCGATGTAGTTCTGCTTGGCTTTGGGATCCCACATGAGCCCGCCAAGGAAAAACGAGTCGTCAAAAGTGGTATCGTCATTGCCCCAATTGCCGACGTGCTCCACCGCGCCTGCTCCCGTTACCGCCGCCTTGAACTGGTTCGTCTGGGTGATAAGCCAGTTGGTCATGTAAGCCCCGTAGCTGTAGCCACCAATCGTCATCTGCTGGGGATTGGCGCTACCAGCCTTCACCAGCGCTTCGACTCCGCTGAGAATGTCGCGTCCAGGTGCTGACACGATCTTCGGCACGATACCTAGCGCGAACTTGTCGCCGTAACCGGCCGAGCCGCGATAGTTAGGGCGAAAGACCAGCCAGCCCTGGCTCGCAGCGTACATCCCCCAGTTGTACCAATCGGCGCCGAAGTAGTTGCCGTCGGCGTCCATAGGGCCGCCGTGGATAAGCACAAACAGCCGCAGGTTCTTGGCTTCGAACTGGCCTGGAGGATAAAGAAGATAGCCTTCGACTGGAGTGCCGTCATCCGACGTCCAGCGGAAAACCTTGCCCTTGGGCAGATCACGCTCGGTGAAGAGCTTGTTGAAAGAGGTGATGGGTCGCGCGCTGCTGAGTTGCTCGGTGCCCTCCGCCACGTAAACCTCGGTGGGCTTGTCCACCTCCGAGTACGTGAATGCGATATGGGAAGAGTTCATTGCGGTGGCAACATGGGCGTAGGTCCCCGCCCAGCCGTTGAGTTTCTGGAAAGGCGCTTGCGGTTTAGTTTGCTGGTAGAGCGCGGTCTCCGTGCCGAGCACTCCCGGAGCGAGCAGGGAACCGTTCGACTCCAAGGCATAATGAGTAACCGCGCCTTCAAAGTTGGCGGCCCAACGAGTGGGCTTGCTCGTCGCGACATCAACCGAGTAAACGCGCGGCTGAACATCGGCGTAGCTGCCTTCGACCGAACCCTGCTCGACTACGAAGAGTACACTTTTGCCGTCCGGCGACCATTGCAGATCGCCCTCGAGAGCTTCGTTGCTGGTAAGTTGGCGGGCAGCGTTTTGTGGCCCTGCTTTAGTCGTACCGGCGACATAGACTTCGATTTCCTTGAGAGCTTCAAATCGCTGCGAAATGCTGTCGGTAGCAAAGGCTGCAGAGTTGCCATCCGGCGAAACAGCCATGCTCTTGATTCGATAAGGCGAAGAAACCACAATTTCTGCGCCCGGAGTTTTCGCTGTCTCTTCCTCTTCATCTTTGTCTTTCTTGTTCTTTTTGCTTTTTTCCTCTTTCTTCGACTCGCGCACGCCAAGTTCAATCTGGTGCTTCAGGGCTTCCGCGATCTCGATGCGCGAGATGACGTCGCCGCGTTCCTGCTCGCGGTAGCGGACGACGTCTTTCCACTGCTCCTTATACTCGTCCTTCTGCCTCTTGGACCACGGAGTTCGCGTCGCGAAATACAGCCGTTTTGAGTGTGGCTCCCAGGCAAAAGTGTGTACATCTTCTTCGCCCCGCGTGACTGGAAAGGCTTCGCCGCCGTTCACAGGGATCAGATAAAGGTGCGTAACACCGTTCTTGTCCTCGGAATCGGAGGAGTCGTCTTTTGAGGAAGCCGATTCGTCATCGCCCAGGCTGCGGTCGGAGAGAAATGCGATCCATTTGCCGTCCGGAGACCATTGCGGCTCTGAGTCATGTCCGGATTGAGTGAGAGGCGTCACCGACCCATCGCTGTCGCGCCACAACCAGAGGTCCTCACGAAAGCGTTGTGCGTCCCAGTCTGCGCGTCTGGTGGCAATTACGACCATGTGACCGTCGGGAGATAAAGCCACATGGCTGATATCCACGGCATTGAAGAACTCGTCGAGGGTCAGGCGTGGCCTGGAAGACGAGGCGAACAAGAGCGGCGTGAAGGCAAGAAGTATCGGAGCTATACCTCGAAACAAGAGCTGTCGGGGGAGAATGATCATCAGGAAAAGTAGTTTTGGCGGTGGGGTGATTATAAACGGCGGCAACGGTGGCGTGCCGGGGCGACCGGGCAACGGGTATCTCCCCTTTTCCCCTAATCGTGCATTCGTCACACCGCCCCGTGTCAGCCGTCACTGCCTAGAAGTGATAAAGAGGGTTAAAAAGAAGATGGATGCCCATGATTTCCACTGAGAGGTAGTCGGATGTTTGCCCTATTTCCGATAGCCTTGTTCGTTATCGGCGCGATCTTGTTGGTTGCACTTCCGGTCGGCATCAGCTTGCAATCGTACTTTCGCCATCGCGGCCAGCGCACAGTGGTATGTCCGGAAAATCAGGAACCCGTCACGGTAGAGCTCGACAACAAATATTCCTTCCGCACTGCCCTGCGAGGCCAGCAGCACCAACGACTGCAATCGTGCTCACGCTGGCCAGAGAATGGCGAATGCGGGCAGGAGTGCCTTGCCCAGGTCGATCCGACTCCGGAAAACCTGGAGAGATTGCTGCAGAAATGGTATCAGGGAAAGACGTGTAGTCTTTGTGATCGCCAGTTGTCTCCCGCAGACTGGAGGCGCAGTCGGCTGGCTGTGTTGAACGAAAAAGAAACTTTTTGAGTTGCGTCACACGCAGCTGGGTGACATTCCTTCGGCGCTGGATCACATGGCTCCGCTGTGCTGGAATTGCCATCAGGAAGAAAGGGCAAGGCAGGCTACGCCGCCGCGTTTGCTCAAAGGAGACCGGCGCAAGCTGAGTTCGGGGATTGGCGAATAGTCGTCCCCGGCTGCGGCTGTTTCCAGGCTGCCTCAAATGTACTTTTCGTCTCCCGCATTCCCAGTCTCTTAGCTGCCAGTTCCGCTGCGCAAGCCGGGTTACAATTCCAGTGATCAATCATGAAGAGCATCTTGCCGCTATCGATTTTGTTTCTGGTGGTTTTGCAGGGTATGGGCCAGGCTCCGCCGACAGGTACCAACCCGTCGGCGAAGACTCGTCCAACATCGCCCTTAGCTGATTACGCCGGAGAATGGACATCGAGCTTCGACGGCCGGGTTTGGCTGCAGCTGCATCTGACCTTGCAGGGCGGCAAACTCACCGGATCAATGGCTCACTCTCGCGACATCGCGACGAACGATTCGGGAGGATTGAAGTCGGTGAGCGAGGAACAATCGAGCGAGACCGTCACGGCCGCGGTCCTGAATCCGGATGGACTCGTGCTCACCTTAAAAGATGCCGATTCGCAGGAGACTGATCGATACCTGATGCGCCTAGTGTTGCCCTCAAAACAGGCTGGTGATTTGAGGGTGATCGGCGAAGCGATGCCTCCGGGCATGGCGAAGCCAAAGCCGTGGCCGCTGGTGAAAGCAGGCATTGCGGCTTCATCGCCGCGGTAACGAATACCTTAGCGAAATTCCAGAAACACGCCCGCGATGAGCAGAACAAGGCGGGCGGAGATCGATACCCACATTGCCAGCGGTAGTCTGCCTTTTGGTTTGAACGTTCGATAGGCGCAGCAGGTTCCGTCCCGCCAAGGGGCGGCGTTGGCGGGAATCGCATCGCAGGAGCGCATCATGATGACGACGCGCAGGGCCACTCCCACGACACACAAGAGGAAGCCAGCAATCACCAACCAGTCAGCCGGGGAGGTCATGACTGATATCTCCTAAGGAAGTGTCGCTGAAGCCGTTTACTCGCAAATTAACATACGGTGTGTGATTTATGGCACCGGCGATGGAATTCTTCAGCGTGTACCGAGAACGATGTAATGGCTGGCGGCTCCCATAAAAAACAACATCGGGAAAGATAGCCAGAAACTTATCCGGGCTGTCAGGAATGCTAGCCGGGCCACACGGGGAAATTCAGCCGGCATGGTTTGGCCTTGGGCGCCGGCTTCCGTCCAACGGATGATTTTCTTGTACGCGCGCCAGACGATGCCCCAGACATTCATCATCATGAACCAGCCGAGTCCGCCGCCGATTCCAATTGCCAAGGCGCGGCTGCTCTCCCAGCCATGCTGATTCAAGGCCAGGAAAAGGTAAGCTGTGCCAATCACCACGACTGCAACGATCAGGCCAAGAATTGGGCCCCGGTGCAAGGCTTCGACAGGGGCCATCAGTACGCCCATCTGGACGGCGAATGCCACTGTCCAAAGCAGGAAAAAGCTTGCGGTGATCTGGGCACCGGAGGCCGGTAAACCGTTGGCCTGTCCGTTGCTAGCGTCGGTGGCGACGATATGCATCCAGTAGGCGATGCCTGCGAGCACGGTGATCACCGAACTCCAGCGGAACCACCAGAGGGCCCGGAGCATGAGCCGGGGGACAACCGTCATACGGGTTTGAGGGTCTAACTCCTGCAGAAAGGGGGTGCCTACCAGGTTAAAGTAATAGAGCAAGCCGATCCAAAGGATGCCGGCGACAAAATGAATCCAGCGGAGAATCATGAGCGCAAGTTGGGAGCCGCCGGGAAACCCGATCTGGGGGATAGCAGCGGTTGCAAGCAAAGGTAGTGGCATGGTTCTCTCCAACTCTCGGCCCATGCAGCGGGACCGTCGGATGAAACAGGAATTTTAGAATACCCACGAAACTGCGGGTTTTTGTTGAAATTACGCTGCCGTAGACTTATCGTAAACTTGCTGGAGTTTACCTTTCCGGGGCTCGGGGTTGAAAGACTAGCGGAAAGGCTTTTGCCAGACCCAGATCCCTATGGGTCACGGTTTCTGGGCTGGGCTGTGTTTTTGCGGTTGCAAGGAGGACCACTGTATGGAAAACAAGCCAGCGCAAAACATCCAGGATTCGTTTCTCAATACGGCCCGGAAAGACAAGTCTGTCATCACGATTTACCTTCTGAGTGGGGTCAAACTTACTGGCCGAATCCGTTCATTCGATAAGTACTCGGTAGTTTTGGATACCAACAATCAGGAGCAGTTGATCTTCAAGCATGCTATTTCTACGGTGGTGATGTCGCGTCCGCATGGCGGAGAACGTCATGCCGAGCCTCGGCTCGCCCCCGAAGCCCCCGCCACTCCTGTATCTTCCGTTCCTCCGCACGGTCCGGAGAGTTGACGTATTTTTCAGCCTGGTGGAATGAATCCCAAGCGTGATGGCCGTTCCTGGACGAACCGGGGAGCCGAGCCTGAGCGCGCATTCCTGGTTGGAGTAGAGTTTCTCGCGCACGGTCTTAGCGATCGCGAGACGCGGACGGCTTCGCCGACGAGACAGCAATCCGGCAAGGAAGTTGAGCCTTCCAACAATTACCGCAATCAGGCAAGCGGCAAGGTCCCGCCGAGCGCGCGAGCGGCGCGTAACGTGGCCGACGCTCGTCTGCACGCCACCGAGGTCGAACACCAAAACTTCTCCGCCGAGGAATCGAGGGCGGAATTGCGAGAGCTTGCTACCAGCGCCGGTGCCGTGATCGCCGGTGAAATGCAGCAACGTCGCCAACGTCCCGATTCGGCTACCCTAATTGGCCGCGGCAAGGTCGTTGCGGTAAGAGGTGCAGTAGCATCGGTTGCGCCCGACCTGGTCATCTTTGACTACGAGCTGACGCCATCGCAGCAGCGCAACCTGGAGCGCGAATTGCATGTCCGCGTGATCGACCGAACGCAACTTATTCTCGACATCTTTGCACGGCACGCGCGAACCCGCGAAGGACAGATGCAGGTGGAGTTGGCTCAACTGGAATATCTGCTCCCACGACTGGCCGGCCGGGGCGCGGAGATGTCGCAGCTTGGTGGCGGGATTGGGACACGCGGACCGGGCGAAACTCAGCTCGAAACTGACCGGCGAAAGATCTACCGACGCATTCGGCATGTGAAGGAGCAGCTTGAGAGTGTGCGGCGGATTCGCGGTCAGCAGCGCCAGAGACGCGAGTCGGTTCCCGTGCCGGTGGTGGCGCTGGTCGGTTACACCAATGCCGGAAAATCGACCCTGTTCAACGCTCTGACAGATGCGGGTGTGCTGGAGAGCCCTCGCATGTTCGCTACTTTGGACCCCACCCTGCGGCAAGTGAAGTTGCCCTCGAAGCGCGAGATTCTACTGTCTGACACTGTGGGATTTATTCGACATCTGCCGCACACGCTGGTGTCGGCTTTTCGAGCCACGCTGGAGGAAGTGCAACGAGCGACCCTATTGTTGCACGTGGCCGACGTCACCAGCCCCACAGCTCATGAGCAGCAGGCCCAGGTGAATGACGTGCTTAGGGAACTCGATGCCCAGGACAAGCCGCGCTTGTACGTGATGAATAAGCTCGACCTTCTGCCGGAGAGCAAGCACGAGGGTCTGATCGACTCGGAAAACACGGTACACGTTTCTGCGGTCAGGGGAATCGGGATCGACAAGCTGCTGCAGAGAGTGGATGAGTTGATTGAGCAGGACCCTGTGCGCCAGGTGCGTTTGCAAGTTCCGCAGTCGGAGGGCAAGGCACTGGCCATGCTGGACGCCAAGGCGGTGGTGCTGTCCCGCGCTTACCGGGATGGATTAGTTGACTTGGAGGTACAAGCGCCAGCGTCAGTGGTGCGACAGATGAAGGGATTCCTGGCCGAGTGAAGCTTCTTAGATGATCTGCGCGGCTGTTCCCGCATCCGCCTGCTCGTGCGCGTGGTAGCTGGAGCGCACCAGCGGTCCCGATTCCACGTGTTTGAAGCCCAGCTTCAGCGATTCAGTCTTGAGGTCGTGAAACTCCTGTGGCGTGTAGAGCCGGGCCACCGGCAGATGGTCTTTTGAGGGCCGTAGGTACTGGCCGATTGTCAGAATATCGACGTTGCGTGCTGCCAGGTCACGGAAGACCGCCAGCAGTTCTTCCGTGGTTTCGCCGAGTCCCACCATCACGCCGGTCTTTGTGGGAATGGCGGAATTCAGGACCTTCGCCTGTTCCAGAAGCCTAAGAGTGCGTTCGTAGCGCGCTCCGGAACGGGCGACACGATACAGGCGGGGAACCGTTTCGGTATTGTGGTTAAGAATGTCGGGCCGGGCGTTCATCACGATGTGCAGCGGCTCCTCAAGACCCTGAAAGTCTGGTATCAGGACCTCGACACGGCAGCCCGAAACCCGGCGGCGAATCTCGGTGATGGTGTCGGCGAACACCTGCGCTGCCCCGATATTATCGTCGTCGCGGTTGACGCTGGTGACGACGGCAAACTTCAAGCCTAGCTTGGCGACGGCTTCGGCCACGCGAGAGGGTTCCTCGAAATCGATTGGTTCCGGACGACCCTTTGGAACGGCACAGAAGCCGCAGCGCCGGGTGCAGAGATTCCCCAGCAACATGAACGTCGCCGTGCGGTGATTCCAGCACTCGCCGATGTTGGGACAGTGCGCCGACTCGCAGACGGTATGCAGGTCCAGTTTGCGGGCGAGCATTTTGAGATCGTGATAGTTCACGCCCATGGGGGCACGGGCCTTCAGCCAATCCGGCTTGGGAGCCGGTCTGCGAGGGGCGAGGTCTATCTGAATCAGCTCGGGCGTCGAGGCCATGAGATGTAACTATTTTACGATGCCCCCGATAGTGAGGGCGATGCAGCGGATTTGGCTGGCTATAGCGTGTGAAGGTACGCCATCAGGTTGTCCAACTGTTGTGGCGCGAGCTTCTGCTGGAAGCCCGGCATCTTCGAGCGACCGAGCAGGATGATTTCCTCCACACGATCGTCATTGACCGGAATTCCGCTGGTCATGAACCTCTTCTGGTAAAGGCCGTGCAGGCTGGGCCCGCGTAGGTTCCGCGAGCTATACGCAAAGTGACATTCGGCGCAGCGAGCGTCATAGACCCTCCGTCCCGCTGCCTGCTGTGGCGTGAGCCCTAGTTCGGCGTCAGTCTTGCGCGGCTCACTGTCGCAACCCAGACTGGTAGAAAGGATTAGGGAAGCAAGTAACATCAAAGCCAGTCTGATAACTCGCTTGGCGCTTGACACTTTCCTCGAGAATTCATGTGCACAACCAACAATGAACCGCAAGAGTTAGAATACACCCCGCATGAAAGTCCGCGTGAAGCGCGTGTATGATCCGCCAGCGGCCGGAGATGGGGCTCGTGTGCTGGTGGACCGGCTGTGGCCACGTGGGCTAACGAAGTCAGAAGCCGCGTTGGACGCCTGGCTGAAGGATGTGGCGCCGTCGAACGAGCTGCGGAAGTGGTATCACGCACACCTGTCGCAATGGGAGAAGTTTCGCAAGAAATATCTGGAAGAACTCTCGACGGAGAGCGCCCACCAAGCCTTGCAACAGCTGTACGATTTAGCCGCTTCGAAGCGAGGGCTCACGCTGCTGTTTGCATCTAAAAGCATGCAGCAGAACCATGCGCTATTACTCAAAGATCTGCTCGAGGGGAGGCGGAAGCCACCCACCGGCACGGGAACCGCAGCGGCGACAGCTCGGAAAAGGCGCTCGGCTCAACGCCGGCAATAGCAGCCGCCTCACAACATCGTTTTGCGTTTTGGCGAACGCATCTATCTAGGAATTGTGGGGTTTATAGCAGTGGCGCCCTGTCTACCGGCCGCCCATAGCAGAACTCTGTACCGAAGGAGTGTCCGCATGTTCGCCTGTGGCTTTTTGCGTCGGCAAGCTCGCATTCGCCGCTCTGCCCTTGTCGCTGTATTCATTGCACTGGCGGTACCGTTGTTAGCTCAGCAAGCGGCACAACCGGGCAGTACTCCGGACCAAGTTGTACAGCAGCAGGGGGAAAATCGTCCTGCGCTAGACAGTCTGCCGCCCGTGCCGTCGGCTGCCCTTCCCGCTGAGCTGACGATACCGGCCGGGACGTTTGTTACCGTACGGCTCATGGGGAGCCTGTCCAGTGAGGTGAACCAGCAGGGTGACGGCTTCAGCGCTATGCTGGAACAGCCGGTGGTGGTAGGCGGTTGGGTGGTAGCACGGAGGGGGCAGATCGCGATTGGTCATGTAGCGGAAGTGCAAAAGGCGGGGCGGGTAAAGGGCGTCTCGTCGATGGGATTGGCGCTAAGCGATATTCCCGTAGTCGATGGCCGGCAGTTACCTGTAATGTCGCAACTGATACAGACGTCGGCCGGACCTTCAAAGGGGCGTGACGCCCTGGCGGTGGCCGGGACGACCGGATTGGGGGCTGCTATCGGCGGTGCTGTGGATGGAGGGGCTGGCGCCGGTATCGGCGCTGCGGCGGGCGCTGCTGCTGGGATAGCAGGCGTGCTGTTGACGCCCGGTAAGCCAACGGTGTTTCCCCCGGAAACCCTACTGACGTTTCGGCTGCAGGCTCCAGTGACGATCAACACGGAACACAGCTCGGTGGCCTTCCTTCCGGTAAGCCAGCAGGACTACGCAACTGCCCAGCCACGGCAATTGCAGCAGCTCCCTGTCGTGCCAGCTTACCCTGGATATCCGGGGCCTCCGCCTTATCCGTATCCGTATTGGGGCGGATGGGGCTTCTACCCAACAGTGAACTTTGTAGGCTTCTATGGCGGAGGCTATGGCTGCTGCTACCACGGCGGACGATGGCACTAAGCCACCACCTAAGGGATGGGGTAGCGATTTCCTACTGTATCCCTTGGGTTACGATCTTTTCCACAATACGGTCAATGGTGTCGACCGCCTTCTTGTTAGTCAAATTGTGGTTGTTGCAAAGAATCGAGAACGCGACCGGGCGGCCAGTTAGGGTAGTCGCGTAACCGGATAGCGAGCTCACGTGGTTGAGAGATCCTGTCTTTGCATGCACGATGCCTTTGTACGGCGGAGTCTTCAGCCGGTCACTGAGTGAGCCATCGACACCCGAAGTGGGCAAGGTATCCTCGAACAGGTTGCCCCAAGGTTGTTGATGCGCGTATTGCAGGAGTTTTACAACCGCGGCGGGGCTGACCAGATTTTCGCGAGATAACCCGGAGCCGTCATAGAAAATGAATTGTTCGGGCTGCACACCAGCCGCGGTCAAAAAGCCACGCATCACTTCCAGTCCACCTTGAATGGAACCGGACGTACCTCTCTCCTTCCCCAAGAGCCTTAACGTAAGCTCCGCATGTAAATTCTGGCTGACCTTATTAATCACCCGAAGGTCTTCGGTGATAGGTACAGAGTCGTGGCTGGCCAACACCAGGGGCGTCGGGGTGGAGCGCCCGGTCCCGTCGGTTCCCCCGCCTGACGCGATGCTGGTGACGCTGAAGGTCTGCACGGAAGCCAGCTCAGTGTGACGAGTACGAGGACGGCCATAGATGGTCACGCCGCGCTGCTCCAGCAAATCGCGAAAGAGCCTGGCCGTGAACTCGGCAGGATCCTCAATGGCGAGGGCCTCACTGGCACCGGCGTCGTCGAGAGGGATGTTTCCCCAGATGGTCACCTGATTGGAACCCGGCTCGCGGTTGATAAAGATCTTGCGCGGACCCGTGCCCTGCGGCGTGGTCGTGACCCGGTTCTCGATGCGGTAGTACTCCGGATAGGGAGTGATATTCAGAAATGCCTTCTCGCCCGGCCGGTCGGCCGGCAGTATGTTTACAAACAGAACATTGTCGTTGATGGTGAGGGCGGAAACCGGCGCTCCCCACTCCCAGGCGAGATCGTCCTGCGACCAGCCTTCGCCGTAGCGCTCGAAGACGTAGTAGGAGTCGTCGGCGACGATGTCGCCATCCACATACTTCAACCCCTTTTCCACGACTTGGTCGGCGAGATCAATCAGCGCCTGAATTGGCGGGGCTTTGCGCTCGGTGTGAAGAGTGTAAGGAAGGGTTCGACCCGAGAGGTTTGGGTCGCCACGTCCAACGATGGCGAGGTCAGAATTAAGACGCCCGTACTTGTCGATAAAGCCGAGCGATTCGACCGTGGTTTTGAACTGGAACTCAGGACCGATGAGCGCGAAAGCAGCGGCTGTGGTGAAGAGCTTGGTATTCGAGGCAGGCGTAAACAAGCGATCGGGGTTCACCGAATAGAGATGACGACCGGTGTCCAGGGCAACAACATCGATACCCCAGAACGCGCGAGCGACGTCGGGCTCGTTGAGGATTTGATCGATCGACTGGGCCAGTCGCTTTTCATTGTCGATGTTCTTGCTGGGCTTTTTGGCGGTTTCGGCGGCGAGACTCGATGAGATCAGAAGAAGCAGCAGGGTAACGGGAACGATTTGGCGTAGGCGGCACATCAGAGCAACCCAACGCAATTCTAGCATCGGTAGTAACACCCCGCTCGGAGCCACTCTGCTTTGTGCATACGATACGGGAAGTACAATCGCAGCATGCGTCCGCAATTCCGGTGGCAGCTTCACAATCGCGCGCTCGATCTCGGCACCAGGACGCTGATCATGGGGGTACTCAATGTGACGCCAGACTCTTTCTCGGATGGTGGGGAGTTTCTTGAGCCGCAGCGCGCGATCGCACACGGATTGCGATTGCTGGACGAAGGGGCCGACATTCTTGATATCGGCGGGGAGTCCACTCGTCCCGGGACTACTGTGGGAGGGGACGAAAGCACCGCTGACGCCGCTGTTACGGAAGCGGAAGAACTGAGGCGCGTGATGCCCGTGCTGGAGAACATTCGCAAACAGCGACCCGAGAGCATTCTGTCAATTGATACCTATAAGTCTGGGGTGGCACAGCGTGCTGTCGAAGCAGGCGCCGAGATTGTGAATGACGTCAGCGCGTTGCTCTGGGACGCGCGAATGGCGAGCGTGTGCGCAGGCTTGTGTTGTGGGGTTATCCTCATGCACACGCGCGGCAGACCATCCGAGTGGAGACACCTGGCGGTCGAAACAGACGTGACGGCGATGGTAATCCGCGACCTGGAAAGCCGTGTGCAAGTTGCTTTGGATAGCGGGATACCGCGCCAGAACATGGTGCTGGATCCCGGATTCGGTTTCGGCAAGAGGAATGAGGAGAATTATTCGCTGCTGGCGAATCTCCAGGGTCTACAACGGCTTGGGTTCCCGGTGCTGGCCGGCACGTCGCGAAAATCGTTTATCGGCCACAGTATCGACAAGCGACGAGGCGGCGAGGAGGTGGAGTCCCACGACCGGTTATATGGTTCGCTTGCTGCCATGGTGGCCAGTATCTTGAGCGGAGCGCATATCGCGCGCGTGCACGATGTGGCTCCCGCAGTGGAAGCTGCCGCAATAGCGGATGAAGTGTTGGCCGCAGGCAGATAAGAACTTGGAATTTTTGGGTTCCGCTATGGGCTGATTCGCAGGCTGATGAGGAAGACGCTTGCCCAGAGCAGGAAGCCGGCCAGGCCGACCCACATGGTCAGGCGGCGCTCCGACGCGCGTCTAAGCGTCGGCAGGGGTAAGGGCGCCCCCAACGATCGATGAAACCAGGCGCCGAGAAGCCCAACAAATGCAATCAAAGCGGTGGCGCCGCCGAACATCAGCCCGGCGACGATGAGAATGAAACTCAAGCCAAACACGGTACCGCTACCCCACTTCTTGCCACCAAGGTAGTCCTTCGGAAACGCCAGCGCAAGTTCACAAAACTGTCACAAACAGGGCGTGCACGATGCGCTATAAAATCTCGACCGCAAGGAGGAATCATGAAGCGAGTGACCGGACTAGGTGGTCTGTTTTTCAAGGCGAAGGACCCGAACGCGATGTACGAATGGTACGAAAAACACCTCGGCATTCAGCGCGAGGCGCACGGGGAAGGTGTTGCATTCCATTGGCGTGAGGCAGACGATCCACTAAAAGCCGGGCTTACCGCCTGGTCGATCTTCCCGCATGACACCAGGTACTTCGATCCGAGTCCGGCGCCGTTCATGATGAACTTCCGTGTCGAAAACCTCGCTGAGTTGCTGAAGACTCTACGCGAAGAAGGCGTTGCTGTGGATCCCAAAGTTGAAGAGTACGACTACGGAAAATTCGGATGGATCAGCGATCCTGAAGGAAACCGTATCGAGTTGTGGGAGCCGCCAGAAGGTAGGTAGCGGCTACATCTCGTCCCTAAATCAAGGTACGAAAGCTGCGGTCCGGCATGCTAGTACGTGGCGATCAATTGATGACCTCCACGTTGACATTGGGGGAAATTCTGGTGAAACCCTTCTGGGGAGGGGGAATCACGATTTGTGCAGACGCTATGAAGATGCGATGTCGACCACTTCGCTTTTGATTCCCTTCGACTTGGCGGCAGCGAGATACTCTGAGCGGCTGCGACGTGACCGGGCGCTTCGAGGGCCAGATGAATTCCGTTAGCATGTGCAGGTTCCGGAGGGACTGACTTGTTTCCTACAAGCGACGAGCGCCTACTGAACAGAGCCGTGCCGGGCAATCAATTCATCTCCGCTCTCGACAAATCACCCATTTGAATTGTGAATTGACAACCCACGGAACCGCCCAAACGGGCCGGGTCTTATTGCAAGAGTATTGTTGGCAAGTTATTCCGTCCACCGCCGGAACACCAAACAGCCGTTGGTGCCGCCGAAGCCGAAGGAGTTCGACATGGCATAGTCCATCGTGACTTTGCGTGCGGCATTCGGTGCAAAGTCAAGGTCGCAGCCTTCGCCGGGATTTTCCAGGTTCATGGTCGGTGGCACGATCTGGTCGCGCAACGCCAGGACAGTAATACCAGCTTCTAGGCCACCGGCTCCACCGAGCAAATGGCCGGTCATGGACTTGGTGGAGCTAATGACCATCTCGTAAGCGTGTTCGCCAAAAGCGCGTTTGATCGCGGTGGCCTCGATTTCATCTCCAAGTGGCGTTGATGTGCCGTGGGCATTCACGTATCCGACCTGCTCCGGTTTGATTGCGGCGTCGAGCATAGCGTTACGCATGACACGGAATCCGCCGTCGCCGTCTTCGGCCGGTTGTGTGATGTGGTATGCGTCGGCGCTCATACCATAGCCGATCACTTCCGCGAGAATCCTTGCTCCACGCTGCTTCGCGTGCTCCAATTCTTCGAGGATAAGGATGCCCGCGCCTTCTCCGATGATGAAACCGTCGCGATTTTTGTCCCAGGGTCGGCTGGCATGGTGAGGATCATTGTTTCGCGTGGAAAGTGCGCGCATGGCGGCAAATCCTCCCACGCCCATCGGTGTAATGGCCGCTTCCGTTCCGCCGGCGATCATGACATCCGCATCGCCGTATTTGATGATGCGAGCGGCGTCGCCGATAGAGTGCGCGCTGGTGGTGCACGCGGTGCAGGTGGCTTCGTTTGGTCCCTTGGCGCAGTGGCGCATGCTGACCTGGCCGGCGGCAAGGTTGACGATGGCCGAAGGAATGAAGAAGGGTGAGATCTTGCGCGGGCCACCGTTGATGAGGTTCGAGTGCTCCCGCTCGATGATGTCGAATCCACCGATGCCCGAGCCGATGTCTACGCCCGTGCGTTCGGCCATCTGCTCGTTCTCGACCTTGTAGTTGGCGGATTGGAGCGCCTCGTCGGCCGCAGCGATGGCGAGATGGATGAAGCGCCCCATCTTGCGCGCTTCCTTCTTCTCCAGGTACTGGAGAGGATCGAAGTTCTTTACCTCCGCACCGATTTGGCAGGCGAACGCGGAAACGTCGAAGCTGGTAATGCGCTCAATGCCGCTCTTACCAGCGAGCAGCGCCTGCCAGACTTCTTCTGCGTTGTTGCCGACCCCGCAAATCAGCCCGACTCCCGTAACGACAACGCGACGAGCCAAGCTATTTTCCTTTCGAGTGGGTGTTGATGTAATCGATCGCGTCCTTCACCGTGCGAATCTTCTCCGCCTGCTCGTCGGGAATTTCGATGTCGAAGGCTTCTTCAAAGGCCATGACGAGTTCGACCGTATCCAGCGAATCGGCCCCGAGATCGTCCACGAATGAGGCATTTGGTGTGACTTCGGCTTCATCCACACCCAACTGCTCAACAATAATCTGTTTCACCCGTTCTTCAACGGTTGCCATGAGAACGTCGGCTCCTTTGTGTCATCGCTGTTCCGGCTTTGCCGGGTGCGTGCCGGCGAAGACTCCGGAAGGCCCTACGACTTCGCCTTGGCGTGCGATTCAATGTAAGAAATCGCATCCTGCACGGTGCGGATTTTCTCCGCTTCTTCGTCGGGAATCTCGACGTCAAAGGCTTCTTCAAACGCCATGACCAGCTCAACCGTATCCAGTGAGTCAGCGCCGAGATCGTCAACAAACGAAGCCTTTGGGGTCACTTCGGCTTCGTCCACGCCCAACTGCTCCACGATGATCTGCTTCACCCGCTCTTCGACTGTTGCCATGAATTCGTTCTCCTGTCGCGCACCCGGCGCAACGCAAACTGGTAAGTCTAATTACTCAAGGGAATCCCTGTAAAGGAAGACAATTCCGTGCGGAAATCGTGCAAGCGGCACGAGTCCCAAAATTCAAGATTATGACACCCGTCCCCATCCTAATCGCTGGAGTTTGCGGCGGTCAACGCGTTGGATGCGGCTCAAAACACAAGGCCAAACCTGTGTTACCGGTTCGAATATCGGTCGCGTAGCTCGGTTTGACGGTTGACCATCGGCATCGAACGTCCCTGGATGAACACGTACTTTACGTCGGTCTTCACGTCCAATGGATCCCCGTTGGCCACCACAAGGTTTGCAGTTTTTCCAACATCAAGCGAGCCAAGTTGGTCATCAACCCCCCAGATCTGGGCAGGATAAAGGGTGAGAGCTTTCATGGCCTCGTCATACGGTAGACCGAAGGCGACCGCGAAGCCAGCGGCGTAGGGCAGGTTTCGTACCTGGTGAGCTTCGAATGAGGCAAAGGCGATTTTCACGCCACGCTTTGACAACTCGGCCGGCATCTTGTACACCGCGTCATAACGTTCCCAGGATTTGGGTGCGTCGTAGATAGAGCCCAAAATTACCGGAACCTTCCATGAGGCAATTTTGTCGTAGATCGATTGCGAGTGGGTGAGTCCGTTCAGGATGACCTTCAGCTTGAATTCCTGTGCGAGGGCATAAGCGGTCTCGACATCGCTTGGCTCCTCAGCCTTGATGATTACCGGCTTTTTGCCTTCGAGGTACGGGAGCAACGCTTCGAGCTTTAGATCATGCTGCGGTGCGTTGGGTCCGGACTCCCCCGGCTTGGCGTTGGCTTTCTTCTTGTTGTATTCGTCCCACTTCACGACGTAGGTCTGAGCGTCTGTAAACGCCTGGCGCATTTGGGCGGCCATGCCCATGCGGGTCTGCGGATACGAAGCGGTTGCGAACGATTCGTTACGGCGCTGGCCTCCGGTGAAGTTCAGCGGCATGGCAAGGTCGCGGATCAGCAGCATCTGGGTTGCGTCGGCTCCGGCGAGCTGAATGAAGGAATCCTGACCGGGGAGTGTGTCTCGGCTTTCGGGAGCGACGATTGCATTAGTAATCCCGTTGTACCGTGCCACTGGAATGAGTTGGGACTCGGCATGAAACGCATCGGCGACGTGCATGTTCGGCATGATCTCGTCGCTGGGCTCGACCAGGTCATTGGTCATGCGCTCGGCGCTGATTTCCGTAAGTCCGAGGTGAGTCTCGGAATCAATCAGGCCGGGATAGACGGTCATGCCCTTGGCATCGAGCACTTGGGCATTCGCAGGGGCCCTCACCGAGCCCACGGCTCCAACTGCTGTAATCTTCCCCTTCTTGATCACCAGTACACCATTCTCGATCGTGCCCTGGGTGATGGTCAGCAGCTTGGCTCCGGTGATCAGGATGGGACGGTTGGGATCAAAGGTCGGAGCCGCACTCGAAGTGGTGGCGGCTTTCGCCGAGCTGGCGGTCTTCTGCTGTGCGACCGCAGCACCGAGGAGCAGCGTGACGACAAGCGACCAGCGAAGAGCGGTTTTTCTCATCCCTGTCCCTCCTGAAACTGCGGGATTCCCAAGCCGGGCAGGCTGCGATCGAAGTACACATCGCCATCGATCCAGACCTTTTCCGGAACACCGTAGGTGGACAGCGGATAGCCAGTCCACAGCACGAGGTCCGCATCCTTACCGACGTCAATCGAGCCGGTCTTGTTATCTACGCCCATGATCCAAGCGGGGTTGAGCGTCAGCATCTGCATGGCCTGATCTTCGGTGGCCGCGCCGTATCGCATGGTCTTGGCGGCCTCCTGATTCAGTCGCCGGATGTAGTCGTCGCTGTCGCTCTTGATCGCTACCCTTACTCCGGCTTTCATCGCCATGTCGGCATTCCATGGAATGGCATCCCAGGCTTCGTACTTGTAGCCCCACCAGTCGGCAAAGGTAGCGATAGCAATGTTGTTCTGCGCAATGGCTTCGGGAACCTTGTAGGCCTCGAGCGCATGATGAAAAGCGCGAATCTTGTAGCCGAATTCGTTGGCGATGGCGATCTCGGTCAGGAACTCGTCGGCGCGGTAGCAGTGAATCTGGACGAGCATCTTGCCTTGAAGCACCTGGTTCAGCGCTTCCAGCTTGAGGTCCTTGTTGGGAATTGAGGCGGTCTTGTCGCCGCGCTTGACCTTCTCGTTGTATTCATCCCATTTGCGCTGGTAGTCCTTGGCCTGGGTGAAGGCCTCGCGCATAACCTCGAAGTTGCCCATGCGGGTGGAGGGCAACTGTTTCTTGTCGCCGAAAACGCGCTTCGGATTCTCACCGCTGGCAAACTTGATGGACTGCGGCGCGCCGGGGAATAGCATCTGATCGCGATCGAGCCCGTACTTGTTCTTGATGACGATGGCCTGGCCGCCGATCATGTCGGCCGAGCCGTGCAGGAGCAAAGATGAACTTACCCCGCCGGCCAATGCGCGATAGATCGCCTTGTCGTTGTAATCGAAGGCGTCTTTCATCAGCATCTGAGGAACAACGGGATTTGTGGCCTCGTTGACGTCGTTGTCGAGCGCCATGTGCGAGTGCGGATCGATGATGCCGGGCGTGACGTACTTGCCTTCGCCGTCGATGACGGTGACGTTGGCCGGGGCATTGACCGTGGTGCCGAAGGCCATGATCTTGCCGTCTTTTACGTACACGCTCCCTCTTTCGATTCGTCCGTGCGTTGTCGTAAGCAGAGTCGCGTTCTTGATGACGAATTCGTTTTTGCCGCTATGCGATGCGGTAAAACTGGAAGGCTGTTGCGCTGCTGTGCCCACAGACCCTGCCACAATGAGAAAAATCAGTGCGGAGGCGGTTCGCTGCAGACGAAGACACGCGATAATGTTCATTGATAACCCCCAACCGGTATGCCCCACGAAATGCAAGATTGTATCGGCTTCAATCTCACGATGAAACAATCAGATTGTTAAGTTAGTTTGCGCAGGCTTTCGGCACGAGTTTTTGCAGTGTCGTACGGTCCATGCGCCTATACTGCGTGCGTACGGCTGCTGTCATTCGCCAAAGGCGATGAAACTCTTCCCTATCTCCGAGTGGTTGCCGCAGTACAAGCGCGGTCTGCTGCGCACTGACGTGATAGCAGGCGTCGCCCTCGCCGGACTGCTTATACCGGAGGCAATGGGCTACGCCGGAATCGCTGGACTGCCGCCCCAGGCAGGGCTGTACGCCACGGCATTCGGCTTACTGGCTTACGCGCTGTTTGGATCGAGCAGACAACTCGCCGTTTCCCCCACATCTGCCTCATCTGCGATTCTGGCGGCCACGGTCGCCCCCCTCGCCGCCTCCGACCCGCAGAAATATGGCGCCCTTGCCGCCGCAGTTGCGCTGGTGCTCGGCGGGCTCTTCCTGCTGGCAGGGATGCTGAATCTCGGCTTTGTCTCGGACTTCATTTCCAAGCCGGTCCTGAAAGGCTTCGTCTTTGGCGTGGCGCTGAATATCGTCATCAAGCAGTTGCCGAAGCTTCTGGGAATCGAAAAGGGTAGCGGTCAGGCTTATATGCAACTCTGGCACGCGATCTTTCACGTCGTGGATGCAAACCCCTGGACCGTCATGACAGGCGCCACCGCGTTGGCAATAATGTTTATCGTGGGCAGGTATTTGCCGCGCATACCAGGCGCATTACTGGTGCTGGTGGGCGGGATCGCGGTTTCTCGCGCGCTCGGTCTGCATTCACACGGTGTGGAAATTGTCGGCGCCATTCCCGCGGGGCTTCCCCGGCCCGATTTTCCCACGCTTACATGGAGCGACTGGCTACAAGCGGCGCCGGCGGCGGTAGGACTGGTGATGGTGCTGTTTGCCGAATCGATTGGCGCTGCGCGCACCTTCGCCCTCAAGAACGGTTATAACGTCGACGCAAACCAGGAACTTCGTGCGCTTGGGGTTGCCAATGCGGTTTCGGCGATCTTCCACGGAATGCAGGTCGGGGGGGGAACATCGGGCACAGCAGCCAACGACAGTACCGGTGCGAAGACCCAAGTGTCTTCCATAGCCGCCTCCTTAGTAGTCATCATCACCCTGCTGTTCCTTACGGGGTGGTTCTATCACTTGCCCGAGGCCGTGCTTGGAGCAATTGTGGTGCATGCCGTTTGGCACCTTCTGGATCTTAGGGAGTTGTGGCGCTTCCGCCGGATCCATCGCATCGATTTTCGTGGTGCGGTAGTCGCGATTGCAGGAGTTGTGGCGTTTGGAATCCTGGATGGTTTGGTTCTCGCCGTCATCCTTACCTTGATTGCATTAATGCGATTTCTTTCGATGCCCCAAGTGGTGGTTGTGGGCCGATTGCCTACCGGGGAATTTGTCGAGGTCTCGCGGCATCCTGAGGCTGAGCAGTTTCCTGGCGTGCTCCTCCTGCGGGTCGATCGAATCTGGTTCTTTGCCAACGCCGAGGGCATTCGCGAACATATCAAAGAACTCATCCGCCTGGCACCCGCACCACTCAAGACAGTAGTCGTCAGCCTTGCTCCCGTTGCCCTCATTGATGTAACCGCCGTTGACGCATTGGCGCAGTTGCATGCCAGCTCAGTCAGCCACGGATGGAGATTGGTGCTGGGCGCCGTGCGCGACCCGGTGCGCGACACCCTGGCACGCGCGTCACTGTTAAGCGCAATTGGCGAAGAGAACATCTTCCGCAACATGGAAAACGCTGTCGAAGCGGTAACCGCCCCAAATCAGCAGGTGTGATACAAACCTTGCATGCGCGCCGTCGTGCAGAGAGTCAGCGGGGCTTGTGTGAGAGTGAATGGAGAGATTGCCGGACAAGTCTCTCATGGTCTTCTGGTGCTTCTGGGCGTTGCGCGTGAAGACACCGAAGCGGACGCTGACTACTTGGCGCAGAAGATTGCGGGTCTCCGTATCTTCGAGGACGATGATGGCAAGATGAACCGCAGCGTTAACGACACTAGCGGTGCGGTGCTGGCCGTCTCTCAGTTCACACTGTATGGTGATGTGCGCAAAGGGAAGCGGCCATCGTTCGATGTCGCAGCACGTCCTGAACTGGCTCGCCAGCTCTACGAGCGATTTGTGGAATGTATTCGCTCCCTCGGCGTCCGCTGTGAAACCGGAGCCTTTCAGCAGATGATGGATGTGGAACTCATAAATCAGGGGCCAGTCACAATCCTGATCGACTCGAAGAAGCTGTTCTAGCCTGCGTGAGTTACCAACAACTGCGACAATTATTGGATATCATGCACGGTATGGATGCCGCCATCCGCTGCCGCAATCTCAAAAAAACCTACGACGGAAAAGTCGAGGCAGTGCGCGGAATCGACCTGGCGATTGCCCCGGGAGAATGCTTCGGACTGCTGGGTCCGAACGGCGCAGGCAAAACCACTACGATCGAGATTCTTGAAGGCCTGCTTCAGCCGACGTCGGGAGAAGTCGAAGTTCTCGGCATGACATGGCCCGGGCACGAACGTGAACTGCGCGAGTGGCTAGGCATCTCGCTGCAGGAGACCCGGCTTTCGGAGAAGCTCACGGTCGGCGAAACTCTTGAGTTGTTCGCCAGCTTCTATCGTCATCCTGCTTCAACCACTCACGTATTGGAGGAAATGTCGCTCACTGAGAAAGCCGACGCCAGGGTAGGTACGCTGTCTGGTGGACAGAAGCAGAGACTGGCTGTAGCAACAGCGCTGGTTGGGAATCCCAAGATTCTCTTTCTCGACGAGCCAACAACCGGCCTTGATCCACAGAGCCGCCGTCAGTTGTGGGAGATTGTCCGGCAATTTCAGCAGCGGCGCGGCACGGTTCTGCTGACAACGCATTACATGGATGAAGCCGAGAGACTGTGCGACCGTCTGGCCATCATCGATCAAGGCAAGATCATCGCCAGCGGCACGCCTGAGGAACTGATTGCCGGCCTCCGCGGACATCATGTGGTGGAATTCGCAATTCGCGGGAACGGTGGAAACCAGGGCCTCTGGGCTTCACTGCCAGGGGTGCAGTCCGTACGAAATGAGGACGGCTACTACTGCCTGCAAGTGGATGAGCCGCATCTGACGATTCCTGCGCTGATATCGCTTATCGACAATGAGGGGTGGCGACTGGCGCATCTCAACACGCGGCAGGCGAGTCTGGAAGATGTCTTCGTGCATCTTACCGGGCGGCATTTGAGAGAGGACTGATGGCTTTTCCTGAGACTCAGATCGAGCCCACTAATGCTGAAATCCCGGTGAGAGCGGTGAATGGCCGATGGGCCGGCTACCGGGCGCTGCTGGGCGCGCGTATGAAAGAGCTGTGGCGCGAGCCCGAAGTGATCTTCTGGGTCTTCGTATTTCCTATTCTCCTGGCGCTGGGCTTAGGAATCGCCTTCCGCAACAAGCCGGCTGAGGTAACACCGATTGCAGTCGTGAATAATTCCCATGCCCAGGTGGTGATGGATCTGCTGCAGAGAGCGGAGGCGAAGAACACGATCCATGCGGATGTGCTCGACGAGAAGACTGCCTCTGATCGCTTTCGCCTGGGTCAGTACTCACTGGTAGTCACTGCAGATAACAACGGCTTGCACTATCGTTACGATCCAGCCCGACCGGAGAGCGTGCTGGCCCACTCGCAAGTGAACGACGTACTTCAGAAGGCGGCCGGTCGGACAGATTCACTTGCGACTCACGCAACGCAGAGCAGCGAGCCCGGCGCGCGTTACATTGACTTCCTCATCCCCGGCCTGCTCGGCATGAACCTAATGAACTCAGGTATGTGGGGTATCGGTTTCGCGGTGGTCGACATGCGGCAACGCAAGCTGCTGAAGCGCTTCGTGGCGTCACCTATGCGGCGTACCGATTTCTTGTTCGCCCTGGGCAGCAGTCGCCTGGTGCTTATGATTATTGAAGTCGTGCTGCTACTTGGGTTCGGGGTTTTCGCCTTTCGAATGAAAGTAGAAGGATCGGTGTTGGCGATCCTTCTCGTCGCAAGCCTCGGGGCGATTTGCTTTGGGGGTGTGGGCCTGCTCACCGCCAGTCGCGCACAGAAGATTGAAAGCGTCAGCGGGCTCATCAACCTCGTCATGATGCCTATGTGGATCTTCTCGGGTGTGTTCTTCTCTTACGAACGCTTTCCGCAGATCATTCAGCCGCTGATCAAGGCCCTTCCGTTGACAGCACTAAACGATGCGCTGCGCGCGATCATTTTGGAGGGCTCAAGCCTCGGTTCGCAGTGGATTCCGCTGGCGGTTATGGCGCTATGGGGTGGGTTGTCGTTTCTGATTGCACTGAAATGGTTTCGCTGGAGCTGACAATCTCTCACTCCTCGGTGCCCTATCCTTTCCCTTCTTTTGGGAAAGGGTGGTGACGCAAAGCTGACGAAACCGCTTCATACTCCTGCTTCATCCCGAATGCCTCCGCTTGCGTGATGCGGCGCTTCTGGCGATACGAAAGATTTGCCATATGCGCTGCCACCGCCGAGCTGTAGCCGAGTTCGACCGGAGCATTCGTTTTCTGGTTGCGGGTGCGGATGCACTCAAGCCAGTTTGCCATGTGGTTCTGTCCGGCCGATGAGCCGGTCAACGGGACACCATCAGGTCGATTCGTCTTCTCCGGGTAGTAATTAATCCCGCCAGTGTATTTGCCCGTAACCATGTCGGTCGCGCCGCTGATGTGCTCAACAGTTCCATCGGAACCAAGGAAGCGCTCCCCCAAACCAAAATGGCTGTTGCTGAAGGTCGATTGCCACAGCACCGTCAGGTCATTGGGGAACTCGAAGGTGACCGCGATGGTGTCGGGTACCTGCCGCCCATCCTTTTCGGAATAGATTCCTCCCATCATCCCAGCGGCATTAGGAATCGGCAGGTTCAAGAGACTCATGATCCAGGCAATCTGGTGCACCATGTTTTCCGTCACGTTTCCGCCGGAGAACTCCCAAAACAACCTCCAGTTGATGAACTTGTTCGCGTCGAACGCTGTCTTTGGACGGTTTACGAGGAACAGGTCCCAGTTCACGTGCTGCGGGTTGCAGTCGGCAGGAATGGCACGGTACCACTGACCGTGGCCATGTGGTGTGTTGCGGCTCATCCAGGACTCAACCATCGTGACTTTGCCCAACATTCCCTGCTGGTACCACTGACGTGCATCGGCCAACTCGCCGGAACTCTCGTGCTGCAGCCCAATCTGCACAACCTGCTTTGATTTTTGCGCTGCGTCACGGCAGGCGACCGCTTCCGCTATGTCCCAGGTCATGGTCTTTTCGCAGTAAACATCCTTTTCCGCTGCGAGCGAGCTTAGGAAGTAAATCGCATGAAGATGCAGCGGCGTTGCGATGATGACGGCGTCGATGTCCTTGCGATCGAGCAGGCGGCGCGGATCATCGTAGGTCGCAACCGCCGGAACGACCGACTTCGCCTGCTCCTGACGGAGAATGTAGGGATCAGCAACCGCGACACACTCAACATTAGGCTGCGCGAGTGCGTCCTTCAGCACCTGCTGGCCGCGGTCTCCGGCACCGATCAAACCGATGCGGACGCGATCGTTGGCGCCCAACACGCGCGACGGAAGTGCAGCGACAGCCAGCGCTCCGGCGGCCATGCCGATAAACTGACGCCGATCGAATGTCGTCTGTTCCACTTTGTTCATGACAGCGCTCCGGCTTTTTGCAGATCTACTTTCATGCCAGCCCAACTCTGGCGAGTGGATTCCTCTGGACTTCCACCGCCATTCCAATGGGTCTCGAGTGAGACACCATAGCGGTAGCCTGATGCCTTAAGCGCCCGGAACTGTCCAACCCAATCGATGATGCCCTTGCCGACTGGCATCCACTCGAAGCCCTCTTTGCCCCACTTCATCACAATGTCCTTGCAGTGGCAATGACCGATACGTCCTTTAGGCAGTGGGTCCCATCCGTTTGGATAAGGGACCTCGCCGCGCGCTGCGGCATTGCCTGGGTCCCAGTTAAGCAGGAAGTTTGGCGCTGTGACCGCGACGAGTGTCTTGGCTGCTTCCGCACCGGTTGCCGTGTTGCAGGCAAATTCATTTTCCAGGACCAAGTTGAGATTGTGCTTGGCCAGTTTTTTCGCAGCCTCACGCAGTTTCCCGTTGATGGCGGCACGATAGAGCGTCTGGTCTTCCAGGCGCCAGAAATCGAATGCCCGGATCCTATCTGTCTGGAACGCCAGGGCAGCCTCGATACATCGTTCCAGCACCTCATCTTGCTGCTCATAGGTGAAGTCCGCATGAAACTGATCGCGCTTGGGACTGTATTTCGAAACGGGCGCACCCGGCCAATCGACTTTGAAAAGAGGACTGGCAATGTCGGTCACACGCAGTTGCAGTTTCTTTACGATGGCCTGTGCCTGCGTGATTTCGCTGGGTGTGAGATTCATTAGGTTCTTGTTCCATAGCCCGCGGATCTCCACCCATTGCATTCCGAATTCGCGCGCTGCAACGTAGCAGGCGTGTTCGAAATCCTGCGAGATTTCGTCGGTAATTACCGCCACACGGAATGGCGAGGCCCACGTCGGCCCCTGCTGATAGTTAGATGGAGCCCCAACGACAGGGATCAGCCCAGCCCAAGCTACCAGCTTCCCCGAGTGCTGAAGAAATTGTCGTCGTGTAATGTGTGACAACCCCGCCTCCATCCATTGTCTTGGGATTTTAGTGTACGAGTTCCCGTCATGGGGTGCCACGATTGCCGTGGCTGGATCGACAGCATCCGCGCCAGACGAGAGATTTCAAAGGTTGAGCCGCGTTGCGGGCGTTAGATCGCCACGGCGACCGAGAGTCCGCATTTTGTGGGGCAACGCTGAACCACAAGTCTGACCCGTTTTGCACCACTCTGCGCCATTCTGAACTAGGACCTATCACATTTTCATTACACTTTTAGAACCAGGAACCTGCCGGCAGGACCCATACTTGTGCATTGTCAAAATGCGCTCGGAACTCCAGCTGAGGTCCTGTCTGGGGCATGAGTAGGGGCATAACCCTCCGATGGTTCCTGGAGGGCTTTCCATGCGATTCAAGACCGGTGAGTGACAGCTACGGCGGAGTCCGTCGACTTTTATTTTCAGGAGTTCGGGTGCGGTGGCAGAAATCTCTTGTGGAGCAACCCCAAACAGACCGATTCGAGGCGAAGAGCATACTTCCCCAAAGCCGATTTTCTGGCCGAACTCAGCTGAGAGGCTCCCATGCCGGTTTGCATCTGCTGCATCGCCGAGGCCGAGGTTTGAAGGCTCGTCCCGGTTCTAGCCGTTTTAACCTTTGCATCCCGAATTCCCGTCGGTATCATGTTGCCACCCTGTAATAGCTGTCTGACACCCGCCATAGGTACGCGAGATGCCATTGCAAGCGTGGTTAACGCTGAGTCTGCTGGTTGCAATGTTCGCCGTAATGGCGTGGGACAAGTTACCCACGTGGCTTGTTTTTCTCGGTGCGATGACCATGGCCATGACCCTAGGTCTGGCGCCTCCGGCTGGACTTCTCAAGGGATTTAGCAACGCGGGTGTGCTTACCGTCGCAGCTCTGTTCCCGGTAGCCAGCGGCATGTACTCGACGGGAGCAATCTCCCTGTTGTCAC
>DASRAA010000003.1:0-29210 GCA_035638375.1 Binatia bacterium | reverse complement strand
ATTACCACGATAAGTCGATTGAGGCAGCCCGCGAAGCGGCGGGAGAGCAGGGCGTCTCAGATCGTGTGCACTTTGATGTCGCAAAGGCGAAAGAATACCCCGGCGAAGGGTATGACTTTGTCGCTGTCTTCGATTGTCTTCACGATATGGGTGACCTGGTCGGCGCTGCTATGCATGTTCGTGAGTCCTTGGGCAACGACGGCACGTGGATGATCGTGGAGCCTTTCGCCAACGACAAGCTTAAGGACAATCTCAATCCTGTAGGCTGTGTCTATTACTCTTTCTCGACGCTGCTGTGTACGCCGTGTTCCCGATCGCAGGAGGTAGGGCTGTGTCTGGGTGCGCAGGCCGGTGAGTCGCGTATTCGGGATGTGGTCAGCGCCGCCGGATTCACGCGCTTCCGCCGTGCCACCGAGACGCCGTTCAACATCGTTTATGAGGCAAGGCCGTGAGGTGAGGATACCGCCCTGCTGGGTGCCCCCTTTCGGCCACTATTTGGCGAAAGGGTAGGAGAAGGGGTTGTCGGCTCCCCTCAGAGCATGCGCTGAGGCTGTTGAAGGGTTTGCGCCCCTGCTTCTGAGCGCTAACCTAGGTTCTTTTCTGGCCGCTGATAGCTGACAACTGACCCGCGACCACTGAACAACCGCCGTCAGGCTGTCATCCGCGCCTGCTCTTCCTGAAAGCGCACTGACACCAGTTTCGAAACCCCCGGCTCCTGCATGGTCACGCCATAGAGCGACGGAGCGATGCCCATTGTCTTTTTGCTATGGGTGATGATGATGAACTGCGTCTGTCCGCTCATTTCCTGCACCAGGGCGGTGAAGCGCCCGATGTTGGCTTCATCGAGCGGCGCATCCACCTCGTCGAGAATACAGAACGGACTCGGCTGATACTGGAAGATGCCCATCAGCAGCGACAGCGCGGTCAATGCTTTCTCGCCGCCTGACAGCAGCAGAACGTTTTGCAGCTTCTTGCCTGGAGGCGAAGCCACCACATCGATGCCGCTCTCCGCCGCATTCTCCTGATCGGTGAGCCGCATGAACGCCTGCCCGCCCCCGAAGAGCTTGGTGAACGTCTGCGAGAAGTTCTCGTTGATGCGTGCGAACGCCTCGTCGAATTTCTGGCGCGAGATGGTATCGATCTCTTTAATTGTGTTGAGGGTGTTCTCGATCGATTGCAGCAAATCCTGCCGTTGCGTCTCCAGGAACTCGTGTCGTTGTGCCGTCTCCTGGTACTCCTCCAGCGCCATCATGTTCACTGGACCCATGTTCTCCAGGCGCGTCCGCATGTCTTTGTACAGCGCCTCTTCGTTGCCAAGTTCTTCGGCCGCAAGACGCGGTAAAGTCTCGTCGGCTACCAGTTCTTCGCGTGGTTGGCTCAGCTCCTGGATGCACGTCTCGGCCATGTGTTGCGCATCGGACTGCAGACGGGCGTGCAACGCGGTCACCTCTCCCCGCCGGTCGCGCGCTGCATCGAGCTCGTGACGCGCCGTCTTTAGCGTTTCGTCGAGCTCTGCGAGCCGTGCGCGAACTGCTTGCAGCTCTTCCTGCAACTCGAGATCACGCTGCTGCGCAGCATCACGCTCGGCTGTCCACTGGACTTCTTGCGCCGCCAGCCGCTCATTTTCCTTCTGACGCTCTTCCGCCTCGGCAACAGCAGCCTCAATTTGGCCCTTCAGCCGCTCGACTCGAGATGCGACCTCGGCGCCGGCCGCCTCCAGCCGTTCCACCGTAGCCAGAGCGCCGCGCCGCCGTTCTTCCAGTGTCGCCAGCGCGGCTCGAGCGTCACTGGCCAACTGTGCTGCCGCGTCGCGACTCTGCCGCAACTCCTGCAGGCTGGTTTGCGCGGCCTCCATCTCGGCTTCGAGCTTCGCCTTCCGCTCCTCGTGCGCCTGCAACTCGGTGCGGTGCACGGCAATCGCCACCTCGCACCCGCCACATTCCGCAACCAGTCGCGACATTTCGCGCTCATAGGTGCCCAGCCGCTCGCGGACGCGTGCCATTTCGCCGTCGAGCTGCTGCAGCGTATGGCCTGATGTCATCGCCTGCCGCTCCGCGTCGCGCTTGTCGTCTTCCAGCCTCTGGAGCAGGGAAGTGAGCTCGCCGATCTCGCGTCCCAAGGTCGCGACCTGGGTCTGCTCGGCAGCCATCATCTGTTCCACGTCCGCGAGCTGACGCAACACCTCGCGCAGCTCACGCTTCAACGCCAGCGGACCCTCACTCCGCTGCTTGCCGCCGGTCACGGTCACATTGTGGAAACACTCGCCCGACTGCGACAGGAAGAACGCATCCGGGTTGTGCAGAGCCAGGTCGCGCCCGACCTCGGCATCGGGCACGATGTAACCGTTGCCCAGCTTCGCCAAGATCACTTCGAGCGATTTGCCGAAGCCGTCTAGCACGCGGATGCAGTGCTTCAGCGGCACGACGCCTTCGCGCTGCCCGCCGTGATAGCCGACCTCTTCCGCGGCGAATGAAAACTTCGCCTGCGCATCCTCCGGATGAACCAGGAACGTCGCCCGCCCGTCGACGTCGCTGCGCAACAGGCGCAAGCCTTCGTCGGCGGCGTCCCACGACTTGACTACCACATAATTCAGTTCGTCGCGCAGGAAGTCATCCACCACGTGCTCATAGCGGTCGTCCACTTCCAGGAAATCAGCCAGCACGCCCGCCGGCGCCCGCCCACCGCTCATTGCGCCCGACTTGAAGAGCCGCCGCACCGATTCTGTCGAGTATCCGTGCTCGGTGATGACTGCTTCCAGCGTGCTTTTTTTGCCGATCAAACCGGCGTATTCCGCGCGTAGCGTGTCGAGATGCTGTTTCGCACTCGCTTCCTCTGCGCGCTTCTGGCTTAGCAGGCGGCGGTTTTCGTCGATCTGTGTGGCCAGCGCTTCCACCCGCTGTGAAGCCGACTCGAACTCCAAGCCGAGCTGGCCTCGCTGCCCGCCAAAGCTCTCTAATTGCTGGTGCGCTGTCTTTGTCTCTTGTTCCAGGCGCAGCGATTCGCGGTCCAGCGCCGCAATGCGTTCTTCGGCTTGTGTAATGCGATTGCGCACCTCCGAAGCCGTGCCCACGGCTTGCAGGATTCCCGCGCGCCGCTGTTCCTGTTGTCGCTCCACCTCCATCAGCACGTCCGACGCCAGGGTTGCTTCCTGCTGCCGCTGCTGCAACTCCTGCTGCGCCCGCACAACCTCGGCGTTCGCCGAATCCAGAACGCCCCGGTTTTCCGCGAGTTCCTGCTGATGCCGTGCCAACTGGCCTTCAGCGCTCTCCAACTCTGCTTGCGCACCCGCCGAGCGCGCACTCAACTCCGCACAACGCTCTCCGTTGGTGTGCCGCCGCGCGCCCGCGCGGTCGATCTCCATAATGAGGTGACTCAGCGTCTCCCGGTTCTCATTCGCTTCGCGCTCGATGCCATATCCGCGCTGCGTGCGCTCGGCGTGCTCGGCCTCCATCGCCTTGACCGACTCCCCCTTGTGCTGCATCTCCTCGTTCAACTCGCCCAGCTGTTTTTCCAGTGCTGCCGTCTCCGCATCGATCTGCGCAAACTTGCTGGCCATCACCACGCGAAGCCGGGCCCGCATCTCGTCGCGCAGCCTGGCATAGCGCTCGGCCTTACTGGCCTGCCGCTTCAGAGAGTTCATCTGCCGCGTTACTTCGTCGAAGATGTCGTTGATGCGCGCCAGGTTCAGCTTCGCCTCCTCCAGGCGAGCCTCCGCGAGCCGTTTGCGTGTCTTGAACTTGGTAATGCCGGCCGCCTCCTCGATGATGGCGCGCCGGTCGGTTGGCTTGCTGCTCAGGATCTGCCCAATGCGCCCCTGCTCGATAATCGCGTACGACTCCGGACCCAAGCCGGTACCCATGAAGATGTCCTGGATATCCCGCAACCGGCACAGCTTTCCGTTCAGCAGGTACTCGCTTTCGCCGGAGCGGAACAACCGCCGTGTAATCGCAATCTCACCCGCCTTGAACGTGCGTTGGAATTTCCTCCGCCGGATTTTCAGCACAACGTGCGGCGGCTTTATGCTCTCCGGCGCTCCGCTTTCCGCCTGTGGGCCACTCGAACCTTGCACCGCGGCCTCGGTTGCCTCCCCTTCATCTTGCCCGGGTCGAATCTCCTCGATGTATTTTTCCGCTTCCCTCGCCGCCGCCGAGCGCAAGTGGGACTCGTCCCAATCCGTCTCTGGCATGTCATCCTGAATGTCGATCTCTGGCTCGCCCGTTTCGCCGTACACCTCGGGGTCGACCAGCGTCAGCGTCACTTCCGCCATGCCCAGTGGCTTGCGTTCGCGGGTGCCGGCAAAGATCACGTCCTGCATGTGGACGCCCCGCAGCGTGCGCGCCGACTGCTCGCCCAGTACCCAGGAGATGGCATCCGACAGATTGGACTTGCCGCAGCCGTTCGGGCCGACGATGGCCGCCACGCCTTCACCGTGGAACTTCAACTCCGTCCGGTCACAGAAAGACTTGAATCCAAGAATTTGTAACTTCTTTAGTTTGAGCAACGTACACTCCTCTTCCGCAGGAACGCCCTAAGTCTCACCCAGCCTTCTCGCGCAGCCCAAAGCCCTCCCTCGCAGATCCGCCGAGAGGGCCAGTGCAAATGTACTTTCGTTTCCGATGCAGCGTCAACTTATAAAACTCAATATTTTGTGGGTATCTGGACAGAACCCCATTCCATAGCACCGCCAGTGCAGCGCAAACGGACAGTACAGCAGAGATAGGCGTACAAACAGTTTGAGGAGGCGGGGGGGTTGCCGGATTCATACCGGACACAAGAACGGAGGAAGACCACAAGAGCAGTTTTCAGTTTAGGAATTCGAAAGGGCCTTTGCAAGCGGCATTTCGGGGTGGTAGCCGACAGAGTAAACCTTCCGCCAGTGCATTAAACCTGCTGCTCGGGCGGCACTTAGTTTGGGATGCCCATCCTGCTCGCCCGCTTTCGGCGATCAGGATGGCATTGGGATTTGAAGTCTATCGTGCTCCTGACAGCTGGCAGCGAATTGTTAGTTGCTACCTAATCACCCTCAGCTCGTTGGTCACCCCGAACACTCCCGGAATTCCGTTTACCGCCAGGGTTGCTAGGTTTTTGTCGCCTTCAGTGTTCACGAAACCGGCCAACGTGATGCGCTGGTTCTTCACAATGATGTGAATGCTCGGTGCGGCTGCCCAGAAATATCGTGAAAGCGAGCCCGTACGCGTGAGCGCGTGAAAGGCTTGTGCACGCACCTGCGTATCCAGCGGAGACGGCGGCAGCACCTGAATGTTGTTGATCACCTTCTCCACGCCTTCAATGCGTTTAACAGCGTTTTCCGCATCCGACTTCGTCACGGCGTGCTCGCCCGTCACGAACCCGCTCAGCGTTACGGTGCGCCCCTGCACACCAAATTCGAGGTCGTCGAAAAGCGAGTACCACGGCAGCATCAACAGCTCGTGCCGCACTTCCTTGGCAATCTTTGCTTCAATCGGATCAGAGGGGCTGAGTTGCAGCTTGTAGTCTGCCACAACCGGACCATTGCTCGAGATCAACTGTTGCGCCTGGACAGAAAATCCAAAGGCCAGAATCAACGGAACCAAAAGAATCTTGCGCATGCCTATCATCCTTCTCTGCAAAATTAGATGCTCGACAGCCCTCGATTGTTAGGCCTTTTGTAGGCGCGCAACTATTCTTTACGGACCACCCAAGCAGCACTTCCCGTGTCACACCGCCGCTGTGATGCCCGGACTTGCGCCTCTATCCGCCGGCATTACACTTGCCCCGAGGACCGACATCAATCGCAAGGAGGCCTACCTCCGGTCGAGTCACTCCTTGAAGAAGCTGCGAAAGCCGAGCCGGTGGTATATGCTTGGCATCGCAACCATGCCGACCAAGAACCGCTCAGGGGTTTGCCCAATTACTCCCTGGCACCTGTCTCCCATGGCCGCCGAATTGCGCTGAACCTGCGTTTCGATTCCGACTGGCCGGCCCAGGCGGGGTTCGCTCGTCGTTGATCTGGCTACGGGCTTCCTCGTAGGATGGATGCTGGCAAGGGGCGATTAAAACCGCTTGCCTGAAGGCCGTCCTGGTCCCTCTCTGTGGGAGAAGGATTAGCACCCTTCCATTGGAGCGTTAACTTGAGTACTGAGATCTGATCACTGAGAACTAACAACACAGACACGCCCGGGCCTTGGCCCGCCCGATTGTCGACAGGAGGTCATCATGCCGCTCACCAAAGTCAGGGCCTTCCTCGACGAACACCACATCAAGTACGTGGTCATCTCGCATTCGAAGGCTTACACCGCACAGGGAATTGCCGCCATTGCCCATATCCCGGGGCAGGAACTCGCCAAAACCGTGATCGTAAAACTTGACGGAGCACTGGCGATGGCTGTTCTCCCAGCGTCGTATCAGGTCGATCTGCTGGCTTTAAAGAAGGCAACCGGCGTGATGGATGCCGCACTAGCCAGCGAGCGCGAATTCAAGCAGCATTTTCCCGATTGTGAAACCGGGGCAATGCCACCGTTTGGCAACCTTTACGGAATCTCCGTGTATGTCGATGAGACGCTGACTCGCGATAACGAGATAGCGTTCAACGCCGGCACGCACCTGGAGCTGATCCGCATGTCGTTCGTGGATTTTGCCGAACTGGTCAAGCCGTCGGTGATGAAATTTTCCACCCGCCACAACGGACCCTTCGACCGTGAACCTGCGCTGACGCTGTAGTCTCTGGGCGGGCGGCCGACATGTCCCGTATTTTGGGATTTGTGGGATTCCTTTGTCGCCAACTCGGCGACCCCATTCGGTTCGCCTGCCCGTGGCGAACCGAATGGGACCAATCTGTTTTTTACGGCGTAATCGTGAATGAGTGTCGAAGGACCTGCTGTCTTCGGCGAGAAGCGAGCAAAAACATTTCAGTGGTGACCCTTTAGGCGTGGACTTCCGCCAACTTCCTCACCCGCTGCACATGTCCCCACATCCATCCCACGACGCATCCGAACACGAAGTTCGAGCTGGTTACCTCGCCGAAGTGAACCCAGCGCACGTAATCTGGGAACACGGGATTTGGAATCAGCAGGGGGGCCACACCGCTCAGCAGTGTAAACGTCAATCCGGTTGCCAGCGCTCCCGAGAAATGCGGCAGCCGGAACATCCGCAATAGAGCCAGGCAGACGAGAATGAATACAGGGCCGCGCAAAAAGAATTGCAGCGCGACAATCTGCTCAGCGCTGGGAACATGCTGCGTGGCATAGAAGTCCCGCACGTATGGGAAGATGATCGACCCAGCGAGGAAATACAAGAAGACATAAGTCGCCGAGCATATGACAAACCGCACCACCCTCGATGCCAGGCCGCGATGCGGTAGTTCGCTGAACTCCGACTGGGGGACCGGAGCACCGCGAAAAATCACCAGCCATAGCACAGCCGCAACGGCGAAACTAGCCAGCGTCAGGGCGAAGATGCCCCGCCAATCGAGGTGGGCGTTCGGCAAAAAGATTACGCCCTCTATGTTGTTTACCGTCGCTATGGCGACCGGAATGAGAAACATCGCACGCGCCAGTGTCCAGCCTCGCCAATCGCTGCGCAGCGCCGCTGCGCCGAGCGCCAGCACTACCACAGCGTCAGAGAGCATCAGCCAGCCCATTACACGTGGCATCTGTGGACTGTGCGTAGAGATCACCATGCCTGTGATCACTTGCGCAGCCAGTAACGCGACCCAGGCCAATACCAGTCGAACGACCATGCGAAGAGCCGTCATACGTGTCCTCCTTTCGAGGAGTGGGAAGGTTGCTTGGAACTGCCAGCGGTAAATCCGATGGTACTTTACGTACTATATCGCGTCGTACTGTCAGGAGGCAAGACAAATGGAACGGCTCTGGTACCGTCCCTGCAGACCATGACCGGTACGCACCAAAAACAAGAGCCCGCTTTGAGTTTAGATTAGATTCGAAAGGACGCTATCGATTATTGGCCGCCGCCGGCGCGGTGTCCTGCTGGGCAGTCATGCGGGCATTGCTCTTTTGGGCAATTGTTTTCTTAGCGTTATCGGCCAGTTCCTTCGCCTTGGGTAGCAGATCCAGCGCCTTCTGGACCACCGGATCGGTCTCAGTGTGGACCTTCAGGCCCTCCTGCTGACCAAACTCATTCACGAACAGCTCCGCCTTGATGTTTGACCGAACCCATTCGTTGTTCTCCGCTAGGTCGGCCTCGGTGAACTGTATCTGCTGCGAATCAAGGAACTTCCGGAACTCCTGTATTACCGCGTCATCCACCTGGAAGCTCTGCGCTACCTTATGGTTGATCACGTAATGCTTGGAGAAGTTGAAGAACGCGTATTTCTGTAACAGCGTGTCTTGGAATTTGTTGCCTTTTAAGGAAGGTATGACGATATCCGGATTGATGCCGCCGCCGCCGTATACTGTCCGACCGCTATCCGTCATCTTCACTTCGCGGCTGGGAGTTGGCGGTGTTCCGTCGCTATGATCGTCGCGGTTATTGTAGTAGTAATCGTAGAGCGAAACGCCGGTGTATTCGCGTTGGATCAGCCGGCCGCTGGGGGTGTAATACTTGGCCGTCGTCAGCGCAAGTCCTGTATTTTCAGAGAGCGGATAGACCGTCTGCACAAGGCCCTTGCCGAAAGTGGTCTCGCCGACAATCAGTCCTCGGTCGTGGTCCTGAATTGCACCGGCGACGATTTCTGCCGCTGAGGCGGTACCCCGGTTCACCAGCACCACCAGTGGATATTCCTTACCTCCGTTGCCGTGGGCCGCACGATAAACCTTTTCAGGTGAAGAGCGGCCATGGTGCGAGACGATAACTTGTCCTTTTTTCAGAAACTTATCGGCTACCCCGACGCCTTCGCTTAGAAGCCCACCGGGATTCTGGCGGAGGTCAAGAATCAGGCCCTTCATCTCGCCCTGGGCCTGAAGCTGCTCAAGCGCTTGGGAGACCTCATGTTCCGTAGTCTCCTGAAATCCGGAAACGTGGATATAACCGATTCCTGGCCGGATCATGAAGTGTACGTCCACGCTGTAGCGAGGAATCTCGTCGCGTACGACGCTGAAATCAATGGGTTTTTCCGTACCTTCGCGGAGCACCGTAATCTTGACCGTCGTGCCTTTGGGTCCTTTTAGAAGTTCAGCCACATCGCTGGTGCTCATATTGTCCGTGGCTTTGCCGTCCACCGCGATAATTACATCGCCCGGTCGAATGCCGGCGCGATAGGCGGGGGCGCCGGTAAATGGCGCAATCACAATGACCTTGTTATTCCGTGGTCCAACCTGCATACCGACGCCGTAGTACTTACCCCGCTGCTCCTCGCGCAGAGCAGAGTACGACTTCGGATCGAAGAAGTTGGAGTGCGGATCGAGCACCCGTAGCATTCCCGGAATTGCGCCGTTGTAAATCGCTTTGTCTGGATTCACCGGCTCGGCATAATTCTGCTGCACTACCTCATAGATTTGGGTAAAGCTGCGAACGCTGTCGCGCAAATCGCTATCGCTTCCGGTCGAAGTAGTGTTGAGGCGCTGTCCAAAGAGCATGCCCACGCAACCGCAGGCAAGGATGACAGTGAGGATAATCAGGGCGGTGCGACGAGGACTACTGGCCATTTTGTGATCCTTCAAAAGGCGGGGAACTGATGTTCACGTTGCTTCTCGACTGGCTGGGCGCAGGTAAGTATAACATTTTGCTTCACAATCACGATTACCGAAAAGTACTAAATTGGATGCCGTATGGACGCAAACTGATGCAGTCACAGCACCGTCGAAGGAGAGACGAAAATCACGCCAATATGTGAGCCGCATTTGGCAATGCCGGGCTGCAGTTTGCTGCCAGCGAATGTGGGCAGTATCATGAAGCCATGAATCTCGGCATGCCGGAGATGATTTTCATTTTTCTGCTGGCCCTCGTGCTGTTTGGGCCGAGGAAGCTTCCCGAATTGGGCCGCCAGCTGGGCAAGGCTCTTGCCGAGTTCAAGAAAGCCAGCAATGAATTCAGGAACCAGCTCGAATTGGAGATGATGAACATCGAGCTGGAAGAGCGAGCACGACAGGCCCCACCTCTCGATAACAGCCCAAAGATTCTGCCGGCAGAATCTTTGCTTGATACGGTTAGCGCGCCTCCGCCGGAATCCATTCCGCGTGCTCCGCTGCCGGCCGATGCCGGGTCCGTTACATCGACTGTTACCCAGGAGACTGACGCGGAGTTAGCATCCAGAAGTCCGCTCGCTACGGAAACGCCCAGCCAGAATGTCTAGTCCAGTCGTCGAGAAAGCTCAGCAACGGGCGTCGGAAGAAATGACGGGCATGAGCTTCGTCGAGCATCTGGAAGAGCTTCGCCGGCGAATCATCTACAGCTTCCTCTACATCGTGGCTGGTTTTAGCGTG
This sequence comes from Binatia bacterium, assembly GCA_035638375.1. Taxonomy (GTDB): domain Bacteria; phylum Acidobacteriota; class Terriglobia; order Terriglobales; family Acidobacteriaceae; genus DASRAA01. The sequence continues at coordinate 18,849 of DASRAA010000003.1, read as the reverse complement.
TGCTGGTGGTTTCACGAGCAAATCTTCGCGCTGATGCAGAAGCCCATCGTGCAGGCCCTCGCCAACCATGGCTTGGACACGAAACTGGTCTACCTGAATCCGACCGACGCCTTCAACATGTACCTGAAGGTCGCGTTTTTGGCGGGAGTCTTTGTGGCCTCGCCATTTGTGCTGTACCAGGTTTGGGGATTCATTTCGCCAGGGTTGTATCGCCACGAGCGGCGTTACGTGCTGCCCTTCATGTTCAGCACAGTAGGCCTTTTCTTGGCCGGCGGGTTCTTTGGCTACAAGATGGTGTTTCCGGCCGCGCTGGACTTTCTGATCGGCTGGAGCAGCCAGTTCAAGCCGATGGTGACCATAGGCGAGTACACGGACTTGTTTCTGACAATTATTGCCGGCTTAGGCATCGTGTTCGAGATGCCGATTCTGGTGTTCTTCCTCGCGTTGATGGGAATTTTGACCGCCGGCTGGATGTGGCGAAACCTGCGCTATTCCATCCTGGTGATCTTCATCATCGCCGCTGTTATCACCCCGACCACCGACATCATGAACATGTGCATCTTCGCCGCTCCGATGATCGTGCTATATCTCGGAAGCATCGCCATCGCTTGGTTCGTACATCCAGCGCAGCGCAGGAAGCGGGCGGCAAAAGCAGGCAAAGCAGAATAAGCAATAACCCTAACGCCCCTTGGGGCTCAAGCAGGCTGCGCCCAGACGCCCGGTCCGGCACACCTGTTGGCCGTCCGGGCTCAGCTGTATCTCATATTGATTGCTAGACCTCATTCGTGCGGCCGCAGAGAATGCAGATGACGAAATTTGCCCGGCGTGCGAGAAACTGATAGTTTCAGGTTTTTGTCAAACACTCCATGAAAACAGTGAGCCAGCTGCTCGTCTTCTGTCTTGTGCTCAGCGCCTCGCCGCTTTTGGGGCAGTCCCCTGCCGATGAACCGGCACAGGCCCTGCGCACGCCGGGTTGGAACAAAGGGATTTTCGTGGGTGGCAGCCAGTCGTTCGCAAATACGCCCAGTGCGCAGACTTTTTTGGCGGGTTTCCGCCTAGGGCGGGTGCTAACCCATGAGGTGGGATCGAACGCATTACGGGGAAGTTTCGAAATGGCGATCGATATCATTCCCATCAACGAGTTTTGGATTGGCGGCAACGCGCAGTATGCGGGGGCGGTCAATCCGTTTATCGCCAAGTGGAATTTCACTGGCGGCAAGACCGTGTCACCATATGCGGCAGTGGTGGGAGGCCTGGTTTTCAGTTCGAAGGACCTCCCCGTGGCGAATTCCTCGCAAGTGAATTTCACGAGCGGAGTTGAATTGGGTGCGCAGTGGTTTCGCCAGTCGAAAAACTCGTGGGACTTCGCGGTGAAGATCTATCACCTGTCGAATGCGTCGATAGGGACACTCAATCCGGGAATCAACGGCGCGGTGCAGTTCATGGTGGGGTATACGTGGCGGTGAAGAGAAGCAATCAGCAATAGTCAGCTTAAAACTCACGAATAGACCCTCCATGAAAGAGCAAGCTGATGGTTCGCGCGTTTGGCTTCTGCCGTTGGTCATGTTCTGTGGATCATTCTGTTGATGCCTTGGTTACCGTTCGCCCTACGCTCCGGCATGGCCTTCGATGCCGGCAGCGTCCGAGACTGCATTTTTGTATTTTTCGCCGGGACGTATGCCGCCGCCGTGTGGCTTGCTTGGAGGTTCCGGGGATCAATCGTTCGAGGCCGCTAATCCCATTCTTGAATATTCTTGGAATAGCAAGCGATGTCCGGTGGAAGTCGCGTTGACCTGGAATTGCTAACTGCTAGTTGCTTCTTTATCCTCAATCCTTATGCCCGCACTCGTTGAATGTGTTCCCAATTTTTCTGAAGGCCGCGACAAAGCCAAAATAAACGCGATTATTGAAGCCATGAAGATGGACGGTGTCTATCTGCTTGACCGGGAGATGGACGCCGACCACAATCGCTGCGTGATTACCCTAGTCGGCGATACAACCAACGTCGCCGAGGCTGCGATCCGCGGCGTGGGCAAAGCGGCCGAACTGATCGATCTCACGCGGCACACAGGCGCGCATCCGAGATTGGGTGCGGCTGACGTGGTGCCATTCATTCCTATCGAGGGTGTGACGCTGGAAGACTGTGTAGCGATTGCCCGGCGAGTAGGTGAGGCAATCTGGAAGCGCTATAAGGTTCCTGTGTACTTGTACGAGGCGGCGGCCCAGCGGCCGGAGCGGCAGAACCTGGAGAATGTCCGGCGGGGACAATTCGAAGGCGTTCTCGAAGAGGTCAAAACGAATCCCGACCGGCGTCCTGACTTCGGCGAAGCGGCGCTACACCCGACTGCAGGCGCGGTGATCGTAGGTGCGCGCAAGTTCCTCGTGGCCTATAACGTCTATCTCAATACTCCTGACGTTGAAGTGGCAAAGAAAGTAGCCAAGTCGATCCGCTTCTCCAGCGGCGGACTGCGCTATATAAAAGGTATGGGCGTAGCCGTCCGTGGCCTGGCACAGGTTTCGATGAACCTAACGGACACGGACCAGACGCCGATAGCGCGCGTGTTCGAGTATGTGAAGCGGGAAGCCGCGCGGTACGGCGTAATGCCGCTGTCGAGCGAGATCGTCGGGCTGATTCCGAAAAAGGCACTGGAAGATGCCGCGGAGTGGTTCCTGCAGGTCGAGAACTTCGACTCGTCGCTGATCCTGGAGAACCGGCTGGCTGGAGTGATGGGCGGCAAGGTGGCCGTGGGCGGATTGCGCGCTGGCGTCGAACCGTTTGTGGAACAGTTATCCGCTCCGACGGCAGCGCCGGGAGGCGGCAGTGCGTCGGCGGCAGCCGGGGCGATGGCTGCGGGGCTGGGTGGCATGGTGGCTGGCATGTCTCGCGGCAAGAAGGCATATGTGCCATATGAAGCGCAGTTGAGCGAGGCGATCCAGCGGCTGGCGCAGATTCGAGAAGAATTGAAAGCCTCAGTCGATGCAGACGCGGCCGCCTTTTACCAGGTTATGGCAGCATTCAAGAGGCTGAAGGAGCATCCGGAGGCCCAGGCGGAGGTAGATGCGGCGACGAAAAAGGCGACACTGGTTCCAATGACCGTGGCCGAGCGCAGCAGGGAAGTGCGCGCAATTCTCGAGTCACTCCGCGGGATTACGAATCCGAAAATGGCGTCCGATGTTACCACCGGGATTGCGCTGGCCAATGCGGCGGTTGAGGGAGCGCTGGCGAACGTGGAGATCAACCTGGCCGAGTTGGGGGATGCGGGATTCATTGACGAGGTGAAAAAAAGGGTAGAAGCGCTAAAGGGCCAGTCGCCCCCTAGGCAAGCTGTCGCTCAGCATAAGAGGACATAAGAGGAGAGGTAGAGAACTTCGGAATGAAGGGGGCCTTCGACTGTGCTGGCTGCGCTGGGCTCAGGATGACACCGTGGGCAGTGAAGGCCCAGCAACTCTCTCAGCCGCGGCGGGTTTGTGCGTGTAAGACTTTCAGGAGTTCGGTAGAATACTTGCAATGAAGAAGTCACTGTTGGCACTTCTCTCGGCCGTTTTGTCGGTCGCCCCAGCGCTGGCTGCACCTTTAAGCAGTAACGCCCGCACGGTCATTCCGTCGGCCATTCAGCAGATCATCTCGGTGGATTACCGCGCGCTGCGCGGCTCACAGACGGCGATGGCGCTGAAGAGCCGCGTGTTGCCGGATAACCTGAAGCAGTTCGAGACCGCTCTCCGTACGTTCGGCATCGATCCCAGCAGCGAAGTGGAGCAGATTACATTCGTGACATATCGGCCGGCGAAGGGCGGCTTAGGCGCGATCGGCATCGCGCAAGGACCGTTTAAGCAGCAGGAGTTCCTCAAGAAGATGAAGCTCAAGGGCGTTAAGCCGGAGAAGTATGGGCTTTCATTGATCTACCCGATGGGCAATGGAATGCAATTGGTGTTCCTGGATCCGTCAACGATCGTGTTTGGCGAGAATGCTGCCCTGAAGGGGGCGATTGATGTGCGCGACCGGGGCGCGGAGTCCCTGGTGACCAACCACTCCATCAACGGCCTGATTACCGACAGTGATGGCGCGCCCATCTGGAGCGTGCTCGACCAGACTGGCACGCAGGTGATGATGAGGTCGGCGCTGGGTCAGGCGGCATCGCTGGCAGACTACGACGTTATAAAGCGGCGGCTGTTGGCGTCGGACTACACCATGGACTTCGATAATGGAGTAACGTTCGACCTGAATGTCAAGACGTCCGACAACATGACCGCGGCGAGCCTGGCCACGGTGCTGAAAGCGGGCGTGATGTATCGGCAGATGAATGCCACTCCGGCAGAGAAGTTGGCGCTGGAAAGCATGCAGGTAGACAATCAGCACGATCTGCTGCAAATGCATTTCAAAACCGACGATCAGCGCTTTCAGGCGCTGCTGAAATCGGAGTTATTTGCGTTGGTGTCACACTGACGCCCGCTCCGACTCGCGTGCGAGAAGTCGTGAGCTCAGTACCAGTATTGCATTCTTGAGATAATCGGTTCGACTTGCCAAAGCTCCGGTCCTTATTCTCCTTACAACTCGCGATCTTGTGGCTGATGTCGGTGGTTGGGTCCGCGGCTTCTCCGGCGAGCCGAGGCACCTCGACCGTGATGGTGATGCCCTTCGAGAACCGCTCCAAGATAGTGGGCGCCGATTGGATTAGCGAAGCTTGCTCGGAGGTGCTTACAGAGCGCATGGCTACTCCGGGAGTTAATGTCGTACGGCGCGACGAGCGGGTATACGCCTTCGATCACGCAGGCGTACCTGCGGCGGTGCGGCCTACGCGGGCGACCATCTTCCGTTTGGCCGAGGAGATGGGCGCAGATTTCGTCGTGCTGGGCAACTACGAGGTCACTGGCGATTTATTTCAATCGAGCGCACAACTGCTGGAAGTGAAAAATCTTAAGCTGCATCCGGAGATAAAACGGAGCGGGGCCCTAGCGGATTTTGTTTCCCTACAAACTTCGCTGTCCTGGACGCTGCTGCAGGAAATGCCGAATCCGTCCCGGATCAGCGAGCAACAGTTCGTAAAAGCTGCGCCACCCATCAGGCTGGACGCGTTTGAAAGCTATGTGCGTGGCGTGGTGAGCACGAACCACGCTCAGAAGGTACGGTACTTCAAAGAGGCATTGCGTTTGAATCCGGGCTATGCGGAGCCAGCATTCCAGTTGGGTAAGCTGTATTACGACAGCCACGATTACGACCAAGCCATTCAGTGGCTGGTGAAAGTTCCCGGCGGAGACGCAACTTGGGGCGAGGCAAATTTTCTTCTCGCGATGGCGGAATACAACCGAGGGAATCTGGAACGTGCGTATGCGGCCTTTAATACCCTGGCGGCACAGTTGCCCTTAACCGAGGTGCAGAACAATCTGGGTGTGGTAGATGCACGGCGCGGCCGGCGAACGCAGGCAACGGATTATTTCCTCAAGGTGGTGAATGCCGATCCCGGCGATCCCGATTACCACTTCAACCTGGCGCTGGCGCTTTTCAAAAACGGGGATAATCAAGCAGCGGCGCGGCAGTTGCGCGAGGAACTGCAACTCCGGCCCACTGATGCCGAAGCGAAGTCGCTGTTGGAGGCGATCAATCGGGGGGTGACGTTTGCCGCCACGGTGGGCGTCTCGGCAGGGCCGCAGGTGCGTGTCCCGATTGAGCGGATCAAGCGGAACTATGACGAGGCATCGTACCGGCAGCTCGAGCTGGAGATCAACAACCTGAATCTGCAGCGGCAGGCGAAGTAAGATAGAGCAGAGCTCCGCAAGGAGGCCATATGCGGCGACTTCGCACCCTGTTCCTTCTTTCCATCCTGGTATTGGTGTTTGCCCAATTCGCGTCGGCAGCAAGTGTCGTCAAGATCAAGGTTGACGACACCATACAGCCGGTCAGCGATGAATACATCGGCCGCGCCATCGAACAGGCTCGGCAGACGAACGCCGAGGCGGTTTTGGTCGAGTTGCGTACGCCGGGCGGGCTGGTGGATTCGACGCGTTCGGTCATCGCCAAGATTCTGGCGGCACCGGTGCCAATCATCGTTTATGTTGCGCCTTCAGGGGCACGTGCAGCTTCGGCCGGGTTCTTCATTCTTGAAGCAGCAGATGTCGCGGCAATGGCGCCGGGGACAAACACCGGTGCGGCGCACCCCGTCACTTTTGGCGGGGAAAAGATGGATGAGGTCATGAAACAGAAACTGGAGAACGATGCGGCGGCATTCATGCGCTCGTTTGTCGGGCCGCGCGGACGAAACGTTGCTCTGGCCGAATCGGCGGTGCGCGAATCGAAATCCTGGACCGACAAAGAGGCGCTCGATCAGCATCTGATCGACTACGTGGCCCCCACCCAGGAAGATCTGCTGAAACAGATCTCAGGCAAACCGATTAAGCGCTTCGATGGAAAGACAGTGACGTTGAACCTGGCGGATGCGAAGGTCGTAGAGCTGCCGATGACGCTGAAGCAGCGCATTCTCGATTTCCTGCTCGATCCGAATATTGCGTTCCTGGTGCTGGCGGTCGGCGCGCTGGCGTTGTATGCCGAGTTCAATCATCCGGGGGCCGTGTTGCCCGGAGTAGTGGGTGTTGTGTTCATCTTGCTGGCGCTGTTTGCGCTCAACCTGCTGCCTACGCGCTACGCGGCCTTCACGCTCATCATGGCAGCGTTCGTGATGTTTGCGCTAGAAGCGAAGTTCGCCACACATGGTGTACTGGGCATTGCGGGTATCGCCCTCATGACGATCGGTGGATTGCTGCTGGTGGATGGTCCGATTCCGGAATTGCGCGTCAAGCTGTGGACGTCACTGGCAGTCAGCGTTCCGTTGGGGTTAATCACCGTGTTCCTGATGAGCATCGCCTTGAAAGCGCGGCGGAACAAGATCATGACCGGCCAGCAAGGAATGATTGGCTCGGTAGGCGAGGCGCGGACCGACATCGATCCCGAAGGAAAGGTTTTTGTGCAGGGCGAGCTGTGGAACGCCCACGCGGCGGCACCAGTACACATGGGTGAGCATGTTGTGGTACGCAAGGTGGAGGGGTTGGAGTTGGAAGTGGAGAAGGTTTGAACTACACAGATCGCGATGCAGAATGCCTCGGCGAATCTGCCGGGGCTTTTGGCTGTTGCCTCTTTGGGTTACGCCCTCCGATAAGCCTACAATCGAGTGGGTCACACGCTCTACACTTTACAATGGCCGGGGAGGCTTTCGATGAACCTGTTCGTGATTATCCCAGTGGTCATCGTTGTGCTGTACCTGCTGAACTCCATCAAGATTCTGGCCGAGTATGAACGCGGTGTGATTTTTCGACTCGGCCGTTTGCTGGGGAGCGCAAAAGGACCAGGGCTGATCCTGGTGTTCGCGCCGATTGATCGCATGGTGCGCGTGTCATTGCGGCAGGAGGCGCTCGAGGTCCCGGCACAGGACATCATCACGCGCGACAACGTGACCCTGAAGGTAAACGCCGTCATATTTCTGCGTGTGATTGATCCCAATAAGGCGGTGGTGGCGGTAACGAATTACCTCTACCAGACCTCGCAATTCGCGCAGACGACGTTGCGCTCGGTGCTTGGCGAAGTTGATCTGGACGAGCTGCTGGCGCACCGCGAAAAGATCAACACGCGATTGCAGTCGATTCTCGACCAGCACACTGATCCGTGGGGCGTGAAGGTAAGCAACGTCGAGGTAAAACAGGTTGATCTGCCGGAAACCATGACGCGCGCCATGGCGAAGCAGGCAGAGGCGGAGCGCGAAAAGCGATCGAAGATCATCCACGCCGAGGGTGAGTATGCTGCAGCGCAGCGACTGACCGACGCCGCCCACCTGCTTTCCAGCGAGCCGACCAGTATTCAGCTGCGTTATTTGCAAACTTTAACCGAGATCGGGGTTGAAAAGAATACCACCATCATTTTTCCGGTTCCGGTGGATCTGTTGGCGGGTTTGCAGAGGTTGGTGAAGTCGGAATGGGCGGCGGAGTCGCGCCCGACACCATAAGGCGGAGAGGTTTGGGATGAACACAGAAGAGAACGACATCACAATAGGACCGCTGAAATTGCTGGGCCTGTTTTTCATGCTGGTCGCGATTTGCGGAGTATTCTTCGCGATCGGTTATTCGTTGGGCAAGACCTCAGCGCATGAGCAGGCGCTGAATGACAAGGGTCCCATGAGTGCGTCAGTATCGGCTCCGGTGGTGGGAAATCCCAATGCCGCTAAGCCGTCGGCCGGCGTGGCGGCAAAGACTGAGCGCGAGAATAATGCCGGGTCCGAGGCCGCAAGTGATTCCTCGGCGCCAGACCTGACGTTCTTCAATGCGGTAAAGCGGAGCGACCGTAACGCGCCTGCGACCAGCGCAGACGGCAAAACTCCAGCAAAATCTGAGAAGGCAGCGACGCCGGTGGCAAAGAGCGACGCTGCGCCTGCTCCGGTAGAAGTGGCGGCCAAGACAGCGCCCACAACAGAGCTTGCGCCAGCGGTTACGCCGACGGCGAGCGGCGGCTTTGTAGTTCAAGTCGCGGCCGTAAGTCGTGAAGAAGATGCGGCGGCTTTAGCCGGCGCATTGCGCAAAAAGAATTACAGCGTCTTCGTGGTCAACAATACTGCGGTGCACGACAAGTTCTACCACGTGCAGGTGGGCCCGTTTTCGACAATGCAGGATGCCGAGGCCATGAAGGCGCGGCTGATGGGCGAGGGGTACAACCCAATCGTGAAAAAGAGCTAGGGGTTGTTCGGCTACGGTCTGCTTAATTCCCGCTCAAATGCGGCGAAGGGATGGAACACCTAGTCTTCCGGAGTGGTGCGCTCAGCTGGCCTTTTGCCGCTCGCTGGCCTGTCCAACGGGTTCGGACTGCGCAATGTCTGAAGACGGCCTGCCCGTAATCAATCGCGCCGAGCGATCGTAGGTGACATAGCTCCAGGCCCACTGAATCATCACGATCAGCCGATTACGGAATCCGATCAGAAAAACGATGTGGATAAACAGCCACGCCAGCCAGGCAAAGAAACCCGAGATGTGAACTTTCCCAAACTGAGCCACGGCTGCCGCACGTCCGATCGTGGCGAGGCTGCCTTTATCGAGATAGCGAAAAGGCTTGCGGGCATTTCCAGTGAGGTCGGCCGCAATCTGTCGCGCCACCCAGCGTCCTTGCTGCATTGCGACGGGGGCGACACCTGGCAGCGAGCCTTCTGATTGCATCAGCGACGCAAGATCTCCGATAACAAACACTTCTCGGTGGCCGGGAATGCTGAGGTCGGCTTCAATCAAAACGCGTCCATTCCGGTCGGTAGGTGCTCCGAGAGCTTGACCTAAGGGCGATGCGGCCACACCCGCAGCCCACAATGTCAGACTCGAAGGAACGGTTTCGTTGCCAACCCGAACCTCGCCTTCACGTACCTCAGTGACAGTCGAGTTCAGGCGGACCTCCACTCCCAACCGCTCGAGCTGGCGTTTGGCACTCTCCCGTAAATCAGGAGGATATGAGGGGAGAACGGATGGTCCCGCCTCCAACAGAACGATACGCGTGGTCTTGGGGTCGATGTTGCGAAAATCATCGGCCAGAGCTCCGCGGGCGATTTCTGCGAGGGTACCGGCCAGCTCGACTCCGGTAGGTCCGCCGCCGACTACGAGGAAGCTGACTGGCTGATGACGCCCTTCAGTGGCAGCCTGCCGCTCGGCCAATTCAAATGTCAAAAGGAAGCGACGGCGAATCTCCAAGGCATCTTCGACCGTCTTCAGACCGGGCGCCCATACCTCCCATTTGTCATGCCCAAAGTAAGCGTGTGTCGCGCCGGCGGCTACCACCAGATAGTCGTAGGTCAGATCGAAGCCATGGACCTTCACCACCCGACGTGCAAGATCAAAGCCGTAAACCTCGCCCAGCAGAACCTCGATGTTACTGTGACGAGCCAATATTTCGCGGATTGGCGCGGCAATCTCGGCGGGAGACAGTCCGGCGGTCGCGACCTGATACAACAGCGGCTGGAAAGTATGGTGGTTGCGGCGGTCCACCAGAGTAATTTGCACGGGTAGGTGAGCGAGCGATTCAGCAGCTTTGAGGCCGCCGAATCCTCCGCCGATTACCACGATGTGGGGCTGCTTGGTTTTCATGGCGTCACCTCCGATGGATGCTGACGTCGCTAGTGAAGTAACAAATTCCCAGATGACTGGGAATCTTGCGGAGAAAAACTTTCAAAAATTCAGCTCGACTTCGGTCCAAGAGTAGAAGGTTTGGGAGAAATGATGGAAGAGCTGTGACTAGGAAACTTTTTCGCAGTTTCTCAGCGTTTATCGGCGCGATATGTAAAGTTTGCCATACCGTTCTGCACCAGAAACTGTCAGTCATATCACTACAATTGCAATAAAAGAGCTTATCCGTCATGAGGATGGCGGGAGTGAGCGGCAGTGAAATTGCAACGGCGTGGGCATGATCAATGTCATTTTAGCCGATCACGAGAGAATTTTTCGCATTGGTATGGCTGCCGCCCTCGCAGCGGAGGATGAAATCCGAATCGTGGGTCAACCGACTACACATGATCAGTTGATGCGCGGGATAGATAATTTTCGTCCCCATGTCTTGGTATTGTCGTCTGCCTTTCTGGGGCCTATTGATGAAATCCGCCAATCGTGTAAGCGTCAACGGACCGCAGTTCTTTTGTTACAGGACTATGGCACAAAGTCGTTTCCTGACATGCCAGCAGATTTCGAAGGGGTAATATGGCGCTCAGCCGACCAAAGGACGGTGGTTGAGTGCATCCGCTATATGGCGAGGGGCGGCAGAATGGTTCGACTCACTCCGGACAAAGAACAGGAAATCATTCCTGAGTCAATCGGCGTTAGGGTGCGTCAGCGGATGACCGAGCAGGAACTCACTATCGTGTCCTATGTAGTTCGGGGCTTTAAGAATCGTGAAATCGCGATTCGACTTGCCACGACGGAACAGACGGTAAAAAATTCGCTGCGTAGGATCTTCGACAAAACCGGCGTCTATGGCCGACTAGAGCTGGCGCTGTTCGTCTTGCATCACCGTGCGCTGGCAGGCACTTCAGCAGCCAACCCGCGCGAATCACGATTTTCCTCGATGGCTTCGCCACAGCGTCACTGGAACGCCAACCGCAGCCCATCAATCAATTAACAGAATTGTCCGGAACGAGCGCTTTGCACAGGGGCAGTTGCTTGCGTGCGCGCTCGTCTATCGGCCCGGCCGTTCCGTGCCGGTCTGTTCGACTCGGCCATCTGCTCCGGGCCGCTGAATCATTTGGCCGCGATCAATCGTGCTGGAGGAAGTGGAGTCGGTGGAGTCCGGGGTCGCTGATGACAGAGCACATCACCGGCAATGGCGCACCGGTTTTCAGCATCGGCGACTAATCGCTCGTCTGAAGAAGGCCCAAGCCCGGCACCGCAGGTCATGCCGTGATCGCTAATCGCTCCTTCGCGGCCGCCACAATCTTGCCAGGTTCGAATCCGAATTTCTGTTGTAGTGCTTTCAACGGCGCGGAAGCCCCGAAAGTCCGCATACCGATGATGTGGCCAGTTTCTCCTACGTAACGTTCCCATCCGAAAGTTGATGCCTGCTCGATGGCTACCCGTGCCTTTACCTCCGGTGCGAGCACGCTGTCGCGGTACTCCTGTGGCTGGCTCTCGAAGATGTCCCAGGACGGCATTGACACAACCCGCGACGCAATGCCTTCTGCCAGTAGTTGTTCATGCGCTTGCAAAGCAAGAATAACCTCGCTTCCTGAAGCGATGAGGATTACTTCTGGTTTGCCTGCCGATGCATCGGCCAGCACGTAAGCACCCTTAGCAGCGCCGGTCGCCGGTGCATACTTAATGCGATCAATTGTGGGCAGCGCCTGGCGCGACAGCACCAGTACAGCTGGCTTATGGCGTAGTTGGAGGACGTAACGGTAGGCCTCGACAACTTCATTGGCGTCTGCGGGCCTGATGGTTACGAGTCCCGGAATGGCCCGCAGTGATGCCAGATGCTCAACCGGTTGATGGGTTGGACCATCTTCACCATCGCCCATGGCATCGTGAGTAAAAACATAGAACACGGGCAGTTCCATCAACGCGGCCAGGCGAATCGCAGGCCGAACATAGTCGCTGAAGATGAAGAATGTGGCGCCATAGGAACGGAGCTTAGAAAGTGACAACCCGTTCACAATGGCGCCCATCGAGTGTTCACGGATGCCGTAGTGCAGGTTCTTGCCCTCCGGCGTGCCTGCTTGGAAATTCCCCGCACCTTGATAAGTAAGAGAGGTCTTGTTGGAGGGACCAAGATCTGCGGATCCTCCGAGCAGCCATGGTATGTTCTGCGAGAGTACGTTCAGGACCTTGCCCGAGGCATCTCTCCCCGCCATGCCTTTCTCGTCCGCAGGAAAGACTGGGAGGTTGCGGTCCCATCCCTCAGGCAGTTCACGCTTCTGCATTTGGTCGATTTCAGCAGCTAACTCGGAGAACTTGGCACGATAGTTTGCAAAGAGCTTTGTCCACTCAGCGCGGGCGTCAGCTCCGCGTTTGCCAATGCCCGCCGAGAAGTATTCGCGAACGCCGTCAGGAACCAGGAACTTCGCGTCCTCAGGCCAGCCGTAGGCGCGCTTAGTCAACCGGACCTCATCATCGCCGAGTGGTTCGCCATGCGCCGCTGATGTGTCCTGTTTATGGGGAGAGCCATATCCGATGTGGCTGTCGAGCACGATGAAGGTCGGCCGGCCGGTCGTCTGCTGGAATACCCGGAGCGCGTGTTCAATGCGGTCGACATCATTGGCGTCTCCGACCCGCAGTACATTCCAACCATAGGCGAGGAAGCGGGCAGCGACATCTTCCGTGAAGGCAATGCTAGTGTTGCCCTCAATAGTGATGTGGTTGTTGTCCCAGATCCAGCAGAGGCAGTCGAGTCCCAAGTGCCCCGCAAGCGAAGCGGCCTCGGACGATATGCCTTCCATCATGCAACCGTCGCCGCATACGGCATAGATGTTGTAGTTGAAGATGTCGAATCCGGGTTTGTTGTAGCGATTAGCCAGCCATTTTCGGGCAATTGCCATGCCTACACTGGTGGCCACCCCTTGCCCCAAGGGGCCTGTCGTAGTCTCGACGCCCGAGACCCAGTGATATTCGGGATGCCCCGGAGCCTTGCTGCCGAGCTGCCGAAAACGGCGAATATCGTCGAGCGTTACCGATGGTTGCCCGAGCCGTTCGTAATCGGCATTCACGGCCTGTACACCGGTGAGGTGCAGGATTGACCACAGCAGCATAGAGGCATGCCCATTCGATAGAACGAACCTATCGCGATTAGGCCAGATAGGATCCTGCGGATCGAAGTCCATTACCCGGTTCCAGATGGTGTAAACCAGCGGAGCCAAGGCCATCGGCGTACCGGGATGTCCCGATTTTGCCTGTTGGACCGCGTCGATTGACAACGTTCGGATCGTGTTTATGCACAACAACTCAAGCTCTTGATCGCTCATCGTCTTTGCCTCACTTATTTTTCTAGTGCCGCGACTTTGCCGAGTCAGCGCGCTGCCGTTCGGCCTGAGCTGTACTCGGCTGCGAGATGGGTTTCGACTAACTCCCAGGCCACTTCCGGTTTTCTCCCAGCACTCCTCAGCATCGGACTGTGCTTCGATTTGCATTGCCTCCTGCGAACTGGTGTTATTGACACCCAGAGAATTGACCGAAGCGGCCGAATTATTCTGCCGTCAGCATCATGCTGTTGGTTTCTTCATCGGGACCCGTAGGATTTTTCCAGCCACCATCCGGCGGTGCAATGCGTGCGGCTTCGTCCGGGCCCCAGGTTCCGGCGACGTAAGTGAATACCGGCGTGTCTGCCTTGAGCATGGGATCCACGATTCGCCAGGCTTCCTCGACATAGTCCTGGCGGGCGAACTCGGTGGCATCACCTGCCATGGCATCTCCCAGCAGGCGCTCGTAGGGCTCCATCTCCTTGGGGCTGGGATGCCGACTGGCAATCATCTCTGCCGAGGCGGTGGGACGGGCTTCCCCGGGGGCAACCACGGTCACACCCATGGCGATTGTAATCTGTGGGCTGACGCGAAAACGGAGATAGTCCGACGGCAGGTCGGCGTCGCGAAAAGGAGTAGGCGGTTTACGGAATCGTGCGGTGACCTCCATGCAGGTCACGGGAAGGTTCTTCCCGGCACGAATATAAAATGGCACGCCTGTCCAGCGCCAGGAATCAATTTGCATCTGCAACGCGCCAAACGTTTCGACCTTGGAGTTGGCAGCGACTCCGGGCTCCTGGAGGTATCCCTGGAACTGTCCGCGCACAAGATTTTTGGTATCGACGGAGGGAATGGCCTTCAAAACCTTGACCTTCTCGTCGCGAACGGACTCGCTGTCGGTGCGCACCGGCGCATCCATGGCAAGATTGCAGAGCACCTGGAACATGTGATTCTGAATGACATCGCGAATGGCGCCCGTCTGGTCGTAGAACTTGCCGCGACCCTGCACGCCGAAGTTCTCCGCCATGGTGATCTGGACACTGTCGATATAGTTCCGATTCCAGAACGGCTCCATAAAGGCGTTGCCAAAACGGAAGGTGATCATGTTTCGCACGGGAGCCTTGCCCAGATAGTGATCGATGCGAAAGATGGAGGACTCAGGAAATGCGCGCAGCAAAATGGCATTCAGCTCGAGGGCTGAGGCAAGGTCGTTCCCGAAGGGCTTCTCGATAATGACGCGAGCGCCTCTGGAACAGCCTGACTTCAAAAGCTGCTCGACGACTTCTTTGAACAGCAGGGGAGGAATCGCAAGATAGTGAGCCGGGTGCTGCGCGTTACCCAGTTCCTTGCGCAGGGCCTGGAAAGTCGCTTCGTCGGAGTAATCGCCATCGATGTAACGCAGCAGGCCGCTGAGCTTGGTCCAGGCGACGGGGTCCAACCCTCCATGCTTTTCCAGGCTGTCTTTAGCACGCGCCTTCAGCTGGTCCAGACCCCAGCCGGCCTTGGCAACGCCTATGACAGGAACGGCGAGGTGGCCGCGCTTCACCATGGCCTGAAGGGCCGGAAAAATCTGCTTGTAAGCGAGATCGCCGGTGGCGCCGAAAAACACCAGTGCATCGGAATGAATATTGTCCATGAGATCTCTCCCTATCAGCCCTTCTTTTCCAAATGCCCGCCGAAGCCATAACGCATGGCCGACAGCAGCTTGTCCTGGAACTCGGCATTGCCCCGCGATGAGAACCGCTCATAAAGCGCGCCGGTCAGCACTGGAACTGGCACTCCTTCATCGATCGCGGCCTTATTCGTCCACCGTCCTTCACCCGAGTCCGAGACTCGCCCCGCAAACTTCGCCAGCGACGGATCATCCACCAGCGCCGAAGCAGTCAGATCCAGCAGCCAGGAAGAAATCACGCTCCCTCGCCGCCACACTTCAGCCACATCCCGCAAATTCAGTTCGTACTGATAGTGCTCAGGATCGCGCAGCGGAGTCGTCTCCGCATCAATTTCATGCTGCTTCTTGCCAACATCCGCATTCTTCAGGATATTTAATCCCTCGGCGTAAGCCGCCATGATCCCGTACTCAATGCCGTTGTGCACCATCTTCACGAAATGCCCTGCGCCGTTCAGACCGCAATGCAGATAGCCCTGTTCAGCCGTGCCGCCAATTTTCTCCCGCCCCGGTGTGCGCGGGATATCCCCGATTCCCGGAGCCAGCGTGGCAAAAATCGGGTCCAGATGCTTCACCACATCATCTTCGCCCCCGATCATCATGCAGTATCCACGCTCCAGCCCCCACACGCCGCCGCTTGTACCAACGTCGACATAATGAATGCTCTTAGGACCAAGTTCGTTGGCCCGGCGAATGTCATCGATGTAGTACGAATTCCCGCCATCAATCAGGATGTCGCCAGCCTCTAGGCTGAGAAGAATCTTCGCAATTGTTTCATCCACCACCGCTGCCGGAACCATCAGCCATATCGCGCGGGGCTTGGCCAGCTTCTTCACAAAGTCTTCGAACGAAGACGAAGGCGTCGCTCTCTCGGCAGCAAGCTCCTGCACCGCTTTGGGAAACACATCGTAAACAACGCAATCGTGGTCTCCACGAATGAGGCGGCGCACCATGTTTGCACCCATTCTTCCCAACCCAACCATTCCCAGTTGCATAACTTTCTCCTCAATATGTCGTAACGTCCGAAGTTGTATCAGGATAAAAAATTACAGAGCTTAGCGTCAGCAAGCTAGCTCGACCTGATTGCTGCCGTAAATCTGGGCGGGTTCCCGGCCATCATCCCCTTCTTGGCGGCGAAATTTCACGATCGCATACACCATCAGGAAAAACACCGTGACAAAAATCGACGCACAGATCACCAGCACAAATTAAAGACAAGTGACGGATCTCTAACGCTGGCGTCGATGCGGGAGAAAAGTATTCGCTGGATCGGGAGCAGAAGTGCCCAACGCAAACGTAGCGGCAAGCAGGATCAGGGTCGCCGCTCCAGCGATACTCAGGACAAGCCTTGCCGAACTCGATTTCAAAAGCCGCACTCCGCTTGGCTGACCTGAATCTGGCGGAGGCAGCCTGCCATGAATTATGTAGACGGAAGTGGCGGGGAGGCCTCGAAGCTGATCGTTTTCGATTAACCCGATTGAGCCATTATGCTGACTTGCCGATCCCAAGCATGATTGCTTTGCCTCGGTTGCATTGTCAAGTGCTTTAGCACAATTGCAACACTCCACCGCTCCGCGAAATCACTGCGAAGGCGATATGAGCGAATAGCGTTCGCCGGCCTTTGGGCCTTCTTGTACTGGTAGAACTGAGCAACACCGGCGTTTTCTGACGTAGGTGGACTTTGCCCATTCTGAACCGCAACCCCAAAAGTACTGACATTTCAGATGACAAGGAACGTCCGGAAATGTGCCTATCAGTCAGATTTCGCTGCGTTGCGAGGAAACCGGACACTGCTGTTGTAAACAAGGCTCTCACAAGAGGAACTCAAGGTTTTGTCTGTGCGGAAGACCAGAAAAGCCATTGCGGCGGTGACGATGTAGCAAACACACTTTATGATTTGCTGCGGAGGGGTAGCCGATATGCAACCGCGAGTATTGGGAGAAGAAAACCGGGAACTGAAGCACGTTGTCATCGTTGGCGGCGGTTTCGCCGGGTTGAACTGCGCCAAGAAGCTGGCCAAGCATTCCAACCTTCACGTCACACTGATTGATAGAAACAACTATCAACAGTTCCAGCCGTTGCTTTACCAGGTTGCTTCAGCCGGGCTGTCGCCCGGCAATACTGCCTTCAATCTGCGCGGTGTCCTGCGTGGGCATCCCAATGTGGATGTGAAGCTCACGGAGATTGTTTCCGTTGACCTCGGCGCGCGGTCGGCAACGAACGCCGAAGGCCAAACCTACCGAGGCGATTTTCTGGTGCTCGCCGCAGGCTCGCAGGCGAACTTCTTCGGCACGCCGGGAGCAGACAAGCACAGTTACCCGCTGTACTCGTTACGCGACGCCGAAGCGCTACGTTCGCGCATCATCGCTGTTCTGGAGTCAGCAGATCGTGATCCCTCGCTGCTTGAAAAAGGTGCGCTGAATTTTGTGATTGTGGGAGCTGGAGCCACCGGCACAGAAATGGCAGGAACCGTTGGCGACGCTTTTCATTACTCGCTAAAGAGAGCTCTCTCCGATGTGAATGTCGAACGAGGCCGGATTTTTTTGGTGGATGGAGGTCACTCTGTCTTGCACGGTTTCTCTCCCGAATCGCAATCTTACGCAGCCAGAATGCTGGAAGAGCGCGGCGTGCAGACGCGTCTGGGCACGACGGTGAAGGAAGTGGGGTCTGGACATGTAATGCTCTCCGACGGGAGCAGGATTGACACCCATGTCGTCATCTGGGCCGGAGGATTGAAAGCTTCGTCGCTGTCCGATCATCTGGGAATCCAAACCGGTAAAGGGGGGCGCATTGATGTCCAACCAGACCTCACGCTGCCTGGCTTCCCTGGGGTGTACGCTCTCGGAGATTTTGCGAATATCGCTGGCGACGACGGTAAACCCCTGCCTCAGCTTGCTTCGGTTGCGGAGCAGTCCGGCAAATGGTGTGCGAAAAACATTCTTGCGGATATTGCGGGAGAGCCAAGAAAGCCATTTGCCTATTTGGATAAAGGGATCATGGCAATGATCGGGCGCAATTCAGCGGTTGCTGAAATGGGCAAACATCGGCACGAGTTGACCGGCTCACTGGCTTTCGCGGCTTGGCTTGGCGTGCACGCCTCATTGTTGTCCTCGACGCAGGCGAAGATCGAAGCGTTTGTGGAATGGGCTTGGGACTATTTTGGCAAGGCTCGCGGTGCCGGCATTCTTGACCAGGCTGACGAAGGCGAGATCAACTGGAACGACGATGTGGAATCGGCAACTTCGATCTCGACACCAACCCCCGGGCGCAAGAGTTCCTGACAAGAGGCCTCGATGCTGAGCCAATTCCTTTTCACTGGTCTGGTCGATGCGCCTTTGCCTGGGAGGGCCGACTGGGCATGGGGACTACCGTTAATCGTTCTGACCGTGCTCATCCATGTCGTGGGCCTGGCAATGACACGAGGAGCGGTCTCTCGCATTCGCCCGAATGTTACTTCAGGTCGTGGAGACGCCATGCTCGACAAGTGTTTTTCTTTTCTTCGCTGTTTTCTGTTGCTCGATTGTCCTCCGTTTTAGACTCTCATATATTGGCTCACTTTCCACCCACATCGCAACAACGATTGCAACCATGGAGGCAGCCAGTAACCCCAAGGTCAGATCTCCCCGCCCAGTCATCTCCACAGTCAGAACAGTTCCTGTCAGGGGAGCCCTTACACAGGCAGAAAATAACGTGCCCATTCCAATCACGGCGCAAGCCAATGGGCTTACGCCG
>DASRAA010000002.1:0-2459 GCA_035638375.1 Binatia bacterium | reverse complement strand
AACGCTAGTGCTGTATCGCACGCGCGCCACAGTAAGTAAGCGGTATGCCCGAGTGCTGGCGGGGCGCGTGCGATACAGCCGTTTGAAGGAAGCCGCCCCCGGGGAGAGCACTTATGCATATTCAATAGTGTTGGGTGTAGGGGAGAGGCTTGGGGAACAGATACTCGAGTTGGTAAGAACGAAGGCAGGATGGGTTCGGTTGCAGTTTGCCTGTGGTAGGCGCGAGATTTTGGGCAAAGGTTGGAAACGAACCGTTGGTTTGGGAGGAAATTGCGCGCACCACACTGGGCGGTGGTGAGGTGCACCGAGGGAGTGAGCTTCGAAGGGTCGTTTCATGCGGCGGCTCCGGCGAGGAAGGGTGGAGAAGGGAGTTGGAGCTGGGCAGCGGTAAGTCTTTCGATGACCGTCATGGGACCGCCACATTGGGGACAAAGCCAAAGCGGACTTGCGGGCTTCGCCAGGGAAGCCTCTGGTTCGGTCTGCGGCGAAGCTACTGCACCGAGTAGTTGGAAGCAGAGCGGCAGAAGCGTGGCACGATTGCGGTTGGCAAGGAAGCCGAAGTTGCGGATGCGCACGAAGCCTTTGGGGAGTATGTGCAACAGGAAGCGACGCAGGAACTCGTGCAGCGATAGGGTTAGCAATTTCTGTTCACTTTGGTGAGCGGAATCCCGCCAGCGAAAAGTGACTTGGCCATCGGTGAAGGAGACGAGGCGAGGGTTGGAGATAGCCACGCGATGAGTGTAGCGGCCCAGATATTGCAGCACATAGTCGGGGCCGCCGAAGGGGCGTTTCCGATAGACCACCCAGTTTTGTCGGTAGAGTAGCCGTAGCCAGGCGGCGAAGGTTTTGGACTGAGCCAGAGGTTTCAGGTCTCCCCGGAAGCAGAGCTGGTGGTTGTGGAAGGCTTGTTGCAGAGCATCCACGAACTTGCCGCGAAAAACTTTCCGCAACACTGGCTTGGGAAGAAAGTAGTTCTCGCGGGAGCGCACCCAGTGGGCGTGATCGAGGGAAAGGCCACCAGAGGGAACGACACAATGGACATGGGGATGAAGCTCGATTTTTTGGTTCCAGGTGTGCAGTACGCTGAAGAAGCCGATTTCGGCGCCGAGATGTTTGGGATCACGAGCCACTTCGAGCAGAGTTTGGGCGCTGGTTTGGAACAAGAGATGGTAGAGGATGTTTTTGTTCTGCAGGGCGAGGGGCGCCAGCTCATGGGGTAGAGTGAAGACAACATGGAGGTAGCGCGTGGGAAGAAGTTCTCTTCGACGCGCGGCGATCCACCGTTCCCGGGCAGCCGTCTGGCATCGCGGGCAATGCCGATTACGGCAGCTGTTATAGGAGATGGCACGATGTCCACAGCGGGTGCACTCATCGACATGGCCGCCCAGTGCGGCGGTGCGACAGCGCGCAATGGCCAGCAGGACTTTGATATGCGTCCAGCGGATCCACCGGCGGCTGCGCCAGAGGAAAGCAACTCCCGCGGTTCGGACCAGGTCGGCCAGCTCCAAGAGCGGCCGACTCATTTATGTCTCCGTCTGTGACTTGCCTTTCAGCTTGAGCGAATCCAGAGGACTGGCAGTGGCGTTGAGATGACGTTGTGAGAGATGAAGGTAGATGGTGGTCTCTTTTAGATCGTGATGTCCGAGGAGCAGCTGAATGGTGCGGAGGTCAGCGCCTTTTTCTAACAGGTGGGTCGCAAAACAGTGTCTCAGCGTGTGGGGATGGACCCGATTCTGCAGGCCGGCGTGCTGCGCTGCCTCATGGCAGGCATTCCACACTACCTTAGTGGTGATAGGATGTTTGGCGGTGTGCCAGCGTCCGCCGGGGAATAACCAGCATGTAGGTTTGCGCCTCAGCCCGCGCCAGTAGTCGCGCAGGGCTTCGAGCAGGGTGGAACTAAGCATGACATCTCGGTCCTGACGGCCTTTCCCGCCGCGGATGTGGATGACCATGCGCCGGCTGTCGATATCGGGGATTTGCAAGCGCGTCAGTTCGGCACGCCGTGCCCCGGTGCCATAGAGCGTCATCAAGACAATGCGATGAAACCGAGTCCGGGCCGAGTCGATGAGGTGGGCTACTTCTTCTGGACTCAAGATGCTGGGTAGGTGTCGCTCTCTCTTCGGATAAGGTGTCTCGCCCACGCTCCACGCTTTCTTGAGGGTCCGAGTGAAAAAGAAGCGTAGCGCGGCCAGCCGTTGCGTGACGGTGCTTGCGACGAGTCTCTGCTCGCGGAATAGATACGCTTGGTACTCACGAATGTGCTCCGGACCGAGCTGGTCGGGAGAGCGCTTGAAGTGGCGCGCGAAATCTTCGATTGTGTGGATGTAACTGCGTGTTGTAGTCTGAGCGTAATTACGACGCTCGAGTTCCTCGAGCATCATTTTGCGAAGGTGGGTCATAGGTTAGCTCCTTATGACCCCACCTTATCCCGTCCACACCACTTCTGCTGACACTACACA
>DASRAA010000001.1:0-31783 GCA_035638375.1 Binatia bacterium | reverse complement strand
GTCGGCGCAGTCGCGGCCATCGCGCTCAACGATTTCGTGCTGGCCCAGTCCGAACTTTCCCTGTTTCTGGAGGAAGACCCGTCCAACTCGCTCGCAGCTACGGCCCGCCAGAACCTCGACATTCTGGCTAGGAATCAGGCTGCCCTCCCCGCCCGCAATACTCAGTCGCTTAATGCAGCCAATGCCGCTCAACCGCGTGAGGATCTGGCCAACTCTCCTCAACTCAAAGCGCAAATCGCCGACGTTGGAAACGAAACGGTCGACGATCGCTGCCCCGAGTGCGCGAGTGACAGCATGATGGCCGAGGTCGATACTACCGCGGCAGACATCCCCGGAGTCGACCACGGTGCCGAATTGCCTCACCAATTCACCATCCGCACTGTCGTCGACGAGGTCGCCGTATTCTTTGGAGTCAGCAACTGGGGGCATTCTGTCAACGATCTCGTCCTTGCCGACATCACCGTTCGCGACGACAACAAACCTCCGCAGAAGATTCTTCAGTTCTCCCCGCAGTCCAAGCTCCCGTTACTGATCGGCTTGCTGATCGATACCAGTGGATCGGTACAGCCTCGCTTCGGTTTCGAAAAACAGGCGGCGGCGAAATTCTTGCAGCAAATGCTAACCAACCCTTCGGACCTCGGTTTCGTCGCTGGTTTCTCCAACAACCTCAAAGTCTCTCAGGACTTCAGCGCCGACCACGAACTGCTTGCGAATGGCATTACACGGCTTTCCAATGGCGGCGGCACGGCCCTGTTTGACGCAGTTTCTGCTTCCTGCTGGAAGCTCGCTGCCTATCCCAAGCGCGAGCGCGTCGCCAAAGTTCTCGTGGTGATGAGCGATGGGCTGGAGAACTCCAGCCATACCAGTTTGCGCCAGGCCATTCGCGATATGGAGGCGAGCGGCGTTACCGTTTACACCATCGACACCAAAGAAGCCCGCACCGACAAGACCGAAGCCGACAAGGTGCTCGAGAAGCTGGCCGCACGGAGCGGCGGTGAGGCCTATTTCCCAGGCGACGTGCAGACCTTGAGCAAGTCATTCGACAAGTTGCGCGACGAAATCCGCAGCCGCTACCTCATCGCCTATAAGCCCGCCGACTTCGAACCCAATGGCAAATACCGCACCATCACCATCACCGCCCAAAAGAATGGCAAACACTATCAGGTCCACGCCCGCAAGGGTTACCACACCAGGGCGGAAGCGGCCACGCAGTAATCGCCCCTCCCCTGCACTTCAAATCTCTGTGTTGTTTCACTCACGATGGATTTCGCATGCACGCCGCCAAAACGAAAAACCAGGGGAAAGAGAGAGACTGCCCACCGTCACCGACGCGAGGTGGTGAGTGTGGACAGTCACAAAATGACCGGTTTTGCAGCACTTGGATCAGCGCGCGCCTAACAGGTCCGACATCTCGTTGGTGGTGGAGTCGCAGGCGTGATTCAAGCACCCCAATCCCAGCGCACCTTCCAATGTCCTGAGGAGGGAAAAGTGGGTGTAGAAGCGATTGCTGGAATACCCGCCGGGCGAAAAGTTGGTTTCCACCGTTGTGAGCACATGGTTCTGGTTGGGCGCGATGCTGTAATCGTTTTCGTCCCACACCAAAACGATTGCATTGTGCCCCTGACTCCAGACCGAGGAAGCATGGATGGCATGAATGAGGTTGCGCAGCTTCAGATCGCCAACGTAGATGAGGGCCGGGTTCAGTCCTCGTTGTGTGCCGTTGGTTTCGAAGTCGAAATCGCACTGCGAACCGCCATTGCCACGCCCGTGTTGATCGTTGCACTGGTTCGGCACAATGAACGATAACGCGGGGAGGTTTCCGGCGATGAGATCTTCGTATAAACCACCAGCCCCCTCAAAGCCGACGATATTCTTTGCTCCATTTTTCAGCGCATTCTGCATGCTTTGGAAATACACGAAGGGATCGTGCTTGGCGGCATAGAGCTTCAGCAGCCCGCCCGGGATATTGTTCGGAACAGTCTTGTCTGTAAAGTAGCCATCGCTGTAGGTCACGTTGTCGGCCCCGGACGGAGGCAGGCTCTCCTGGTAGCTCTTCCACGACATACCTGCTTCCGTGAGTTGATCCGCGATTGTTTTCCCAACCGTGTTCGCCGCTGCATCGAAGCCTAAGACGCCGTTCACATCAATGAGGGAACAGGGAGCCGTGCATTCGTTTCCCGAGGTGTCGACTGCCGGGGTCGCGGCATCGATGCCGGTTCCATAGATAGGACAGACCGGTCCGCTGTTGGGATTGTCAAAGTTGGTGATCGGAGGGTGGGTAAGGAGGTTTGGTGTGCAGGAGGTGTTGTGCCAATCGGGTGCGTTGTCGCTGCGGACACCGAAGTTGGAACCGCCAACCATCTCGAGGTAATTGGTGGAACTCGGATGTCCGACGGCAAAGTAGTTCTTGGCCGTGTTTGCAGATTTGATGTAGCCGTTGACGAACGGTGCGTTGGGATTGTTCACGATCTGACCGTAGGCGTGATTTTCCATCACGATCACAAAAACATGGTCGAGATGGGGAACGCCGGTCGGCACGGGTCCTTCCGCGGCCAACATGGTTCCTGCCAACACCATGGCACAACACAGGAGGGTCGCTGCGCTTCTTTTCATGTGCTTTCACCCTTTCAATGTCAAAAAAGACCGGACCCAGAGCGGGTGCGGCTAGTTTGGAAGGAACGCTAAAAGTTGCTCATTGGTGCGACGTTAACGTAAGGTCAACATTCGAAGAATATGCGGTTTCAATTTGCAATTCTCGGGCGACGCAGGGAGCAAGGAGGGAGCAATCCGTTCGAATCGGACGGGGTTGTTGCCTCGCTCAGGATGATATCTGAGGGGAGTTGGAGCCAAACAGTCTGGGGGCAGAAAGAAGGCGCGATCACTCGCGCCTTTCACTAGCCACTAGTTAGTCGTGCACGCCGTCCATAAACGCGCGGAGCTTGCGCGAGCGTGAGGGGTGACGCAACTTGCGCAGCGCCTTGGCCTCGATTTGGCGGATCCGCTCGCGAGTCACCGCGAACGACTGGCCCACTTCTTCCAGGGTGTGCTCGGAGCCGTCTTCCAGGCCGAAGCGCATCTTGATCACCTTCTCCTCGCGAGCCGTGAGCGAGCGCAAAACCTGCGCCGTCTGCTCTTTGAGGTTGACGTTGATCACGGCCTCGGCGGGCGAAACCACGGCGCGGTCTTCGATGAAGTCGCCAAGGTGCGAATCTTCTTCCTCCCCGATGGGTGTCTCCAGCGAAATCGGCTCCTGCGCGATTTTGAGCACCTTGCGGACCTTGGCGACAGGGATGTCCATTCGCTTTGCGATCTCTTCCGAGGTAGGTTCGCGACCGAGCTCCTGCACAAGCTGCCGCGAGGTGCGGATAAGCTTGTTGATGGTCTCGATCATGTGCACCGGAATACGGATGGTGCGCGCCTGGTCGGCGATGGCGCGGGTGATGGCTTGCCGGATCCACCACGTTGCGTACGTCGAGAATTTGTAGCCGCGGCGATATTCGAACTTGTCCACTGCCTTCATCAGACCGATGTTGCCTTCCTGAATGAGGTCGAGGAACTGCAGTCCGCGGTTGGTGTACTTCTTCGCGATCGACACCACGAGGCGCAGGTTGGCTTCAATCAGCTCGCGCTTGGCGTACTCGGCGTCAACGTCGCCCTGCACGATCTCGCGCTGGGTGCGCTTGAGCTCATTGAAGGTGGCGCCGGCGTCGTGCTCCATACGCTCAAGGTCGGCGCGGATGCCGCGCACCTGCTTGCGAAGCTCTTTGCGCTGCTCTTCGGAGCGGGTGGCTTCGGCGCGCTTCTCGAAGTTCAGGGCCTGCTTGTCGAGGCCGCGCATCGAGTCAACGGTCTTGTTCACCCGGTCGATGAGGCGCTTGCGCTCCGTATTGGTGAACGGGATCTTGCGGATCGCGCGGGAGATCTCGACCTGCTCGCGACCGAGCGCCCAGCGGGTCTTGCGATGCAGACGCGGATTCTTCTTCTGCACAATGTCGGCAAGCTTCTCGAAAAGCTGCTCGGACTTCTTGTAATGCTTGCTGAGCTCGTCGATTTTGCCGGTGGCATCTTTGAGACGATTCAGCAGCACCTCTTCGGTGATCTCATCCTCGTCAAAGGTTACGACTTCTTTGATGGAGCGAACGCCGCGCTTGAGGTCCTCGCCCATGGCGATGATCTCGCGGATAACGATGGGCGAGCGCGACAGCGCTTTGAGTACGCGAAGCTGACCACGCTCGATGCGTTTGGCGATTTCGACTTCGCCCTCGCGCGTGAGCAGCGGGACCGTACCCATCTCGCGCAAGTACATGCGTACGGGGTCGTTGGTTTTTTCGAGGGCGCCCGGAGTGAGGTCGAGCTCGACGTCCTCGCCGGCTTCGAGGTCGCCTTTGTCAAATTTGTCGAGGGCGCTGGGAGACCGGGGACCTTCGAGCACATCAATGCCCTGACCACCGATGGTGGCCATGAGGTCGTCCAGGTCTTCAGGAGAGTGAACGTCATGAGGAATGAGATCATTCACCTCATCGTAGGTGAGGTAGCCCTTCTCTTTCCCCACATCGATCAACTTCTTAATGCCGTCAAACTTATCGTCAAGTGTCAAAGCGGAATTTCCTTGGCGCCTTCAGGAGACGCTCTTGTTCAGTGCACACCACGGAGGGAGTGATACGGGGGTACCAACATAGGCGGAAACTTTCAGATTTTAGCACAAGTTGGGTACTGCCCGCTTGCAAGATATAGATGACTTAGGGATTAGGTTTGGTTGCAGGGGTAAGAGGGAGGTCGCCGATTGGATTAAGCAGCTAATTTTTCAGCGACTTAGACTAAGCTACTCGGCATCCCCGAACCGGAATTGCTCATGGCGCGGCGAAGCCTCACCCGCTCCTCCAGCAAGCGGGCCGAGGTTGCCACATCATGGCGGTGCTCAGCTTCTTTGATTTGATGCTGTAGCTCATCAAGTTGGCGCAGGATTACTCGCTTACGCAGAGAACGAACCGCGTTCTCGAGCAACTCCGGCGTCAACTCTTCGTGACTTTCGAGCAATACGCAGGCGACGACGCGGCGGTCGCTGTCGTCGAGCGGCAGCGCCATCGGGTCGAGTCCCTGCTCGTGAGCGGTTAGCAAAGTGTCGAGCAGCGCTTGCGAGCTGGTTCCTTCGTGAAGGTGTTCTTGCCTGAGGAAGAAGTGCGCCTGGCGGGCGGGATCGAAGTCGGAGTCCTGACCCTCACGCGCGGAGGCCGGGGCATGACCCAGATCGGGGCTGGCAAGAGCACGGATGAGTAGGCGCTCGGCCTCGGTCAATTGCGCCGCCGGAGGAGTCATCACTCGTGCGGCGGAGCGTGATGTAGCTGCATGGCGAAGCTCCTGGCGAAGGACCTTGGAGTCGATACCTAGGCGGTGGGAGATTTCCTTGGCCCATTCGTCGCGAACGATGCGGCTGGGCACGCGCTGGATGTGCGGCAGAAGATAATTCAGCGCCTTCACCTTACCTTCAGGGATGCGGACAGGATGCAGTGTGCGAGCGCGTTCGATGAGGTAGTCGAAGTATTTCTGCGAGTGATTGAGCGCATCAGTATATGCGTTCACTCCTTTGCGACGAATGAAGAGGTCGGGATCGAAACCCGCTTCTAGGGTGAGAACTTTGATTTCAAAGTCCTCGCTCACCAGGAGCCCGAGTGAGCGCTCGGCAGCGGCTGCTCCGGCTGTGTCAGGATCGAAGTTGACCACAATCTTTTTGCTGAAACGGCCAAGCAGGCGAGCCTGCGGCTCGGTGAAGGCAGTTCCCGAGCTGGCGATGACATTCTTGAAGCCGGCCGAATAAACGCTGATGCAGTCCATTTGGCCTTCAACCAGGATGGAATAGCCGAGCTGGCGAATGGCTTCTTTGGCCTTGTCGAGGTTGAAGAGCACGCGCGATTTGGAGTAGATAAGCGTCTCAGGTGAATTGAGGTACTTGGGGCCCGCCTTTTCGTCGTCGGCGAGTGTGCGTCCCGTAAAGGCAATGACCTTTCCCTGTTCGTTGCAGATGGGAAAAATCACTCGATTACGAAATCTGGAATAGGCAGCAGCAAGTAACCCGTTTTCAACTGGCAACTGGCTACTGGCTACTGATAACCGGTCTGACAACTGAACACTGACAACAGACAACTTTTCTCTGTCTTTCCATGAAAGCAAGCCTGATTCGCGCAGAACCTCTTCGTCGAATTCTCGGCTCAGGGCGTCACGCAAAATGAATCCGCGGTCGGGAGCAAAGCCGATGCGGAATTCGGAGATTATTGCCGCGCCGAGGCCGCGGCTCTTCAGATACTCCCGCGCATGCGCGGCTTCGGGACGCTTGAGCTGCTCCTGGAAAAAGGCGCAGGCACGCTCGTGAAGATCGAGCAAGGCTCCGCGCATCCTGGCCTGGCGTGCTTCTTCAGGAGAGGCATACGTGACCTTGGGCATCGGAACGCCGAGCTTGTCTGCCACCATGCGCACGGCTTCGGGAAAAGTGATGTTCTCGATCTTCTGGAGGAACGTGTAGACATCTCCAGAAGCTCCGCAGCCGAAGCAGTGGAAGAACTGGCGTTCCTGGTGAACGGAAAACGAACCGGTCTTTTCCTTATGGAATGGGCACAACCCGATCAGGTTTTGCCCGCCACGTTGGCGCAACTGTAGGTATTCCCCGATGATCCGGACGATGTCGGCTTGCTGTTTGAGGGTGGCGGTGAAGTCGCCGGGCGGAGCCATGGAGATAGTGTGCCGGAAACAGTCGCCACTCGCCAGTAGCCGGTTGTTAGTTTTCTGTGGACGAAAGTGACAAAAGCGGCCACCCTGTCCAAAAGAGGAACGAGATGGGACACCAGGATTGAAAGAGTCGGCACCGTTGGCATGAGGTCCGCACCGTCAGTCGTCGGTGGTCTACATTGGTTCTCTGTGGCAAGTCTGGCCGCCTCACACATTCCAAGAATGCGGAATGCGTGGGGCAATCGGCAAGACACAGTCTTCAGTAACTCTGATCGTGGGGAACCGTTACCACTGTCGCCGCCGAGCCAACGTTGCCGGCATAGTCGGCCGCGCTTACGGTTACTGTATACTGCCGACCGTCCAGGTCGCTGCCGTTGCGAAAAGCCTGCAATGACACGGTGAACGAGTAGCCGCCACCAGTTCCCACAGTCACCGCGCCGTGCGGCTGAATCTGCCCATACTCATCCACGACCGAAAAAGTCGCACTGGTAGGGTTGACACCGGATAAGCTATCGGTGATTGTCCCCGAGACAGTGACGGGAACCATGGCGCCGCTAGGTGGCCAAATCGTAGAAGGACTGCCAGAAACAGTAACAACTGGCGGCGTAACATCGATTCCGAAGTTGGCGGTTGCCAGGGAACTGATATTGGCGGCGTTGTCGATGGCACGGAGTCCTACACTGTAGTGTCCTTCTGCCGTCAACTGCGCCGAGGTAGAACTACCCGCGACTGCTGTGACGGAGCCGTTGTTGATCCAGTAGCGAAGCTGCTCCACTCCGCTGCCGGAATCGGTGGCGCTCAGGTTTACCGTCGCGGGAAGCGCGTTGGTCCAGCCGTAGCTGTTGATCGGTGGAGTAGTCGTAATGGAAGCGACCGGCGGTATCAGGTCCACATTGACCGGGGCCGGCAGCAACACCACGCCAGTGAGAGCCGGCATGGTTACCTGGACATTCCCTCCGCTGACCGCATAGCTGGCGCCGGAGATGGCATCCTGCAACTGCGTGCCGTCGCTGAATACACCAGCGACGGGGATGCTTGCGGCGTTGCTTGACGAGCCGTTGTTCATGGCGACAACGGCGGCGACGCCACTTAGAACGCGCGCAAACGCGTACGTGTTCGCTGCCGTGCTGGCCTGTTGCGTGTCGCCGGTCAGCAGTGTCATGAACGATCCGTTGCGCAGCACTGGGTACTGCTTACGTAAGTGGCCGAGCTTGGTGTAATACGCCTGCACCGAGGTATCGGGCGGCCCATAAATGGTGGGATCGCCGGCCTGATCGGTCCAGGGATAAGGCGCCCGGGTGTAAGGATCGCCGATCGGCCCGGTGGAGCCGCTGCTTGGCGACGGCGAGTTGATCGCAATCTCATCGCCGTAGAACACCATCGGCGCGCCGATGTAGGTGAACTGGAAGAGCGCCGCCAATTCGAGGCGCTGCTTCGCTTGCGCCAGGCCGCTGTCGCCGGTTTCGGTCATCACGTAGAGCGCACGATTGGTGTCATGCGAGTCGAGCAGGTCCAGCATGGCCGCGGTAGCCTGCGGCGGATAGTCGTCGCGCACGGCACGAATGGCATGATCGAACTGGCTGGGCGTTAGGCCAGGAATGTCGTTCGTTCCATTGTTGTTGTTGTCGGACCATTCGGCATTGCGCACGAATCCGGTGATGTTTTTGCGGAAGCGATAGTTCATCACCGAATCCATCTGATCACCGGCCAGCCATTGGTTGGCATTCGGCCAAATTTCACCAATCAGCGGGCCGTTCATGTTGTAGCTTTTGGCGTAGGGGCGATAGCTGTTCCACCAGGGATGTCCGAAGTTAGGATCGTCCGCTACGTCAAAGCGCCAACCGTTGGCACCCTGGTTGTACCAATACTGGGTTACGCTTCCAGGGGCTTTGTAGAAGAAGTTTTGTACCTGTGGATTGGTGTGGTTAAAAGTTGGCAGGCTATCGAAGCCGAACCAGCCGACATAATCACCGATCGTGCACGGGGCATTGTTGTTGAGGAAGTTGAACCGCTTCGCCACATCGACTGAGTGGACAGGCAGGCGCCGATGCTGGGCGGAGTACCACCATAGCGGTTGTAACGGTCGAAATACAGGCCGTCTGACGACGCGTGGTTGAACACACCGTCGAGGATGACCTGCATGCCGCGCCGGTTCATCTCCGTGATCAGCGAAGTGAAGGCCGCATCGCCACCCAGCGCCGGATCGATATGCAGATAGTTGTCCGTATCGTAGCGGTGGTAGGAACGCGCCGCGAAAATCGGGTTCATGTAGATGGTGTCGAAACCCAGCGACTGGATGTAATCGAGTTCGCTCTGCACGCCCGCCAAATCACCGTTATAGAACTGAGTGAAGTTGTTGTAGCAGGAGGAACTGCTGTTGCGTGGATCGCACATCTGCGTGTTCCACGTGTCATAGTGAATTACGGTGTTCATAGGGCCGCCACCGTAGAACGTGGGGCAGAAGGTAGTGAACGGGGTCGTACGGCAGTAGTCGTTGGTCTGATCGCCATTGCGGAAGCGATCGGGCATGATGTGATAGACATTCGCGTTCTGCAGCCAGACAGGGGTCTGGAAGTTGGGATCGTACACAGTGATCTGGAACGAGTTGAATGGCTCGAAATTGCTGGCTATGCCGGTTCCGTCCTTATGCACGTTGTCGTTATCGTCCAGATAGTCGTCGCTGTAGAAGCCGTTGTACTGCGCGTTGTTGAACATGAACTTGTAGTAGTAGACGCTGGTGGACGATGGCAGCGTTAAAGTTGTCTTCCAAACGTCGTAGTTGGTTCCGCCTACCACGATGCCGGTGTCGGGGGACATAGCGGTATCGACCGGCCCAGTCGTGTTACCTGATGCCGTATCGAAAATGTAGGCTCGCGCTGTGACGTTCGTAAGACCAGTTGAATGCAACGCACTGAAGCGCAGCGTGACCTGCGAATTCTCGGTCACGGCTCCTTCCTGATCTCGATAAAACGGGTTGAAGGTGTCATGCAGGAATCCCGCTTTATCGGCCGGGGGAAATGCATTAGGCGCTTCTTCCGTGGAGAATGGCGGAGTACTGGTACCGTTTCCCGTGTTCAGCACGGCATAGTAAGCCACCGCGGTTGCATTGGTTCCCACAAACGCGCCGGGATTGTCGGGGGGCGCCTGTCCGTAAACGTAGCCGCCGCTAGAGGTCAGAAAGCCGAAGAAGACGAAGGAAGAAGGTATCCCGCCGCCGGTGATGGCGCTCCAGGGAATGGCCAGTTCGCGGGTGTTGGTGTTGCTCTGATTGTCGGCATATTGGCCGTAGTAGGAGGTTGCCCACTCCAGTTGCCGAAACCGTCGGCGGTACGGTACTCACGATAGCCGTTCTTGAAATAGGTCACGAACGTCGCGCGAAATGGCAAGCTGGTGAATTGCTCGTTGTCGTAATTGAAGCCTGACAAATTGCCGTCCGCATTTGAGCAGCAAGTCGGCGGGTTCTGCGGGTTGGCTTTGATGTAGAGGACTCCGCCTTCATAAATGTTCGCATTCACGATCCCTACATAGAGATTGTTGGCATCCCACGTCATATACCAGGTCTGGCCGGTGATGCCGGCGTTGTTGAGCTGGTTGTTGGTGCCGTATTCGTTGGGAGGATTGATCTGGCCATCGATGGTGGGAGTGGTCCATTGTGCTGGTGAAGACTCAGCACACAGGGTCAAGAACACAGCAATCATTGCGAGCTTTAAGAGAGAAGTACGACGCATGGTAATCCTCGCGAATTCTTCGGCCTTCGCCAGGCCGGTGTGGAATGGGAGAGATGTCGCTGTTGTAAACGCGAATCAAGGTGGCACGAAGATGAAGGGCCGCACTCCAGTCGGGCCCACCAAAACGTCTTCGAATTTACAACAAATGTGGTTACGCAGTCTAAATGTTGCTTAACTTGCAAATTTGCAAGTCGGAGGGGAGCCGTGCGAGCGGTGGCACTCTAGCCCCTAAGTGTCGGAAATTGTTGCGAAGCACAACCCACTTTTCCGGTATTGGAACCTCCCGCACCTATATTTTGGGGATTGGCACCAAACGGGAACATCTCTCCTCCGCATGGCGTATGTATCTGGTGAAGGGCGAAGCTGCTTAGCCATTCCCCCTCCGCTGTCGGGGCTGCGCTATGAACCTACTCGACATCCTGAAACAGACGCTGGCGACCTTGCGCGCCCACAAGATGCGCAGCTTTCTGACGATGTTCGGGATCATCTGGGGGATCGCGTCGGTGATTCTGCTGGTCGGGCTAGGACTAGGCTTCAGCAAAGACCAGAAGAAGCGGATGGAGACGCTGGGCAAGGATCTGGTGATCATCTGGGGAGGCCGCACCAGCTCGCAGGTTGGTGGGTTGGCGGCCGGACGTCCGATTACGCTCAATATTGACGACGCACGGCTGATCAAGAAAGAGGCGTATTTCGTGAAGGCGGTAAGTCCAGAATTGCAACGCAACGTCAGCGAGGTCAGCCAGTTCAACTCAGCAGCGAGGCAGGTCTCAGGGGTGTGGCCTGCCTATCAGGATTTTCGTTCCATCATTCTCGCCGAAGGCCGTCTGATAACCGAAGATGACGAAACCGAGGCGCGGCGCGTTGTCATCCTTGGCTCCAATGCCGCTCGTCAGCTCTTTCCCGGACAACCTGCTGTGGGAGCCAACCTGGAGATTGCGCGCTATCCCTACACCGTGATTGGCGTCATGGAGGAGAAGAAGCAGAACTCCAACTACAGCGGTCCTGACAACGACAAGATCTACGTCCCCTACTCGGCGATGGCGCGGGACTTTCCGCCTCCGCCGGCAAAGGGCGAGATCATCAACAAGGGCTATCTGTCGGATATCGTGCTCGAAGTTGCCGACCCAAAATACCACGATGAGGCGGTTTTGCAAGTGCGCAGGCTGCTGGGGCGCATGCACCACTTTGAAGAGACCGACAAAGATGCTCTTTTCATCTGGGACACGATGGAGTTCGCCAAGGTGTTGGCGCGCATCTTCGCTGTGATCACTTTCTTCTTCGGGTGTGTGGCGGTCACCACGCTGTGCCTTGGGGGCATCGGCGTGATGAACATTATGCTGGTGGCCGTCACCGAGCGCACGCGAGAAATCGGCGTCTTGAAGGCAATTGGCGCGACGAAGACTGACATCCTCAAACAGTTTTTCAGCGAGTCGGTGGCGCTCACGGTGCTGAGCGGGACTCTGGGGTATGTAGTGGGAGTCGGGCTGTGCATATTGCTGGCCGTCACGCCGCTGCCGGACTTCGTGCCTAAACCGATCATTTCCGTGATTGCGATTGTGGGCTCTCTATTGACGCTGTCGATCATTACGATCAGCGCGGGAATGTATCCCGCGCAGCGCGCGGCAGATATGGATCCCATCGAGTGCCTGAGATACGAGTGAGCCGAGGTGCAGTATGTATTTAACCGAACTGGTGCAGCAGAGTTGGACGGCATTGCGGCGCAATCGCATGCGATCGGCACTCACCATGCTGGGCATCAGTTGGGGCGTGGTCTCGCTGGTGTTGCTGCTGGCGTTCGGGCAAGGCCTCGGTGGCGGCATTATGCAAGCCGTGGGGAACATGGGGAATAACGTCATCGTGCTATGGCCCGGGCAAACCAGCATGCAGGCTGGAGGTCAACGCGCCGGACGCAAGATTCACTATGAGTACGAGGACGTCGAAGCGATTCGCGAGGAAGTGCCGATCATTCGAGCAGTCAGCGCCGAGTCGGTGACAGATTTCGGCTTCAAGGCGGGGACACGGATAGTGTCGATTCAGACCCGTGGCGTTGAGTATCCCTACGCAGCAATGCGGAAGATTCAGGCTGCCGATGGCCGAAACATCGAAGAGTCGGAGTTCGCGCAACGCAAGCCGGTGGTGCTGCTGGGGCATCATGCCGCCGAGCGGATTTTTCAGGGCGCCCCTGCAGTGGGACAGACCGTCCTGATCAAAGGCAAGAGCTTCGAAGTCATCGGCGTGATGGACATCAAGATCCAGGACTCGATGTACGAGGGGCCGGATAACGAGCAGGCCTTCATTCCGTACGAGGTCTTCAACGAGCTCACGAATGCAAAGGACCCGCAGATGATCGTGATTCAGCCGATTTCGGCAGAGTTACACCGCCAGGCCCTGATGGCTGCACGCAACGTTATTGCGCGGCGGCATCATTTCGAGCCGAAAGACACCAAAGCGACTCCGGAGTGGGACACGGTGGAAACGGGCGCGATGCTGCACGCCTTCACCATCGGACTCGACGCTCTGCTGGGAATCATCGGTGCCCTGACCTTGGGTGTTGGTGGCGTAGGAGTAATGAACATCATGCTGGTCACCGTGACCGAGCGCACAAAAGAGATCGGACTGCTGAAGGCAATTGGTGCTCGCAGGAGGCATATCCTGGTACAGTTCCTGATTGAGGCGCTCGTGTTGACGTTTATCGGCGGGGCGTTGGGCGTGGTCGTGTCGTGGCTGCTGACCGTGGTGATCCCGCCCATGCCGCTGTACAGCGAGTTCTACAAGACCGCCAACCACGAAGGCGACATCTTCCTGCAAGCGTCGCTCAGCGTGATGATCGTGTCGTTTGCAGTTCTGTCGCTAGTGGGGATCACCAGCGGCTTCTGGCCAGCGTTGAAAGCCTCTCGCCTGCAGCCGATTGAGGCGCTGCGCTACGAGTAGCTACTCCTCCTCCTCTTCCTCCTCCTCTTCCTCTTCCCACTGATGTCCGCAGGCCAGGCAGCGCCAATGCTGCGCAGGTGTTGTCGGCAGTTCGGGAAACGGGATTGCCGACGACCACAGGGAAATTTGCCCGGGGTTACCGCCCGCCACCCGGCGGATTTCTAGCGATTCGCACTCCGGACAGCAGCGCAGAACGTCGGCATCGGATTCACCGACCTCTTCTTCCTCTTGCGGCGCAGGCCGGAAGTCGTCCAGGATTTCCAGCGCCCGTACTACCTGGCGATCGGGCACCTGTAGTTTGATTCCCCACATTGCCATGCCGATGTGCAGGTTCATGGCGTTCTCATCGCGCACGGAGGCGACGATGCCCGCCGAGGAGAGCTTGCCTTGCGCGAGCTTGGCCTCACCGATGTTCAGGAAGGTTGCGATGGTGACCAGTTCTTCGGACATTGCGGACAGGGGGCTTGCGTACCTCCTAGCTTACCCCAGTGGTCAATTGGTCGAGATGGGCACGGCGGCTGTGCTCGGCGATGGCATCGACGATCGCCACAGCAATGGCCAACGCGGCATACCCCTGGTTCAGCGAGACCTCCGGTGTGGTGCGTGTTCGCACAGCATGCAGGAAGCTCAGCAGTTCGGCACGCAGTGGCTCTTGCGGTTCGACCTTCGGCTTGGATGCCATAATGCCCGGTAAAGCGCTGGTTACAATGCCTGCAGGATCGAAGGGGTTGACCTCGGTTGCCGCTTCCGCGTCGATGGTGAGGACGAGCACGTCCTGGCGGGAGAAGTCGAGCGACACATATTGCCGCGGCTGGAAGAAACGCAGCTTGCGGACGCGTTCCGTGCTGACCCGGCTGGCTGTGAAGTTGGCCACGCATCCGGACTCGAATTCGAGCCGTACGTTGGCGATGTCCACTTTTTGCGACAGGATGGGTAAACCAACAGCGCGCACTTCGCGGACCGGCGAAGCTGCGAAAGTGAGAACAATATCAATGTCGTGGATCATCAGGTCGAGCACGACATCCACATCGAGCGAGCGCGGGCTGAAGACGCTGAGACGGTGCGCCTCGAAAAACATCGGCTTGGTGAGCAGTGGGAGTGTAGCGCGAACGGCAGGGTTAAAGCGCTCGAGGTGTCCCACTTGCGCGATGCGCTTGTGTTCTTGCGCCAGTGATTGAAGTTCGCCGGCCTCAGCAAGCGTGGCGCACAGTGGCTTCTCGATCAGCACATCCACACCGGCCTGCATGAGCTGGCGGGCAACAGGAAGATGAGCAACAGTGGGAACGGCTATGGAAACAGCCTCGACCCCGCCGTCGATCAGCTCTGAAATTGTAGGGAAGAATTTCGCGCCAAATTCATTCGCAACCGCTTGGCCGCGTGCGACGTCCGAATCCACGACTCCGACCAGTTGAACTGCGACCATGGGATCGGATTGCAGATCACGATACACACGCGCATGGTTGTGTCCAAAAGCGCCGACACCAACAACGCCGACGCGCAAAAGCCTATCTGACATGCTGCGATTGTCGCATGCCGTTGCGCCTGGCCGTTAGACCTGCTTCGGAGCTTGAAATCCGAGAAAACAGACCAGCTTGGAACCTCCGAAACGGCTATGCGAGTTCAGTCCTCGCCGACGCGTAATACCGCCAAAAATGCTTCTTGCGGGATGTCCACGCGACCGATACGCTTCATGCGCTTCTTGCCTTCCTTCTGCTTCTCCAGTAGCTTGCGCTTGCGCGTAATGTCGCCGCCATAGCACTTGGCAAGAACGTTTTTGCGCATGGCAGCCACCGTTTCGCGGGCGATTACCTTCGCCCCGATGGCCGCCTGTATAGGCACTTCAAACATCTGGCGCGGGATCAACTGGCGCATCTTTGATACCAGCGCGCGTCCACGTTCATAAGCGAAGTCCTTGTGAACGATGATGGATAGCGCGTCCACGGGATCGCCCGCTACCAAGATGTCGAGCTTCAGCATCGGTGACTCCCACATCCCGGCGAGGTGATAGTCGAGCGAAGCGTAGCCCCGCGATACCGATTTCAGCTTGTCGTAGAAATCGAGCACGATTTCGTTCAGCGGCAATTCGTAGGTCAGCATGACTCGCGTGGCGCTGACGTATTCGAACGCTTTCTGCTTGCCGCGCTTCTCTTCCACAAGCTTAAGAATGCCGCCGACGAATTCTTCGTTGGTCAGGATCGTGGCAGTGATGATCGGCTCTTCAATCTTCTCGATCAGCGTGGGATCAGGCCAGCGCGAAGGATTGTCCACTTCGACCACGGTGCCGTCGGTCAGCGTGATCTTGTAGCGCACACCCGGAGCTGTCGTGATGAGGTCGAGGTTGTACTCGCGTTCCAGCCGCTCCTGGATGATCTCCATATGGAGCAGGCCGAGAAAGCCGCAACGAAAACCGAAGCCCAGTGCCGCCGAGCTCTCCGGCTCGAAGAAAAACGATGCGTCGTTCAGACGCAGCTTCTCGAGTGCTTCGCGGAGAAGCGTGTGCTCA
Organism: Binatia bacterium; assembly: GCA_035638375.1. Lineage (GTDB taxonomy): Bacteria > Acidobacteriota > Terriglobia > Terriglobales > Acidobacteriaceae > DASRAA01. Next base: position 15,901 of record DASRAA010000001.1, on the reverse strand, counting down.
TGTGCGTCCACCGTGTAAAGCCCGGCGAAAACCATTGGCTTTAATTCTTCGAAGCCGGGCAGTGGCTCCAGCGCAGGCTCCGTGTTATCGGTGATCGTGTCGCCGATCTTGGTGTCAGCTACGTTCTTGATGTTGGCGATGAGGAATCCGACTTCGCCGGCGGTGAGCTCATCGACCTCCACAGGCTTGGGCGTGAGCACACCGAGGTTCTCAACATCGAAGGTGCGGCCGTTCGACATGAGGCGAATTTTCTGTCCCTTGCGAATCGTGCCCTCGACAGTGCGCGCCAGCACCACCACGCCACGATAGGAATCGAACCAGGAATCGAAAATCAGCGCCTGCAAGCGATGATTCGCCTTGCCTTTCGGCGGAGGAACTTTCTGAACGATGGCTTCCAACACCTCGGGCACGCCCTGGCCTGTCTTGGCGCTGATGGGCAACGCGTGCGAGGCGTCAAGTCCTACCGCGCCTTCAATCATCTCCTTGGTGCGCTCGATATCAGAACTGGGCAGATCGATTTTGTTGATGACCGGAATAATCTCCAGCCCGTTGTTGATGGCAATGTAGGAGTTGGCCAGCGTCTGCGCCTCGACGCCTTGCGAAGCGTCGACCACCAGCAACGCACCTTCGCACGACGCCAGCGAGCGCGAAACTTCGTAGCTGAAATCCACATGGCCGGGCGTGTCGATAAGGTTGAGCTGGTAGGTCTTGCCGTCCTTCGCTGGATACATCATGCGCACCGAATGGGCCTTGATGGTGATACCGCGCTCGCGCTCCAGGTCCATCGCGTCGAGCACCTGTGCCTGCATTTCGCGGGCCGTCAGCGCGCCTGTCAGCTCGAGCAGACGGTCGGCCAGCGTGCTTTTCCCATGGTCAATATGGGCGATGATGGCGAAATTGCGGATGACTGCTGGATCCATCGGTGCTTCAGGAGGCAGTCTTAATTTTAGCAGGATAAACGGCTCCGCCAGGACGTACGCGGTACGATGTTGCATCCATGAGCACTGCTTCAAATACGATCGAAACGAGGTTTTTCACACTGTTCGTGCCGCCAGTTGTTGCAGTGTACATTCCCCACAGAATGGTGGGCAGTGGCCGTGCAGCGTCGCTGACTGTACCGGTCGTCGGTGGGCTGCTGTTCCTGGTGGGAGCCATCGGCTACTTCTGCTGTGCGGTGTTATTCGTGCAGGCGCAAGGCACCCCCCGCGCCCATCAGCCCGACCAGGCAGCGCGGTTGTCACCGGCTCGTATCGCATCAATCGCAACCCTATGTACACTTCCGTGCTCGCCGCTGTCTTTGGACAGTCGCCGTTCTACCAACGGTCCTCCATTACGGTCTATGGTGTATTTCTATTTGCATGCTTCCATCTCTTCGTTGTTCTCTGCGAAGAGCGCACTTTGCGCACTCAATTTGACGGCGAATACGAGGACCTGTGTCGCCGTGTGCTGCGCTGGATACCGCGGTTGAAGTCGTAAGTATCCGTTGTGGGGATTGCTAGAATCGTCCCTGCATGCCTATTATCCTTGCCTCTGCTTCGCCTCGCCGCGCCGGGCTGTTACGCAACGCCGACATTGCGTTCACGGTTGAGCCGGCGCACGTGCCGGAACAGCCCTTACCGGATGAGGTGCCATTGCAGTATGCGCAACGGCTGGCTCGCGAGAAGGCACTCGCGGTCTTTTCGCGACACCCTGACAGTGTAGTACTCGGAGCGGATACGATCGTCGTTGCCGACGAGCACCTTTTGGAAAAGCCGCTCGACCATGCCGACGCGGCGCGCATGTTGCGGCTGCTCTCGGGCCGATCGCACCAAGTCATCACCGGAGTATGCCTCGTGGCTCCTGAATTCGAAGAAATAGCAGCAGAGATTACCGACGTACGCTTCGGCACCCTGTCCGATGACGAAATCGCCAGCTACATTGCCACTGGCGAGCCGATGGACAAGGCCGGCGCATACGCAATCCAGGGCATTGCCTCGCGTTGGGTCGAGCGCATCGACGGCTGCTATTTCAATGTTGTGGGACTGCCCCTGCCGCTGGTCTACCGCATGCTGCGCGAGTTGGAACGCGCAAAATCAATATTCGCGCTCTGAATTGGGGCAGACACACAAACGCGGAGTGTCTCGTCTCGCATGGACATCTCCGCGTGAGCTGGAGCGCGCTACTTCTTTTCTTCGGTCGAGGTCGTGCTCGAGGCGCCAGAAGCGCCCTCGTTCATCGATGCCTTGAAGTTGCGAATGCCTTCACCCAGCCCTTTACCGAGTTCGCCCAGCTTCTTGGGACCAAAGATGAGCAGCGCAATGAACACAATGACCGCCAGCTCGGGCAGACCGATTTTTCCGCCAAACATAAATCCTCCGGTCGAACAGCCCGGTCAATCTGCTGTTAAGACAAACTCAGGTTAGCGGGCTTCTTCTTTAGATTCTAGGCTTTTCGCAAGGAGGCGTCAAAATGTAGCCGGCTGCCGCAGTGGCCAGTAGCCAGTTGAATTGATAGCGGTGAGAAACGCTGGCGGAGGGTCAGATCTCTCCAATCAGCCCCGCTAGAAGCGCTGCCCGCCGCGGCAACTCGTCCGCGACTACGTACTCATGCGTCGCGTGCGCGCCATCGCCAACGGCACCCAGGCCGTCGAGGGTAGGAACGCCAATCCCGGCCGTGAAATTCCCGTCCGAACCGCCTCCAACGGCGATTTCGTCTACCTGAAATCTCAGCTGGTTTGCGATTCTTTGGGCTCTCGAGAAAAGCGCTGTAACCTGCTTAGTCCGCTCCAACGGAGGTCGGTTCACTCCGCCAGTAATCTCCAGCTGGCAATTGCGATTGACGGGCTTGAGCGCTTTCAGCTTGCGCTCCATCAATGGCCCATCGGATTTGCGGGCTATGCGCAGATCGACCTGGGCCACCGCCTCGCCGGCTACGACGTTCGTCCTCGTGCCTCCACGAATGACCCCCACGTTGAGCGTGATGCCTCGCTTCAGGTCGGTAAGCTGCGAAATCGCCTGAATCTGGTGTGCCAGCTCGGTGATGGCGCTGTTACCCTTCTCGAAATCCAGTCCGGCGTGTGAGGCTTTACCAGTTACTTTGACGGTGAAATCGCCGACACCTTTGCGCGCGGTCTTCAGTGCTCCGCCGGGTCCGGATGGCTCACACACCAACACCGCTGCGCACTGCGATGCCAGCTCCTCGGTCAGCGAACGCGAGCTGTCGCTGCCGACTTCCTCGTCAGAGACGAGCCACACAGTCATAGGCCGAGGCAATCCGCTCTGCACTTCACGAAGAGCACGCACGGCGAACATCATTTGCACGATGCCGGACTTCATGTCGAACACGCCGGGCCCGCAAAGCTTGCCGCTTTCCTTGCGCCACGGCATCGTCTTCAGAGTTCCCAGATCGTAGACGGTGTCATAGTGACCCAGCAACAACACGGGTTCTTGCCCACGCGGACCCGCGAAATCCACCTGCAAATGGTTGCCGGCCGTCGCTTGACGATTCACCCTAACTTTTCCGCCGAGCCCGCGAAACTGCTCAGCAAGGTACCCACACAAGGCATCGCAAGCCGCCTTCTCGTGGGTCGGTGATTCGCGCGTCACCAGTTCGCGAACTTGCGCCACCATCTCAGGCTGGCGTGTCGTCAGCCACTCCAGCAGTTGCTTCAGTTCAGGATTCCAATCATGTGCAGGCATCAATAAGGTCCTCTGCTCCATCTTCGAATAACAAATTACGACGACTACGAAATGTATAATCGGGAGTCTTGCGAGACAAGCCATGACCGATACCGCGATGACTGCGCCAGCCGAAACCGCAAACGCCCAGACCGCAGGATTCGACATCCACGAAATCATGAAGATCCTGCCTCATCGCTACCCATTTCTGCTGATCGATCGAATTACCGAAATCGAGCGAACCAAGCGCATCGTCGCGACGAAGTGCGTCAGCGTGAACGAGCCATATTTCGTTGGACACTTTCCTGCCGGCCCTATCATGCCGGGAGTGCTGGTGGTCGAGGCAATGGCGCAGGCCGGCGGCGTGCTACTGCTCATCGAGGTCCCCGACCGGGAGCACAAGCTGCTCCTGTTTACCGGCATCGAGCGCGCCAAGTTCCGCCGCCCTGTGATCCCCGGCGACCAGCTACGGATTGAGGTCGATGTGCTGGCATGGCGCGGGACCGCCGGCCGCATGTTGGGTAAGGCCTATCTCGGCGACAAAGTAGCTTGCGAGGCGGTCATCAGTTGCCGCTTGCTCGACCGCCGCGCAGTCAAGCCATACACTTCCGCGGTAGTCGAAAAGTCCTAACCGCGATATGAGCATCCATCCGACGGCCATCATTGATCCGTCTGCGAAGATTCCCGCGTCCTGCGAAATTGGACCGTACTGCATCGTGGCCCCAGGTGTGGAACTGGGGATGAACTGCAAGCTGCATGCGCACGTGGTGCTCGGAGGCCCATCGAAATTTGGCTGCGACAACGAGATCTATCCCTTCGCAGTGGTCGGCGGTGACCCGCAGGACATCACTTACAGAGGCGAGCCGACGCATCTCGAAGTCGGCGATCGCAATGTCATTCGCGAATATGTCACCATCACCCGCGGCACCCTCAAGGGTGGCGGAACCACGCGCGTTGGGAACGACACACTGATCATGGCCTACACGCATATCGGTCATGACAGCGTGATTGGCGATCATGCGATGTTGATTAATGGCGCGACCCTCGCCGGTCACGTCAGCGTAGAAGAATGGGCTGTAGTGGGCGCGTTATGCCCTGTGCATCAGTTCGTGCGTATCGGAGCACATTCGTACGTGGGCGGCGGAACCACGATCACGCAGGATGTGCTGCCCTATTCCATGACCAGTGCCGAGCGCGACAGCCATGCCTTCATGCTCAACAAGGTTGGATTGCAGCGCCGCGGCTTCTCGCCCAAACGCATCCAGAAACTGCACCACGCCTTCAAAGTGCTGCTGGCCTCGAAGCTGAACACCTCGCAGGCACTCGAGAAACTCCGCAGCGAATCTGACCTGGGCTCGGATGTAGAGTTGCTGGTGCGCTTCATTGAGACATCACAGCGAGGAGTAATTAAGTAAACAGTAGCCGTTATGCTCCTGATCAAGGACTTTGCTACATGGAACACCGAGACTTGAGCGCATGAGGCTCGAGCCGCGAAGCCGCCGTCCCCACAAACCGTTGGTCTCGCGCTTTGCGGGTTGGAGGAGCGGCGGCAGTGCATTTAGCGCCGGGCGTGCGCCCGGGGTAGACTCCTTAGAGAGATGGCCGAGTCCCGCTTGCGGCACGGCACTTTTCGGCGAGGGTGTGAACCCGAGCCGGCACCCGCTACCATGTCGACTGGCCCACAAAAGATTGGTCTAATTGCTGGTAATGGAAGATTCCCCTTCCTTGTGCTTGATGCTGCACGTTCACAGGCTATGGAGGTCGTTGTTGTTGCAATAAAGGAAGAAACCTCTCCCGACATCGAGCAGCACAGCGCCTCATCCGTACACTGGCTTTCACTAGGGGAGTTATCGAAGCTGATCGAGACCTTTCAGCGCGAGGACATTACCCGCGCTGTTATGGCTGGACAAGTTAAGCACAAACAGATTTTCAGCAGTATCAAGCCCGACTGGCGTCTGGCGAAGGTGCTGCTGGGCCTCGCCACGCGCAACACCGACTCCCTAATCGGCGCCATCGCCAAGGTACTCGAATCCGAAGGCATTACGCTAATGAGTTCCACCGCGCTGCTCGAACCCCTGCTCGCTGATGAAGGCGTCCTGACCAGCCGCGGACCCACCGATTCCGAGCAAACCAACATCACCTACGGTCGTGCTGTCGCCCAGCATCTCTCGCGTTTCGATATCGGTCAAACCGTGGTCATCGCTGAAGCAGCCTGCGTCGCGGTCGAAGCAATGGAAGGCACCGACGCCACTATCATGCGCGCGGGTGAACTGATGAGGTCTCCTTCGCTCGGTAAAGAACCCTCGATATTTAGCCGTGCGCTGACTGTGATCAAGGTAGCGAAGAGCAATCAGGACCTGCGTTTCGACGTCCCGGTCATTGGAGTTCGAACCGTCGAGGTGATGACGCAGGCTGGGGCAACCTGTCTTGCGCTCGATGCGGGGCGGTGTCTGATGTTCGACAAGCCTGCCGTAATCGCAGCCGCCGATGCTGCCGGCATTTGCATCGTGGCAGAGAAAGCGTTCAGACACATCCCAGGTCACTCTGCGTAGTCGCGCCTCTGCACGGCATCCAATACAAAGGGCCACCCCTCAGGGTGGCCGTCTCAATTCGCCAAAGCTCGCCGTTACTGCTTCGGCGGAGTCGTTGTCGTCGGCTTCGGCGTAGTGGTTGCTGGAGCCGCGGTCGCGGGCTTGGCAGCAGGTGTCATCGCCGTTCCTGCCGGCTTCGAGGCGGTTCCGGTTGAAGAAGCACCGCTGCGCGCAGGTGCCGGTACACCGGACACTGCATTGTAAGCGTCCACTACCTGCTTCGTGATGTCCATGGGCGGAGTGAAGAGCACTACGGGGCCCTGCGGCCAGGGAGAAGAGCTGTCGACCAGCAAGCCATAGCCGTTATCGGCAACGTACTTGGTGATCACAGGAGCCATCTTCTGCAGGATGCGCGACGCGATCTCGTTCTGCTGCTGCTGGAACTCATTCTGCGCGTCTTCGGCATTTCGTTGCAGCGTCTTCTGCTTGGCTTCGATCGACTTCACCAGCGCCTCGTGTGCGTCGGGACTCATCTTGTCGCCCTGTACATTCAACTGCTTCTTGGAATCTTCAATTTCGGTGTTGAGCTTCTGCAGCTCCACGCGGCGAGGTTCGAACTTCTTGGCTAGAGCCTCCAGGTCACGCTGGCCTTCGTTGGTGGCGGCGATGGCGTCCTGCATGGCGATTACGGCCACTTTCGTACCCGTGGCGTTGGCCAGCGGATTCGCGGGCGAAGTACTGGTTGCGGGGGCAGCAGCCGGGCTCGACTGGGCCGGTGCGGCCATCGCGATGAGCACGAGCAGGACGAGGCTTACGAACGTACGCTTCATGAGTTTCGGTGTAACTCCTTGGAGTGCTCCGGGAATTCCTCAGGTGTTCCAACGGCACACGATGCACTGATCGGTGCTGGCCCGGACAACCTGCGCAGACTATGCCTGCACTAACGGTTTCCGGCCGGAAGATTCGGCGGTGCGGATGCAAAAATTATAGGCAATGCACGCGAGCACCGTCAAATAGAGAGGCTCCTACTTTGTAGGTATGCCGACGGGTAGCAAAAGCTCAAATTTCTGCTTTCTGGACAACGCAGAACAAGTTGCCGTCAGGATCCTCCAGCACCACGAAATCGTCGTGAGGCCGATACCGCCAAGGGTATCGAGTTGCCCCCAGACCAATCAACCGCTCCACCTCGCCATCGCAATCGTTGGTGTAGAGATCCAGGTGCAGCCGGCTTCGTTTTCCGGTGCGTCTTTCCGCGTATCTGTCCAAAGACAAATTCGGGCCTTGGCCGGTGGGATCGCGCAAGACGACCCAACCTTCACGGGCCGGCTCGCGCGGCTCATAGTGGAGCGCCTCCTGCCAGAAGCGCATCATCTTTTCGAATTCGTAGCATCGGATCACGATGGAACCGATTTTCATGATGCAGCTTCCTCGACGCGATCTCTAGAACGTGGTCGCCACCGTGAACCGGAAGGTTTTGCGCGGTTCGCGAATCAGGTATCCCGGGTTGTACAAGGCAGCGGCGTTCTCATAGGTGTAGTCGCCGGCAGCCCCGGCAGGAAACATCGAACGCGTGATCGGCGACGCGGGGCCGACAACTTGATCAAGTCGCAATGGATTGTAAGCGTAGTAAATGCGGAATGGCGCATTAACGATGGGTAGTACCACCTGCAGTTCGAGACCGGTGGACATGCGCGGCTGATAGTTCGTGCCGGAAATCGGGGTGAGGTTCGCACCCGTCGGAATCCGCACAGTCCCGGCGCAAGAGAAGTCCAAGTTCAGGTACGGACAGCCGTAGTTCGTTGCATTCAACGTGATCACCTGTTGATTGGCAATACGCAATTGGGATTCGTTGGTGATGAAGTCCATGCCGGTATCCACGAATGGCGCCAGCGTAACTGGGCCCACAATCGGCACACGATATTCCAGGTTGGCCACCCATTGCGTGTCGCCGCCAGGGAAGATGATCTGATTCACCGGAATGGTCACGTTCCATGTGCCGCGTCGCGGGTTCGCCGGATCGAGAGGAACGCTTGTTCCGTCGGGGTTCTGCAGCGGAATCGTGATAGCCGTGGGGAAAAATACAACCGGCGAAACCGAGCGAATGTCGAAGCCGCGCAAGTCCTGATCGCCGCCCATATAGAAACGGTCGAACGGAGGCGCCACGTCTCCCGCATAGCCACTGATCCATGAACCAAGCACACGGAAACCCAGAGTGTTTCGGTTCTTGTTCATCGGTCGGAATTTCTTCCATTCGACAACCGGCTTGAAGTAGTGTGTGTTGCCACCCAGTCCCGCAACTTCCGTAGCTACAAAGAGGCTCTGTCCAGTGTGCGGCCGCTGCGGATTGTCGATGCGGTTGTAAGAGAAATTGGGAACAACCTTGCTGGTTTGGATACCTGTGAGCGCGCTTGGTCCGGAAAGCCCTCGAAAAGCCAGACTTTGGAAATACAGGGTCGAGGCCGCGCTGTAGGTCTGCAAGGTCGTGTCATCGAACGAATACGTAAGACCGACCCGCTTGAACGACCGCTTGATGGGATAGCTGAGGGAGGTGGAGAAGCCCGTGCTCGTCTGCGTGTAGTTCTGTAGAAGCGCCTGGTAACTGGCGGGTAGATTGATGTTCTGTCCCGCCTGGACACTCAGTTGCTGCTGCTGATTGTAGTTGTAGCTGTTGTGATAAACAGTCCAGCTGAATTGCAGCGGGCGGTCCATCAGGTACGGCTGCGTGAATGAGAGAGTGTAGTTCTTCTGATATTGTCCCACCGAAATCGCGACGGTCAGCGACTCGCCCTTTCCGAACAAGTTGTTGGTGGTGTAGTTCACGCCGATGAAACCACCATAGAGGCCGCTTACGCCGCCGGTCAGACCGATACTATTCTTGCCCTTCTCCCTGACCTTCAGCAGGATGTCTACTGTCGCTTCCTGCGGATTCTGCTTGATCTCAGAATCTTGTTCCGGCTTTAGTGGCTCGAAATATTGCAATTGATTCAGCCGCAGCAGGCTGAGGTCCCACAGATTGCCGTTGTAGACGTTGCCTTCTTCCAGCGCCAGCTCGCGACGGATAACCTTGTCGCGCGTGGTGGTGTTGCCTTGAAACTCGATGCGGCGCACATAAAACTGCTTGCCTTCGTCGAGATCGATCTTCAGCGTGATGGTTTTGTTTTCGTCGTCCGGATCAGTGTTGGGCACGGGAGTGAAATTGATGTAACCCAGCGCTGCGTAGGCCTTGCGCAAATTGTCCAGTCCCTTGCGGATAGCCTCGGCATCGAACACATCTCCATCTTTGATCTTGAACTGGGCGCGCAGTGCACGGGTGTCGGCAACAGCCTTGTTGCCCGAAAAGGTGATTTCCTTCAGGCGATAGCGCTCGCCTTCTTCCACCGGTATCTTGATGTCCACTGCCTTCCCTGGCTGTTTGCTGAACGGCCAGTACCAGGCTGGAGGAGTGTCGCGAATCTTGGTTTGAGGATCGGCGACCAGCGCCTTGTAATAACCCTTGGTCTGGTAGTAGTAACGGACGCGCTCGGCATCTTCATTCAGCTTGGTGGAATCATAAGTCCGTGGAAAAAGGTTCTCCAGGAAGATGGAGTGCGGAATGCCGATTGGCTTGAGATTCTTCATCGCGCTCTGTAATTCGCGCGACTTGACCGCCTTGTTGCCCTCAAAGGTGATCTTGCCTACCTTCACTTTCGGGCCCTCCTTCACCACGAACGTGAGTCCGACGGCCGCCGGAGGAATCGGCCGCACTTCCGACGTAACAGTGGCAAACTGGCGTCCGTGCGCGGCAAGTAATTCCTTAATAACAACTTCAGCGCGCTTCACTTTGGTCGGATCGTATTGGCTTTCCTGCGTCAGTCCGACCTTGCGCTCTTTGAATTTGTCGAGCACATCGCTCTGCGAAACCGAACTCAAGCCGACATACTTAATTTCGCGAATGGTTGGCTTTTCCTTCACGTAGACGTGAATTCGCCACCCTTTGGGTGACTGCTCGCGCTCGATGCGCAGGTCATCGAAGTAGCCGGTGTTCCAGAGGGAGTTGAAATCGCGTTCCAATGCCCCCTGGTCATAGACATCGCCGGGGCGGGTAAACATGCGAGCCCGAATGGTGTCTGCCGGGATGCGCCGGTTGCCATGGATGATGATTTCCTCAATCACTCCTTGCTGCGCCCAAAGTGCTGCTGGGGCAAGGCAGATGATTGCAATCAGGAAGCTTAACGCTTTGGCACAAAAGCGCCGCCCGCGGCGGAAGGACTCCGCAGGACTCACCTGGCTATGGAAAGAAATAGGAACGACCTCAAACGGGTTTAAATCAAACGGCAATTATACGGTACGGGTAAAGGCGTCTTAAAGCATCCATTGCCCGCAATTAGTGAGTCACGAAGAAGCTAACCCATTCACATGTCCGAAGTTTCTGCCGCTTGCTCTACCTCCACCAGGGTCGCGTAGAAGGTTGCGCCGCCGCCGAGATCGGCCAGTCGCGCTGAAGTCAGCACGTTGATGTTTATGCCGCCTTCGGATAGTTTCGCCCAGCCGAGTTTCGCACCTACAACTCCTGGCGCAACGGCTCCATCCACCTTCGCTGTCAGAAAAATCTCTCCCCGCTCATTGAACACGCGCACGCGTTCGCCGTCGCGAATGCCACGAGCCTCGGCATCATGCCGGCTCATCTCCAATTCGTGTTGCCTCTCCATCTTTTGCAAGCTTGGCAAATTCACAAACGAGGAGTTGAGGAAATTGTCTGCCTTCCGCGCCAGAAGCTCGAGCGGATAACGCTTCGCATTTGCTGTGTGACGCGATTCTTCCGGCGGAACAAACTCGGCCACCGGATCCATTCCCTGTGCGATCAGGCTGGCGTCGTAGATTCGCGCCTTGCCGTTCGGAGTGGCGAAGCCGTGCGCAAAGGGCAACCAGGGCTGCTCGCTTTCGTCGCCATGTACGTTCAGTCTCACCTGGGACTCCTGCTCCAGTCGCTCGCGCGTGATGCCCTTCAACTGTGGAGCCCCCGATGTGAGCGCGCCATCGATCATCTCGTCCACGGTCTCGCGGAAGCAGGGCTCGTCGAAGCCCATGCGCAGTGCCAACTCGCGGAATAGATCGACATTGGACTTACAGTCACCCAGCGGCTCGATGGCTTGCTGCGAGACCTGGAGAAAGATGTGTCCGTACGATTTGACCAGGTCTTTTTGCTCAAAGAAAGTCGTTGCCGGCAGCAGGATGTCAGCGTAATCGGTTGTGTCTGTAAAGAACTGCTCGTGAACTACCGTAAACAGGTCGTCGCGTTGTAACCCGCGCACCACTAGGTTGTGCTCCGGGCACACCGCCGCGGGATTGCAGTTGTACACGAACAGCGCTTTCACCGGCGGATCGTTCACTTCCGTAAGCGTCTTTCCCAGTTCAACCATGTTGATGCTGCGTGCTTCGTGGCCGAGCCCGCTCTTGTACATCAGGTCTGGCCGCTGCAATTTCGGGGTATCCAATCCGTAGCTGCCGCTCATCGAGAGCTGCAGGCCGCCGCCAACTTCCTTGAACGATCCGGTAATCACAGGCAACATGCATACGGCGCGCACCGCGGCTCCGCCGTTCTGTGTGCGTTGAATGCCGTAGTTCAGCCGGATGACAGCCGGGCGGGCGCTGCCATATTCGTGCGCAAGTTTCTCGATGTCGTCGATCGAAATGCCAGTCCACCGCGACACCTCTTGCGGCGTGTACTTTGGCAAACGTTTCTGAAGTTCGTCGAAACCATCGGTGTATTTCGCTATGTAGTCAGCGTCGTGGAGGTCGTCACGCACAATGATGTGCAACATGCCCAGGGCCAGCGCGACATCCGTTCCAGGATTGATAGCGATATGCCAGTCGGCCACTCGCGCGGTGCGCGTCTTATAGGGATCGATAACGACCAGCTTCGCGCCATTGCGCCGCGCCTCTTCCACGAACGGCCAAAGGTGAATGTTGTTGCCGTGGATGTTTGCAGCCCAGGCAATGATGTACTTGGAGTGGCGGAACTGCTCCGGCTCGGTCCCCAGCCGGTTCCCGTAGATGGATGCGATGGCATCCCCGCCCGTGATCGCGCAAATCGTTCGCAGTAGCTGCGACGCTCCCAAGCGGTGAAAGAAACGCATGTCCATCGATCCACCGTTGAGTGCGCCCAGATTGCCGCCGTAGGAATAAGGCAAAATTGCTTCTGACCCGAATTCGGAGCTGATCTTCTTTAACTTCTCCGTAACTTCGTTCAGGGCTTCATCCCACCCTACGCGACGAAACGCCTGCGGCCCCCCGGTACCTTTCGCTGCAATTCTCCGCATCGGATACAGCACACGGTCAGGCGAATACACACGGTCAAGGTATTTCGCAACTTTGGCACAAAGAAACCCCTGCGTGATCGGATGTGCCGGATCTCCCTGGATGCGGGTCGCGCGACCATCCTCGACGGTGATCAGTGTTGCGCAAGCATCGGGGCAATCGTGCGGGCAGGCGGCATGGACGACTCGCTTCATCAAATTCCACCCTGCTTGATTATCCCACGCACTGCCCCCGGTTCACCCCCTGGTTCGGCGCAAACCTGGGTAGCAAATCCTAGGAGAGCGACGTGCCTCTTCCTACCCCAGTCGAGGGACTCCTGTTGCACCTCAGATTCCTGCTGGGACGAACCCCCTAAAAAGCGCTACGAACCGCAGAAATCAGCGTTGACGTTTGCTGTTCCCAGCTACACAGCCTCGCGACCGCTGGAGTATCATCTTTCAATCACTAGGGCCTAAGGCCAAATCCCCACGGAGATGTCACCATGGGTCGAAAACTTTTCGTCTTGCTCGCCGTGACCGTGCTGGCGTCGGCAATTCCCGCCGAGTCGAAAACGCGCGGGCCTTCCACGCCGCAGGAGCGGGCGCGTGCTCTCGATTATATCCAGAGCCTGGAGCAGAATCCGCTGGCAAAAGACAGTCTGGGAAAACGCATCTGGCTGACCGAGTGGATCGTGCAGATCCCCGACTTCACTGTGAAGCTATGCTGCAAGGCGTTCGAGTCGCTCGATAAGGTTAATGACACCTACTCCAACCAGTTGCGCATGCAGGCCATCTACTCGCAGGCTGCTTTCATCCTGCAGCATCCGCAGGTGAAGAGTGAGGCAGAGAAGCAGGCCGCAGGAATCGCGGGCGCGCTGCGCGCCTACAAGGCGATTCAGAAGTTCGACCCGTCCGCACAGTATCCGGTGCTCGACAACCTGCTCTCGCTTGAGAAGCAGGGCAAGCTGGTGCGCTTCGTGGAAGAGCAGTCGATGTGTTCTGAGAACTAGCTCGAAACATCTTTCGACCAGGGCGCGTCCATCGCGCCCTTTCTCTTTTGCTGGGAGTACAATCATTTCGCCTCCCGAGGATGGTCTCCATGCGATATCCCCACGTCGCCATCGTCCCGTCCGAAGTCCCCCGCGCAGCCAACCCGGTGTTTCAGCACCTGCTCGATACCTACGCCAGCGAGACTAACAAGGTCGTTGCGGTGTGGCGCTGCTTCGCACCCGAGGATATGGTCTACCATCCACATGAAAAATCTTCCACTGTGCGTGACATCCTGAAGCATCAATTACTATCCGAGCGCCGCTTCTTCGGGGAATTCGTCGGCACGCCCGAACCCCCTGCGGCGCAAGTTCTCCCGCCTACTCTCGAACTCGCACCCTGCATTCAGCGACTGGTTGACTTGGCACGTCCGCGATTGCACTTCTTCTCCGGACAGACTGCCAAATGGTGGATGGAAGAAGTTTCTTTTTTTGGCGAACCGCGCGAGCGCATCTGGATCTTCTGGCGGCGCGTGCTGCACACCTGTCATCACCGCACTCAGCTCACCGTTTATCTCCGGTTGCTGAACAAGCCCGTGCCGTCTGTGTACGGACCAACCTCGGACGAGACCTGGGAGGGAGCCGATCCCACGACTTCGGCGGAGGCGGCTGGAAGGAAAGGAACACCGGTAGCGTAACAAGCAGGCAGAACTCGCTGGCCCGGTGAGGACGAGTTAGGGCACTCCGTTCGGAAACCGCTTAAAACTTGCTTGAGCGACAACCATGAGCCAAGGCATGAATTCATGCGCCGCAGCGGGCCGCAACTTCATTTCTGCGACAGCAATGAGTCAGAGCCGGCTTTAGCCCGGGAGGCAGATGCAGTAAGCAGTCGCCTAACTAACCAGAAATAATAGTAAGCCTCGCCAAGAGTGCGATACCCCTATCAGCGAACGGTATTCCACGCCAAAAGCGGATGTCCTAGACTGGCAGGGTGCCCCGGAATCCGATGGCTGAGCTTGTCAAAACTTTGTGCCCTCTCTTTGCCCTTAAGGCCGGTTATCGCACCTTCGCAAACAAGATCTGGTCCAGCACCACTCCGTTCTTGATCGCGCTGCGGCGCATCACTCCTTCGCGCTCGAACCCAGACTTCTCGAGCACGCGAATGGATGCCACATTATGCGCAAATGCCATAGCAAAGACGCGCGTGAGATGGTAATTGTCGAAAGCCCAATCGGACATAGCCGTGACCGCCCTCGTTACAATCCCCCGTCCCCAGAACTGTTCGCTCAGCCAATAACCCATCTCCGCGCTCATCCGAGCAATGTCTCTTCCAAGCAAGAAACCGACTCCGCCCACTGCTTCACCAGCGACCTGAATCGCGAACGAAACCTCTGGCTCCTGGGTGTGGGCGTACTCCAGAAAATCGATGCCGTCCCGCCGCGTGTACGGATGGGGAAACTGGTCCCGCAGATTCGCCGCGATCTTCGCATTGTTGGCATGATGTACCAGCGCCTTCAGGTCGTCCTTACGCCACGAGCGCACTTTTAGGTCGCCCAGCTCGAGCAGCATGGCCCCATGTTATCGCCAAAACAAAATGGAGCGGCACTCGCCGCTCCGTCCCCACCAGAAACAATGGCCAGGAATTATACCGACATGACTTCTTTCTCTTTCCCCTTGGCCATTTCTTCCATCTTTTTAATCTCGTCATCCGTCAGTTTTTGCAACTGTTCCATGGCGCCACGCTCTTCGTCTTCCGTGATCTTCTTTTCCTTCATCGCCCTCTTGATGGCGTCATTACCATCGCGTCGGATGTTCCGCACGGCCGTCCGATGCTCCTCCAGCACCTTATGCAGGTGCTTCACCATCTCCTTACGTCGCTCTTCGGTGAGCGCGGGCACCGGAACGCGCACTAGCTTGCCATCATTCATAGGGTTCAAACCGAGATCGCTGCTGCGAACGGCCTTCTCGATTGCCCCAATCTGGCTCACGTCCCACGGCTGCACCGTAATCAATTGCGGCTCAGGAGCGCTCACATTAGCCAGCTGGTTAAGCGGCATCTGTGACCCGTAGGCATCCACCGTAATTCCGTCAAGCATGTGGACCGATGCGCGGCCTGTGCGGGTCGCCGTCATTTCGCGGCGGAAGTCCTCCACCGCCTTGTCCATTCTGGTTTTCAGTTGTGCAAAGCTCTCTTTCAAGGCGGGAATCGCCGCCATGGATACTTGTGCCATGTCTATCTCACCCTATGACTGTAAGTGTGCGGTTGCAAACGCAAGATTATAAACCCCACGATAAACGCAGACACTTGCGCACGGTCTTAGATCAGCCGCTCCGGGGCCCACACCAGCACTTTCAGCGATCGCGAGAACTGCATCGCATCCGCCTCGGTCGGCAGCTCTAACCCCAGAGTCTTCGTCATCGAGTTCTCTTCCGTCTGAGCTGCGGCCGCCTGC